>DBGBVX010000143.1:0-10384 GCA_048370055.1 Candidatus Gallimonas sp. | reverse complement strand
AATTTTCACGAGAACAATTGACAAATGCAAATTCTCTGATATAATGAAAAGGAACTCGGGCGCCGTAACCCGCGCCGTGCAAAAAGCGGCAAATCAGGCAAGGAGTTTTTCGAAGCAGATGGTACATTTCACGTTGGATGCGAAGAAGCGCGGCGTAGACGTTTCCAAAGAACTCTATGGTCTCTTCTTTGAGGACATCAATCAGGCGGCAGACGGCGGACTCAACGCCGAAATGGTCATCAACAATTCGTTCGAATTTGAGTACTTCTCTTACGACGATTACAACGGCGAAAGCCATGTGGACTGCCGCAGCGCAAATTGGTTTTATTGGGATGTGTACGGCGCAGGTCCGAGATACATCTCCAAAGTCGGCGGCATGAACGCCAACAATCCTTCCTACCTCGTGCTCAACGTGGGCGGGATCTATCACCTTGAAAACCCCGGCTACTACACCAACGGCGGGTACGATATGTACGGCATGCCCGTCTACAACAAGGAGACGTATAACTTTTCCATGTGGGTGAAGCGCCTCGGGTTCAAGGGCGTTGCAAAGGTTTATATCCGCGGCGCGCATGGCAGACACACGACCGTCGGCGAGATCAGGATCCCCGAAGGCGACGAAGGGGACTGGATCAAAGTTACCACCTCCGTCGTGGCGGAAAAAGATACGATGGGGCGCCTGTGCATCGTCTTCGAAGGGAACGGGCAGATCGGTATCGACTACGTTTCCCTGCTGCCCGCAACGACGTGGGGCGATCCGAATAAGTACAGAAACGGCAAGCTTTCGCCCCGCATGGTGCAGGTGCTCAAAGACTGCCATCCCGCGTTCCTGCGCTTCCCCGGCGGCTGCGTCGTGGAGGGCGACGTCGGATTCGACTATCAGTACAAGTGGCGCAATACGGTCGGCCCGCTCGAGAGCCGCAAACAGATTCCCAACGTATGGCGCTATATGCAGTCCTACGGCATCGGGTTCTATGAGTACTTCTGCCTGTGCGAGGATATCGGCGCAACGCCTCTGCCCGTTCTTCACTGCGGCGTTCTTTGTCAGATCCGTATGGGCGAACAGCGTAAAACGGGCTATCAGCGCATCGTGCCCGGCACGCCCGCGTTCAAGAGCGAGGTCATCGATAACGTTGCGCACCTCATTTACTTTGCAAAGGGCGACGTCTCTTCGAGCGATCCCAAAGAGGCTTATTGGGCAAAGGTGCGCGCCGATATGGGGCATCCCGAACCCTTCGAAATGAAGTACCTCGGCATCGGCAACGAAAACTGGGGCTTCGAGTATTTCGACAACTTCGCCTCCTGTCTCCTCGGCGTGCGGCAGTATATCTACAAGGGCAGGCTCACCGACCTTCTCAAGCTCTTCGACGTCACCGTCGTCACCACGGCGGGTGTGGATATCCGTCCGCAGGATTCCAACGATAATTGGAAGATCATCAACGAAAAGTACCGCGATATGATCGTGGACGAGCACGTCTACAATTCCTATCAGTGGTTCATCGACAACACGAAGCGCTACGACTGCTACGACCGCGACGGCGCGAAGGTGTTCATGGGCGAGTACGCGATGCACACGATGTCGGACGGAAGAGGGCGCCTCAACGGCGACAACAACCTCCGCTCCGCGCTCGCGGAGGCGGCGTTTCTCACGGGCTGCGAGCGCAACTCCGACGTTGTGAAGATGACGTGCTA
Organism: Candidatus Gallimonas sp.; assembly: GCA_048370055.1. Classification (GTDB taxonomy): domain Bacteria; phylum Bacillota; class Clostridia; order Christensenellales; family Borkfalkiaceae; genus Gallimonas. The sequence continues at coordinate 8,692 of DBGBVX010000143.1, read as the reverse complement.
CGCGCCGCTCTTCGCGGCGACCTATAACTACCGTTGGACGCCCGATATGATTTGGTTCAACGCCCGCGACATCATGCTCACGCCCAACTATTATGTGCAGCAGATGTTCGCCGCGAACGTCGGCAAATACACGCTGACGGACGTCTCCAAAGTGGACGACGACAACGCCGGCGGGCTTTTGATCGGCGGTCACCGCACGGCGAGCGCGGTGGCGAGCGTCACCGTGCGCGATATCAAGACGGGGAAGGAACTCTATCACCATTCCTTCAAAGACGGTTTGGGCGGATGGAAGGTCTACCCCAACTGCCGCGGCGGGCACTTCGAGAACGGGGAGCTCATCATCGAGGAGAGCGACGCGTTCAACGGGTATTATCTCGACGATCAGAAGTTCGGCAACTGCGAAGTGGAGATCTCCTTCCGCCGCATCTCGGGCGAACAGAGCTTTATCGCAGGCGTCGGCGTCGCCGATGTGCGCGACGCGGGCACCATGGATAACGCGGGCTTCTCCATCTGCTGTCAGTACGGGAAAAATCACAAGGGCTACGATGTCTCCTTCGATAAGCGCGTAGACTTCATGCGCACCGTCTGCGAAATGATGGGTAAGGATAAATTCCTCGGCTACAGCCCCGAAGGCAACGTGCTCAAGCTCCGCTATACGACCAAGCACTTCAACGCTTATATCTTTAAGGACGGCGCATGGCACGAAGTGCTCTCCAAAAATATTTGGAAGGTCAACGAGCGCATCTTCCAATCCACGACGGTGGGCGACGACGGCAAGATCTATCTCAAGGTCGTCAACGTTTCCGGAAAGGATGAAAAGATGAAGGCGCAGCTTGTCGGGTTCGAAGGCAAGAAAAAGGCGACTGTGACCACGCTGTGGCATGAGGATGTGACCGTCATCAACGAGATCGACGTGCGCGCCGGCAAGGTACACAATATCGAGCCGACCGTCTCCGAGATCGAGATCAAAGACGACGTTCTCTCCGCAACGCTCAAAAACAACAGCGTTTCGGTATTCGTCATCGAATAAACGCAGCGATCTGCCGCCGCTCCGAAAGGGGCGGCGGTTTTATGTTGTCAAGATTGCTTAATATATAACAATATTGTGGTTTCTTCTTGCGCGCCGCCCGATATTGTGCTATAATAATCGTATTATACAAAATATATGCGGTCATGAGTATGATAAACCTTTATGCGAAGAACAGGGAGACGGCATGCTTGAAGTAAAAAATCTCAAAAAAACGTACACAACAAAGAAGGGCGTGGAAACAAAAGCCCTCGACGATGTTTCCATTCAGTTTCCCGAAAAGGGGCTTGTCTTTCTCTTGGGGAAATCGGGCAGCGGAAAATCAACGCTTCTGAACCTCTGCGGCGGGCTCGACAGGGCGGATTCGGGCGAGATCATCATTATGGGCAGAAGCAGCCGCGATTTCAAGCCGACCGACTTCGACAGTTACCGCAATACATTCATTGGGTTTGTCTTTCAGGAATATAACCTTCTTGAAGAATTTACGGTGGAAGATAATATTGCGCTTGCGCTCGAACTGCAAAATAAAAAACGCGATAGCGATAAGATTGCTGAAATTTTGAAGAGCGTGGAACTTGAAGCGTTTGCCAAGCGTAAGCCGAATACCCTTTCGGGCGGGCAAAAACAGCGCGTGGCGATCGCCCGCGCGCTCGTAAAGGATCCGCGTATCATTCTTGCCGACGAGCCGACGGGCGCGCTCGATTCCGAAACAGGGAAACAGGTGTTGGAAACGCTCAAAAAACTCTCCGCCGATAAGCTCGTCATCGTCGTTTCGCATGACAGGGAGTTTGCCGAAAGCTACGCCGACCGCATCATAGAGCTCAAAGACGGAAAGATCATTTCCGACAGAACGCGTTCGGCGCCTCAGAAGGGCGGCAGCGAGCCCAATGTACAGTTTGACGGGCAGAGCATAACCGTGCGCGACAGCGCGGCTCTGACCGACGATGATCTGCGCAGCATTAAAGAGCTTTTGGCGAAGTCCTCGGGGAAGATCGCGGTTGCCGAAAAGACGGATGGGGCGGGCGACGCATTCAGCCCCACATGCGAACAGCCGCATGCAAAAGAATATACGGAGCAGGAACAGGCGATGATCTCTTCGCATCTGCCTCTGCGCCACGCCGTCCGCATGGGGATCACAAGCATAAAACTCAAACCCGTGCGCCTGATATTCACGATTTTTCTCACGCTGATCGCCTTTATCGTTTTCGGGCTCTTTTCAGCCATTATGTTCTACAACGAGCAGACCATCACGCGCGAAACGCTGATCAATTCGGATATACAATTCCTGAATTATCAGAAAGCCGTACGCTCGGACTTTACCATTTATACGCTTGACGGCGACGAAAGGGTGCCCTACAACAGCGGGCAGTCAATTGCCTCCGTCGGCATGACGCAGGAGGAGTATGAGGCGCTCACCGCCGCATATCCCGGCAGTATTGCCGCTTTCAGTATCTTTGATTATATCAGCGGTCTCACGCTTGAAGATACGCGCTTTTACTCCGATACGTATCAGGGCTTTGCCTACGCCAAGGACGAAGGCGCCGTCGAACTCGTTGCGGGCAAAATGCCGCAGGGCGCAAACGAGGCTATTATTTCGGACTATACCTTCGATTCTATGTCGTTAGGCACGCTGACCGATCGGGACGCAACGAAGTTGTGCTCAGCGGCTATGAGGACTATGTGAAAATCCCCGTGCAGGATGTATATGACCGCACGCTCACGATTGTGGGCGTTTATCAGTCGGATAATATTCCCCAAAAATATGCGCCGCTCAAGGAGGCTTCCGATCGTCACACCTACACCGAGGACAATGGGTATAATTGGCTGAATTATGAGCTGCGGAGCGGCTTTTATTCCTATCTTATCGTCGACTACGACAGCGCTGACGTGTGGCTTGATTATATGCAGGGCTACGAAAGCCGTCCCGTTGATCATGATATCAGAGATTACTTTCTAGAATCGGACAGCCGTGCATCTTTAAGCTACGGCGACGCGTCGCGCACGACTTCATTGGGATATATGAATATGTACAACGATACATATGGGTCAGAGTTGCTTCCGCTGTATGATCTAACTGTTTCTAGCGGGGTAACGGAGCTGAATGAAGGCGAAATCGCCATATCGGTCGGCGTTTACGCTGATTTTTTGGAATCTTACCTGTACGACGCGGTTGGCGTATTGTACGATGAGTTGGGTACACAAGGGCAGTTTGATGAAGCGGCCGAGCTGTACTATGGGTTTTACAACGATATTTCCGCAAAGTTAAGCGCAATCGCAGGCGAACAGGTTACGGACAGGACCACGGTGCGCCAATACCTTACAGAGGTATCCAAATTTATGGAGGAGTGGGGCTTTGAACCGTCCGTTACGTTGCAAAACGCCACACTCGGTCTTGAGGAGCCCGTAACGATCGCCGCGCTCTTTTTCGGGTACGACAGGGATGGTTATGTCTATCTCTCCCCCGAACTGTTCGAAGCCTTCTTCCGCAGCAGCAATACGCTCTACATCTACGAATACAGCACGGCATATACCCCGCTGAGCGGAGCGTATATTGACAGCGTGTTCATAAACAGACATGTGTACGAGCCCGCCCTGCGGGAGTTGGTCGCTTCTTCTTTCGAAGTACACGCGGACGATTCCACCGTCCTGTTGTCAAACGATCTGATGAATGAAATTGCCAACGTGCACTCCATCATACACGGGCTCAGGTATCTCTCACTCGGTCTTTGGCTTGGGTTCACGCTGTTCGCGGTGCTCCTGATGTTCAACTTTATTTCGGCATCGATTACGGCAAAGAAAAAGGAGATCGGCGTACTCCGTGCAATCGGCGCAAGAAGTCTTGACGTTTTCAAGATATTCTTATCCGAATCGCTTGCCGTCGCGGCGATCTGCCTCGTGCTCTCCGTCGTCGGCTGTGCCGTGCTCTGCCCTGTGCTCAGCGCAATGATCATTGAAGGCAGCGCGATCAACGTTACAATATTGGTCTTTACGCCGCTCACGTTCCTGTTTATGCTGCTTGTCGCGGTATTCACGGCAGTCGTTTCCACCTTGATCCCCGTTGCAATCTACTCCAAAAAGCCGCCCGTCGACAGCATTCGGGCGCTATAACAAATGAAAAAGTCCTTGCGTTCCGCGAGGGCTTTTTTTATAAATTTTTTCATGGAGCCATATTTCAGCGGGCGGCGCCATATCATATACCATGCTTGAATTTCTCTCGCCCCGCATCCTCGGCGCGGTGCGGCACGTCAATCTCAACCGTCTGTATGAGCTGCGGCTGCGTGCGGACAAGCCGCTGCGCGCCAATATAGACGGCGTGTTCTGTTACCTCGGCGCGCACGGGCGGGCGGAGCGGGCAGAGGACGCGCTCTTTCCCACGCAGGAAGAGATCGCGGATACGCTCTTCGCGGCGAGCGAATACTCCGTGTATTCCGTTGCGGAGCAGATCAAACAGGGGTTCGTTACGGGACGGGAGGGGGAGCGCATCGGCATAGCGGGCGCGTTCGTCTACGAAAAGGGGGGCGCGCTCTCCGTGCACGACGTCACATCGCTGTGCGTGCGCGTTCCGCATGCCGTCGAGGGATGCGCGGAGGAGATCTATTCGAGGTGCCTTGCAGACAAGCTCCGCTCGCTCATACTTTTATCGCCGCCGGGCGAAGGCAAGACGACGCTTCTGAGGGATCTTTCCCGCCTCGTGTGCAAACGCAGAAAGCTGAATGTGCTCGTGAGCGACGAGCGCGGCGAGCTTTCGGCGGGCGATCTCGGCGAGACGGCGGATATCATCCGCTATGCGGATAAACTCACTGCATTTACGGCGGGGATCCGTGCGATGCGTCCCGACCTCATTGTTACGGACGAGCTCCTGCCCGAAGACTACGCCGCGGTGCGCCGCGCCATGCAGGGCGGGATCTGCGTGTTTGCCTCCGCGCATCTGACGCGCGCCGAGGATGTTCCCGAAAAGCTCTTTTCCCGTTATATCGTATTGGACGGGCTCGGACGGATCGGAAGTATCGTGGAGGAAGACGGCTGTGCTGTGGCTTAAACTTCTGCTCGCATTGTGCGCGATCGCGTTCTGCATCGGGCTCGGCTATCTCGCCGCGAACAAATACCGCAACAGGCGCAGTTTTTACGCGCAGTTTTACGACTTCAACGAGCGATATCTGAGCGAACTCGGGTACGCGCGCAAACCGCTGCCGCAATTCCTCAAAGAATACGCGTATACGGGCGAGTTCAAAAAGACGGTGGAAGCGTTCTCCGCCCGAAAGGAACTTCCGCCGCACGCCTTTCTGACGGAGGAGGAAAAAAAGGAGTATGCCGATTATTTCGGCATGCTCGGGAAGGGGGACGCCGCCTCGCAGAGCAATTTTTTTACCGCCAAGCGCGCGGCGCTGCAGCAAAAGAAGGAGGAAAGCGAAAAGGAGGCAAAGGCGAGAGGGGCGCTGTATATAAAGCTCGGGCTTTTGTCAGGGCTGGCGTTCGTCATCCTCATCATCTAATGGATATCTCCATCATCTTCAAGCTGGCAGCCATCGGCATCCTCGTCACGGTCGTCTGTCAGATTCTCAAAAAATCCGACCGCGACGATATTTCGACGGTCGTCTCCATCGTCGGGCTCGTCATCGCGCTCACCATTGCCGTGACGATGATCGCCGATCTCTTCGATACCATCCGCGATATCTTCGAACTCACATGACCGCGCAGATATTTCAACTCATCGGCATCGCATTTATTACCGCGGTCGCCGCCATTCTCGTCAAGGGAACAAAGCCTGAGCTTGCCGTCGTCATCACGATCGCGGGAAGCGTCATCCTGCTGCTCTTCGTTCTTGAAGTGTTCCGCGGAAGCATTACGCTTTTTTCGGACATCGCAGAGGCGACGGGACTCAACGCGACCATCGTAAAAACGCTCCTGAAAATGGTGGGCATCGGGTACCTCGTTGAATTCAGCGCGGGAATTTTGAACGACTTCGGGCAGAATTCCCTTGCGGACAAGCTGATTTTCTGCGGAAAAATCCTGATATTGGTGCTTGCCGTTCCCATTTTGGAGAGTATCCTCTCCCTTGTAGGCGAGCTCATCGGTCTCATCGCATGAAACTTCTTCCGTTCCGCAGCCGCAGGCGGCGCCTACTGCCCGCGCTGCTCGCGTTCCTTGCCATACTCCTTGCCGTCCTCTTATTCTCGGGGGCGTCCGCTCCCGCCGCGGCATATACTTCGGAGGAGCAGGCGGCGCTCGATAAGCTTGAAGAGCAGGTGCAAGACCTTCTCGATTCACTCGACACCGAGGAGTTAGAGGAATACCTCGATTCACTCTCACAATTCGACGGGAAAGACGTAAAAGAGATCCTCGCCAAACTTGTGACGGGCGACTATGCGCTTGAATATGACTCCATGTGGGAAGCGGTGCTTGCGCTCGTATGGGAAGAGGGGAGAGCGATGCTCCCTGCCTTTGCCGTGATCCTTGCGGTGGCTGTGCTGTGCGGGATCCTCAATTCTGCGAAAAGCGGCTTTTTGCAAAGTAGTATGTCAGACATAATACACTTTGTAGCCTATGTTTCCGTAGGCGCGGTCGTGCTTGCAGTCCTCACAAATATCTTACAGACGGCATTTTCTGCGATCGCCGATATGCAGCGGCAGATGCAGATCGTGTATCCCATCCTTCTTACGCTGATGGCGGCGAGCGGGGGCGCCGTATCGGCGGGGGTGTTCCGCCCTGCGGTCGCCTTTCTTTCGAGCGGCATCTGCGAACTGTTTACGGCGGTCGTCCTGCCCACCTCCGTCGTTGTCGTGGCGCTCACATTTGCGGGAAATCTTTCGCCGGACGTGCGCTGCGAGAAGTTGGGCGGGCTCTTCAAAAGCGTCAATAAGTGGCTGATCGGGCTTACACTCGGCCTGTTCACACTCTTTCTTACCGTGCAGGGGATCGCCTCCGCGCAATACGACGGGCTCTCGCTTCGCGCCGTAAAGTATCTCGTCTCCGGCTCCGTACCCATCGTGGGAGGGTTCCTTTCCGGCGGCGTCGATCTCGTGCTTGCCGGAAGTTCTCTCATCAAAAACGCGCTCGGTTCCTTTTCCGTCCTGCTGCTCTTTACGAGCGTTTTGCGGCCGCTCCTTCTGTTTGCCGCGTTTCAGCTCTTTCTGCGGCTCTCCGCCGCGGCGACGGAACCCGTAGGCGGAAAGATCTCGGCGTTTCTCACTTCGCTTGCAAACGACTGCGGTTTCTTTATTGCGGGACTGCTCTGCGTGGCGTTTCTGCACTTCCTTACCATATTATTGCTCGTCTGTTCCTCCGGAGTCATCTTCTGATGAAAACGTATATCCTTGCGATCGTCGGCGTCGTGCTGCTCTCTGCCGTCATCACCATCATCGCCCCGAGCGGAAAAATGGGCAAGTTTTTGAAGGGAGCGACCAAACTCGCCATTCTTTTTGTGATGCTCCTGCCGCTTCGTTCTCTGCTCTCGGGCGACGCGCTCACCGTTTCGGGCGGCGATATGGCGCTCGATCAGAATTACCTCGAACATTGCGCGGACGAACTCGCCGAAGAGGACGCCGCCTCCATCGTGCTGCACCTTGAGGAGGAATACGGCGTGACCGCCGCCGTAAGGGTGGACCGCAACGCAGATGCGACATTTTCCTACGAAAAAATCGTTGTTCGCATTTCAGATTTCGGAATATCGGACGAGGACGAACATATATATATGATAGAAAAAATCGAGGCGGCGCTGGAAGCATACTTCGGCTGCGACGCGGAGGTCTCATGAAAGACGCGATCAAAAAGCTCTTTGAAAGCAGGACGGCGCGCATCCTTGCCGTCGCCGCCGCCGCGCTCCTCCTGCTGCTCCTGTGCTGGGCGGTGTTCGGCGCGACGAGAGAGCGGGATACCACGGCGAGCTACACGCAGACGACCGCCGAAACGCGCCTCTCGGCGATTCTTTCGCAGGTCGAGGGCGCGGGAAACGTGCGCGCCGTCATCGCCGAAGAAGAGGGGAAACCCGTCTCCGCGGTCGTCTTTTTCGACGGTGCCGACGGGATCCTCGTACGCCTGCGCCTGACGCAGGCTGCCGCCGCGGCGCTCAACATTGCCGAAAACAGGGTGCTTGTCTGCCCTGCGGAAAAATAAACAAAAAAGCGAGAAGGAGATAAAAACTATGTCGAACGGAAAGAAAATTGCACTCATGTCAACGCTCGTATTGCTGCTCGCCGTGACGGCGATCTTCAATTTCGTGCTTGCGGGAACGCAGACGGCGAGCGTGGACGCGGACGTCGAGGTGAACTATTTCACGACCTATCGCGCCGACCGCAACTCGACAAGAAGCGAGGAGTTCGTGCAGCTCGACAGCGTGATCTCCGCCTATGCGGAGGGCACGGAAGAGCACACAGCGGCGGTGGAGCGAAAACAGGAGCTTGTGGAGATGATGGAAGATGAACTCGTTATGGAATCCATCATCAAATCGATGGGCTTCTCGGACGCCGCGGTCGCCATCGGCGACTCCGAAAACATCAATGTGTTCGTCAATTCGAGCGAACTCACGTCGGAAATGGTCACAAAGATCTTCTACGCGCTCGAAGTCGAACAGAAAATCCGCGACGGCAACATTATTATTATGCCTGTTTATGCGGAAAGTTGAAAAAAACAGTAGTAAATTTCCAAAATATGTGCTATAATGGTATC
>DBGBVX010000142.1:0-5793 GCA_048370055.1 Candidatus Gallimonas sp. | reverse complement strand
TGTTGGAAAAACTGTGGTTTTACTTTGCATACGGCGCCAATGTCGACAGGGGCTTTCTTACCCTTCCTTTCTGTACGGTGTACGGCTCGGCGCTCCTTCTTATACGCGCCTTGCTCGGCGAGCCCTTCCTCCGCGAACAGTCCTATCCGCGCAACCTGCTGCGCTTTTTGCTGTACGCCGCGCTTGCGGCGCTCATTGCCTCGGCGGCGGAGCTTGCGACGGGGCTTCTCTTCGAACACGCGTTCGGCGTCCGTCTGTGGTCGTACCGCGATTGTCCGAACAACCTTCTCGGGTACGTCTGCCTGCCCGCGAGCGTGGGGTGGGGGTTTCTCATCCCCGTCGCGCTGCAGGCGCTGTGGTTCCCGCTCGAGCGCCGTCTTGCCCTCGTGAACGGCGTGTGGCTGCGCGCCGCCGACGGCGTGCTCGCCTGCGCACTCGTGTTCGATTTTATTTTTACCGCGTTCGCCTGAACGCGCAGCTTCCGTTCAGATACACCGCTTTGATTTTCACGGTCTCCAATCGTTCGGGCGGCAGGGCGAGGGGATCTCCGTCGAGGAGCAAAAAATCCGCCTTCGCGCCCGTCGCGATGCGCCCGCGCCCGTCAAGACCGTACTGCGCCGCAGCGCCCTCGGTAAGGGCGGTCAGCGCCTCTTTTACGGGGATGGACTCCCCGCCGAAGACCTTCCCGCCCGCGGTGTGCCGCAAAACGGCGCAAGCCGCCGCCTCGAAGGGGTCGGGCGCGCAGACGGGGGTATCCTGATGCAGGGTGACGCGCACGCCGCAGCCGAGCGCGGTGCGCACGGGAGAGATGCGCTCCGCCCGCGCCCGTCCGAGGTTCTTTATGTGCGTCTCTCCCCAATGGCGGATATGCGCGGGGAAGAAGGAGACTGTAACGCCGAGTTCTGCCGCGCGGCGGAGCTGATCGTCCCCGACGATCTGTCCGTGAACGAGCACGGGGCGTATATCTCTTCGCGCGCCGTCCGGCAGCCGCGCAAGGGCGTTCAGAAACACCTCCGCCGCCCCGTCTCCGTTGCAGTGGGCAAGCAGCTGCGCGCCGCGGGCGGCGGCAAAGGCGCACGCCTCATAAACTTCCGCCTCCGTCATCGTCTGCACGCCCCGCCCGCCGCCGCGGTATGGCTCCCGCAAAAACGCCGTCCGCTGTTGGGGCGAGCCGTCCAAAAATATCTTCATGCCGCCGATCGTCAGGCGGCGTTTTTTGTCGGGCGGGAAGGTGCGCGCCGCTTCGTCGTAGTCCTCGGGCGGCGGATAGGCGTACACGTCGAGCCGGAGCATGTCTTCTGCGCACAGCGCCGCGTATACGGGGAACATCGCGCGCGGGAAAACGCCCTCCTGCGCGAGGGAGAATCCGTGGGCGATATAGTCCGCCTGCGCCTGCGCAAACGCCGAAAAAAGTCGGCTCTCCGCGGGCATGGGTACCTTCTTTGTCGCCGCGAGGTAGTCCGTTTCTTCGAGCACGCCCGCCTTTTGCAGCCCGAGGAGGGCGCGCGCCGCCCCGTTGAACATGCCCGCGTGTCCCGAGCGCGCCTGTAAGTGCAGGGGGCGCGGTACGCGGTCGAGTGCGGCGGGGTCGGGGAAGACGTCGGCGTTTCTGACCGTGACGAGCGCGTCTTTCCCGACGCCTTGCGTGCGCGCGAACAGCTCCGCGCAGGCGGCGTAGTCAGCGGCGGTGCGGCATGCCGCGCCGTCCGCCTGCGTCAGGGAGACCGCGTAGGCGAGCAGGTGGGAGTGCGCGTCGAGAAAGGCGGGCAGGACGGCTGCGCCGCCGAGATCGCGCGCTTCGTCGAAGGGCGGAAGGGGCGCGGCGAATTTTCCGTTCTCCACGGCAAAGTGGCTTCCGCCCGAAAGGGGGAGCGTACAGTTTTCATATAAGATCTTCATGCCGCGATTATTGCCGTCTCCCGCGCGAAAAAAACGGCGACAGCGCGGCTTTCGCACAGATCGCCATATATTTGCAAAAATTTTTCGCGAAAGGCTTGAAATTTTCCTCGGAATGTTGTACAATGAAAAACGGATATTTGAATTATATCAGGAGGAATTGATTTCATGGCAAAGAAGTATTGTTACCTTTTTTCCGAAGGCAACGCGAAGATGAGAGAGCTCCTTGGCGGCAAGGGTGCGAATCTCGCCGAGATGACGAACATCGGGCTGCCCGTTCCGCAGGGCTTCACGATTTCGACGGAAGCCTGCACGCAGTATTATGAAGACGGGCGTCAGATCAACCCCGAAATTCAGGCTGAGATCATGGAGTACATCGAGAAGATGGAAAAGATCTGCGGCAAAAAGTTCGGCGATCTTGAAAACCCGCTCCTCGTCTCCGTCCGTTCGGGCGCGCGCGCTTCCATGCCCGGCATGATGGATACCATCCTCAACCTCGGCCTCAACGAGGAAGTCGTCGAAACGCTCGCAAAGAAGTCGGGCAACCCCCGTTGGGCGTACGACTGCTACAGAAGATTCATTCAGATGTTCTCCGACGTCGTCATGGAAGTCGGCAAGAAGTACTTCGAAAAGCTCATCGACGAGATGAAGGAAAAGAAGGGCGTCACGCAGGACGTCGAGCTCACCGCGGACGACCTCAAGGAACTTGCAAATCAGTTCAAAGCAGAATATAAAAAGCAGCTCGGCAAGGACTTCCCTTCCGACCCCAAGGAACAGCTCTTCGAGGCGATCAAGGCGGTCTTCCGTTCGTGGGACAACCCCCGCGCGAACGTCTACCGTATGGATCACGACATCCCTTACAGCTGGGGTACCGCGGTCAACGTGCAGATGATGGCGTTCGGCAACATGGGCGACAACTGCGGCACGGGCGTCGCGTTCACGCGTAACCCCGCGACGGGCGAGAAGGGGCTCATGGGCGAGTTCCTCACCAACGCACAGGGCGAAGACGTCGTCGCCGGCGTCCGCACGCCTATGCCCATTTCCAAGATGGCGGAAGTCTTCCCCGAAGTGTACAAGCAGTTCCAAGAAGTCTGCAAGATCCTCGAAAATCACTACCGCGACATGCAGGATATGGAGTTCACCGTCGAGAACGAGAAGCTCTATATGCTTCAGACGCGTAACGGCAAACGCACGGCTGCCGCGGCGATCAAGATCGCGTGCGACCTCATCGACGAGGGCATGATCACCGAGCAGGAAGCGCTCATGCAGATCGACGCGAAGTCGCTCGATATGCTCCTTCACCCGCAGTTCGATCCCAAGGCGCTCAAAGAGGCGGATAAGAAGAACGTCGTCGGCAAGGGCATCGCGGCTTCCCCCGGCGCCGCCGCAGGTTCCATCGTCTTTACGGCGGAGGACGCCGTCAAAGAGGGCAAGAAGGGCAAGAAGGTCGTTCTCGTCCGTCTCGAGACCTCTCCCGAGGATATCGAGGGTATGAAGTACGCGCAGGGCATCCTCACGGTGCGCGGCGGTCAGACCTCTCACGCGGCGGTCGTTGCGCGCGGCATGGGTACCTGCTGCGTCTCCGGCTGCGGCGATATCAAGATGGACGAGGAGAACAAGCAGTTCACCCTTGCGGGCAAGGTGTTCAAGGAGGGCGATTCGCTCTCGCTCGACGGCTCCACGGGTAACATCTACGACTGCCTCATCCCCACCGTTCCCGCAGATCCCAACTCCGGTTACTTTGGCCGCATCATGGAGCTTGCCGATAAGTACAAGGCGCTCGGCGTGAGAACGAATGCCGATACGCCCAAGGATGCAAAGCAGGCTGCGGCGTTCGGCGCGCAGGGCATCGGTCTCTGCCGTACCGAGCACATGTTCTTCGACCCCGCAAGGATCGGCGCGTTCCGCGAAATGATCTGCTCGGATACCGTCGAGGAGCGCGAGGCTGCGCTCGCCAAGATCGAGCCCATGCAGCAGGCTGACTTCGAGGGCCTCTTCGAGGCGCTCGGCGGCTATCCCGTTACCATCCGCTTCCTCGATCCTCCGCTTCACGAGTTCGTTCCCACGGAGGAGGCAGATATCAAGGCGCTCGCAAAGGCGCAGAAGAAGACGGTCGCGCAGATCAAGCAGATCATCTCCGACCTGCACGAGTTCAACCCCATGATGGGTCACCGCGGCTGCCGTCTCACCGTCACCTATCCCGAGATCGCCGTCATGCAGACCAAGGCGGTCATCAAGGCTGCCATCGCCGTCAAGCAACGTCATCCCGATTGGAACATCGTTCCCGAGATCATGATCCCGCTCACCGGCGAGGCGAAGGAAATGAAGTTCGTCAAGGATATCGTCGTCAAAACGGCTGACGAGGTCATCAAGGCGGCAAACGTCGAGCTTCATTACGAAGTCGGTACGATGATCGAGATCCCCCGCGCGGCGCTCACCGCCGACGAGATCGCGAAGGAAGCGGAGTTCTTCTGCTTCGGTACCAACGACCTCACGCAGATGACGTTCGGTTTCTCGCGCGACGATGCAGGCAAGTTCCTGCCCGCATACTACGCGAACAAGATCTATGAGTCCGATCCCTTCGCCCGTCTCGATACGGTCGGCGTCGGCAAGCTCATGAAGATGGCTGTCGAGCTCGGCCGTCAGACCCGTCCCGAGCTGAGCTGCGGCATCTGCGGCGAGCACGGCGGCGATCCTTCGTCCATCGAGTTCTGCCACAACATCGGCCTCAACTACGTCTCCTGCTCGCCGTTCCGCGTCCCGATCGCGAGATTGGCAGCGGCGCAGGCAAACATCCGCAGTCCGAGGTCCAAGTAATAGTGGTGTAAATCACAAACAATACTATATATAGTATATTAGGGCTTATCCCGTCAAGGGATAAGCCCTATTTTTATGCCAAAAAAGGCTTAAAAAAAGCTCAAAAAAAGTATTTTCCATACAAGTTGAACACTTGATTTTATCGAAAAAATATGGTATATTTACTTATCTTACAATACTACTGACGGGACTGATAATGGTTATTTTAAGTTTTATACCCCTCTTAAAATTATCCAACAAAAAGCCCATCGATATTATAAAAAATCAGTAAAAGGAGAACTTTTTTGATGAAGCGCTTGTTTGCCACCGTGTTGATATGTTTTACTGTGCTTTCCTGCCTTACGGGGTGCAATTTCGGACAACTGAATAACGACGTGGTTGACGAAAATTTCTTTTGTAAGGCTATAGATGAAAACAATGTTGCAGTTGGAGACGTGAGAACTTATCCCGAGACGGGGGCGGTTTTCTTCCCTGAGCAGATTCAAGGTTATACCGTTTCGCAAATCGGATTTAATAGCGGTTTAGGCTTTGGCGGGAATGGCTATTTACATACGTCTAACGAAAATGGGATAATCATTGAAAGGTGTTATTTTCCTCATACCATAAAAGAAATTTGTGATGGCTATATGAAATTAACATCGGGAGGTCTGAAAATATTTTATTGTGGTGAAGTGGTCGATTTAGGGATTCTTGCCACGGACAGAGATGCCACAATATATGTTCCCGCCGAAAGCTATGAAGCGTTTGATGAGGTGTTATCGCAATATTATCACGGAAGTCTGTTAAAGGCAAATGTTTGCTATAATCTCAATTATGATGAAAACAATTATTACTATATCGACTATTACGAAAACGGTGAGAAGATCTCATACATTCCGCCAATTCCGCAGAGAGACGGATATACATTTGGAGGCTGGTTTAAAGAAGCTGATTGTATAAATGAGTGGAATTTCGATACCGATACATTGCAGATTTCTGAAGAAACACAAGAAATACAATTATATGCATATTGGATAGTTGGACAACAAGTCGGATATTAAAGTGAATATTTTTCCGACACATTCCATATGAAATGGTATA
>DBGBVX010000141.1:0-1031 GCA_048370055.1 Candidatus Gallimonas sp. | reverse complement strand
TCTGGAGTGGCGAGCGGAATGCGAAAGCCATACTGCAAACCAGGGTGTTTCGTCCGCCGGGCACCTTCCCGTCCCGACGGCACTGCGCGCCCGTTGGGCGCAAACACATGACTTCCTACTCTGCCAGAGCGTATTTTTGTGTAAAAATACACATATAGAATAGCAAACTCTCCGCCCATCGTCAAGCAATTTCACACGGGAAAGCGCGGTTTTTCCGTGAATTTTCTTTTTTAAGGCGAGGGCGCGTTTATTTCTTACAAAACACGCGGGCGCGGCGCGGCTTTTTTCTTGACAGCGCGGCGCTTTTTTTGCTATCCTACAAAATAGGACGACAAATGGGCCGGCCCGCGCGCCGCCCGTCTGCACAACATTTCCGGTCATCATTAAAGAGGAGGAACTTTCATCATGATCAAGGAAACCATGGCTTACCTGTCCCAGTACGATCCCGAGGTCGGCGCGACCATCGAGAACGAGTATCACCGCGAGCAGCGCAACATCGAGCTGATCGCCTCGGAGAACATCGTCTCCCCCGCCGTTATGCTGGCGATGGGCACCTGCCTGACCAACAAGTACGCCGAGGGCTATCCCGGCAAGCGCTACTACGGCGGCTGCTACTGCGTTGACGAGACCGAGGAGATCGCCCGTCAGCGCGCCTGCAAGCTCTTCGGCGCCGAGCACGCAAACGTCCAGCCCCACTCCGGCGCGAGCGCGAACCTCGCGGCCTTCAAGGCGATGCTCCAGCCCGGCGACACCTACATGGGCATGAACCTCGCCCACGGCGGCCATCTGTCCCACGGCAGCCCGGTCAACATCTCCGGTCAGTATTTCCATCAGGTCCCCTACTCCCTCAACGATGAGACCGAGCAGATCGACTACGATGAGCTCTATCGCATCGCGCAGGAGTGCAAGCCCAAGATGATCCTCGCGGGCGCCTCCGCCTATCCCCGCAAGATCGACTTTGCCAAGTTCCGTGAGATCGCCGATTCCGTCGGCGCGTACCTCATGGTCGATATGGCACACATCGCCGGCCT
>DBGBVX010000140.1:0-9212 GCA_048370055.1 Candidatus Gallimonas sp. | reverse complement strand
GGAAAAATTTTCCGTTGAACATGGTGAGGAGCCCCTCCATCTGCCGCCGCGACATGCCGCCGTACTTGGCGAGCCCGCGCACGGGCTGATGCACGACGCCCATCACGAGCGTATTCGCCGTGGTGCGCATCCCCAACGCCTTGCAGGCGCGCACCGCAAACCGTATGACGCCCGCAAACGCCCTGCCCGTCCATCCGCGCGAATAGCGCAGGTCGGCAACGGTGCAGTTTTCGTGGATCACCATGCGCGTTTTCCGTTTGTTGGTGAAGGGATATTCCGCGGAAGGGATATCCCTTCCGAGCAGCGCCGAAAACTCGGCGTCCCCCACGTTTGCCGCCTTCCCGCTGTAATAGGAGGGAAGTTTTGCGGGAAGATACGGTGAGCCGACGCAGGTGCCCGCGCGTTCGATCGTACCCGTGAGGCGGATATCGCGCGAGGAAGCGCCGACGCAGATCTGATACTCTCCCCCCTCCTCTTCCCAACCGTCCGTCGAAACGTTGAAATAGCGGAAGGTCTTATCGTCAAACGGGATAAATACTTCCTTCGCCTCGTCGGGAAGAAGATGCACTTTCGCAAACCCCTTGAGCTCGCGCACGGGACGGAACACTTTGGAATCCTTTTTCCCGATATAGAGCTGCGCGATCTCCGCGCCCGCGCGTTTGCCCGTATTCTTGACGGAAAAACGCACGCCGCCCTCTTCCACGTTCAGCCCGTAATAGGAAAACGTCGTGTAGCTGAGCCCGAACCCGAACGGAAAACGGACGGGGATCTGCGCCGTATTGAAATAGCGGTACCCGACATACAGCCCCTCGCGGTATTCGACCGTGAGTTTCTTCCCGGGGAAGCGCGCCGCCGAGGAGCAGTCCGCATAGCGCACGGGGAAGGTTTCGGCGAGCTTGCCCGACGGATTGACGATGCCCGTGAGCACGTTCATGACGGCGCGCGCACCGGCTTGCCCGCCAAGGCAGGCGTACACCAACGCGTCGGCGCCGGAAAGCGCGCGGGTATCCACCACGCTCCCGCAGGAGAGCACGACGACGATGCGTTTCCCCGTCGCTTTCAGCATTTTGTAAAGTTCGAGCTGATTGCGCGGCAGGGAGATATTTTCCCTGTCAAGCCCCTCCGCCTCCGAGACTTCGTCGAGTCCCAAAAAGAGCAGGACGGTATCGCACTGCGCCGCGAGTTTTACCGCGCGCCTTGCGAGCCCTCTTTTTTTCTTGCCGTAGCGGTCGAACCCCTTCTCCGCGCCGACGATCTCCAATCCGTACTCTCCCATACATTTGGAGACGCTCTCGAGGAGCGTCGGGTTGACGACGGAGGAGCCTGCGCCCTGATAGCGCGGATTCCAAACAAAATCGCCGATGAACGCGACCTTGCGCTTATCCTCTATGGGAAGCACGCCGTTGTTCTGCAGCAGAACGATGCTCTCTTCCGCGCACTTTTGCGCAAGCAGATGATGTTCCGCGGCGTCGAACCCGTGTTCGCCCGTTCTGTGACCGGAAGTCTCCTCGATGAGGGTGAGGATGCGCCCGACGCACTCATCCACATACTTTTCGTCGAGCGAGCCGTCCTTTACGGCGGCGACGACATCGTCGATCCCGTACTTGCAGGCGGGCATTTCAAGATCGCTCCCCGCCTCCGCCGCCGCCACGCGCGAATTGGAACCCGCCCAATCGGAGACGACGACGCCGTCATATTTCCACTCTCCGCGCAGAATATCGCGCAGGAGATGCTTATTTTCGTTTGCATACACGCCGTTGATCTGATTGTAAGAGGACATGATCGCGTGCGTGCCGCCCTCTTTGACGGCTATTTCAAACGCCGTCAGATAAATCTCGCGCAGCGTGCGTTCATCGAGCACGCTGTCCGACGTCATGCGCCGCTCCTCCTGCGAGTTGCAGGCAAAGTGCTTGACGCATGCCGATGTGCCGTTTTTTTGGATGCCGCGGATGTATCCTGCCGCCATTTTGCCCGCAAGATACGGATCTTCCGAAAAATATTCGAAATTGCGGCCGCAGCGCGGGTTGCGTTTGATATTCACGCCCGGTCCGAGCACGACGTGCACGTTCTGCGCAGCCGCCTCCTGCCCGAGCGCCTCTCCAAGCGTTTCGCCGAGCGCAGGATCCCAGCTGTTCGCCATGGTTGCCGCCGTGGGAAAACACGTTGCGGGTACGCTCGCGTTGAGTCCGAGATGATCGGACGCCGCTTCCTGCTTTCTCAGCCCGTGCGGTCCGTCCGAAAGCGTCAGAGAAGGAATATTATACTTTTCGAAATCCTTCGTCGTCCAGAAATCTCTGCCCGTCAGAAGCGCCGCCTTCTCTTCGATCGTCATTTTTGCAATAATGCCCCGTTTATCCATAGCTTTTATTTCCCGTTATCATATCCGCCCAACCAATGCAAGATCGGGAAGGACGCGCGGAGCATAGTGTTACACTATTTCAGGGGGAGGAGATCGCCCCGCGCGTTCCCGATAACATTGAAGGAGTCCTGTGTGGTCTTGTTTTGCTGCATCGGAAGCGGCGCGGGGCGCAGGTTTGGAACTATAAGGGGGGAAAATTGGAGGTGCCCCGCGCGTTCCCGATGACTTCGTGTGTGATCTTATGCGTTAAATGTGATGGTGATGGTCGTACCGTCGAGCGACCATGTACCGGTAAAGGTATCCGCCGCGAGCGGACCGCCTCCGACGAAAGTAAGCGTTGCCGTTCCGCCTTCCGCAAGCGTGAGCGTGCCGCCCAACGTGAAAGGAGCTCCGCTGTCGTTGTGCTCTACCGTAAAGACGTAGCCGCTGTCGCTCGAAGAAAGCGTCGCATAAACTCTGCCGTCAAATGCCGTTCCGGGGAGAACGTCGAGGAGCTGCGCGTCGCCGGAGGTCGTGAGCGTAAAGGTCTGCCCTGCAACGCTGTAAGCCCAACTGCCACCGCCGCCGGGGTTGTCGCCGCCACCGCCGGGACCGCCGGGATTGCCGCCTTGGTTGCCGCTGCCGGTGTTCTCCGCGATGACCGTAGAGACGGCGCTTACCGCATTGCCCGTATAGACGGGCGTTTCGCCGACGACTTCCGCCTTGACATAGTAGGTCTCGTTCTGCGTAAGCTCGTTCGCGCCCGCGTTTTCCGCAACGACGGTGAACGTGGTGCTGTTCGTGTAAGTCGTATTGCCGAAACTCGTGCTCGAGCTGTAAGTGACATCCTTGCTCGCGACAAGATCCGTGCACGCCTCATCGGAGTAAACGCTGAAGCGGAACGTCATGCCGATAAAGTACTCGGTATGATTTGCGATCTCCACAGTGACGCCGCTCTCGTTGCTCACCGTGATTTCAGGCGTTGCAAGCTGCACGCCCGTCCATGCGGTGGCGGTCGTTACGACTGCGCTGTCCGTATAGCGGTCGGTATCGGAAGAAACTGCATAGATATCCACCTCGTAATAGCCGGGCTGCAGATTTGCATACTGTTCCGCCGTGAGGGTATAGCTGATGTCCGCCGTATTCGCGGGAACGTTGAAATAGGTCGCCGCCTCGTCCTCGCGCGTGCCGCCCGCGCCGCTGAGCGCGTAGAACTCCACGCTGTAATACTGCACATAGTCGCTGTCCATGCCCGTGAACTCGAGCGTTGCGGAGTCCTCGCCCCACGTCACGGAGACGTCGGAAACTTCGTCGAGCGCTCTTACGGTCCACGTTTCGAGCTTGAAGCTGATGGGATCGGATCCGTTCGAGTTGGTATAGGTGATGCCGTTCCCGACTGCGACGACGGAGAGGAGGTAATCGCCCGCCGTGAGATCGTTGGGCAATTCGCCCGTCGTGGTCGTGGTCGTGGTGACCTTCGCCTGCTCGTCGCCATCCTGATAGACGTAGATGAAGTACCGCGACGCATTTTCGACCGGATCGAACGTGACGGTGAACGCCTCGACGTCGGTATAGTCTGTCGAGGTGACAGAGACGTTCGTGGGAACGGCAAGCGGCGTCGAAGTCAGATCGGAATTCTGCTCCCCTCCGCCGCATGCCGCGAAGGAAGCGGTAAGGCATGCGCTCAGCGCAACGATCCCGCATATCTTCAATGTTTTATTTCTCATGATTTTTCTCCTTATTTGTTTTTTACAGCACATACCACAGAGATACGAGCGTTAAGATCATGATGACCGTGAGCACATAGGTGCCGACGCCGACCTCCTTGAACTTGAGATGAAGCATCTTGAAGAGCGTGTAAAGGATGATCCCCACCGCGATGCCCGCCGTCAGATTGGCAGTGACCGCCGAAATGATGACCATGAGGAGCGCGGGCAGCGCCGTGTTCACGTCGGTGAAGTCGACGTTTTTGAGGGAAGTGAGGAGCATGAACCCGACGTACAGTAGAATGCCGTATACAACGATACCGTTCATAAAGATACCGTTGAAAACGGTGTTGTACATGGTGATGATGAGCAGAAGCCCCGCGATGATGGCGGAAAGACCCGTCTTGCCGCCCTCCGCGCCGCCCACCGTGCTCTCTGCACGCACCGCGACGGGACCCGCGCCGATGGCGCAGCCGATGACGCTCGAGACCGCGTTGACCGCGTATACGTTCGCATACGATTCGATGGTCCCGACGATCTTCTTTTCAGACATGAACGTATGGCTCAGATACTTCGCTCTGCCGTCCTCGCCGAGGCCGCCCGTGACATAGCCGTGGCCCGTGACCGCCGCGCCCGTCTCCGATACGCCGATGACGAGGAAGGAAACCATTGCCGCAAGGAATACCCCCACAACGCCCGCCGTTCCGATGGAAGCGGAGAGTTCGGAAAAATCGAAGCCGGTACGGAACACTTCCCCGAGGATGTTGTTTTGGAACATGACGTCGAGCCCCGCGGTGTTGTAGTGGATATAACCGCCGTATGCGGGCGTGAAGAACGCATAGAAGTTATAGTCCGTGAAGTTCCCGCGGATCACCCACATGAGCACAAAGACGAGCAGCGAACCCCCGAACCCGATGATGGCGGAGTGCTTGACCTTGTAGTTCTTGAGGATCATCATGAGAAGGAACCCGATGATCGTGGTAAGAATGGGCATGTAGGTGTAGAAGTTGAGCGGATCGGTCAGATCGAGGTTAAAGACGATATACGAGATCGAGAACGACGAGAGCGGATCGCCCGCGTTCCCCGTGAGATCTCCCGCGAAGTTCGTGGTATTTACGCTGAACATGCCCGTCTGAATGAGCACATACACGATGATGAAGGCGCCCAATGCCGCGGGAAGCACTTTGCGGATCGCTTCGGGCACGGCGTTCAGTACGAACCTGCGCGCCTGCGGAACGAGCATGACGACCATGTACACAAAGTTCGCCACGAGCGCGATCGCCATAACGTTCGCGTAGGTCAGACCCGCATAGTTGCCGAACAGCGAGACCATGAGCACGACCATGCCCATACTCAGCGACTGCGTGAGCGGCGCATTGCAGATGACGCCCATCAGCACGGTGGCGATCACGGAGATCATCGCCATCGGATAATACAGATAGGAGAACCTTGCAAATTCCTCCGACGCGTCCGTGAGGAGGAAGGCGGTCACCATCATGAAGCACGCGACTTCCACGCACATCAGGATGCCCGCGAAGATCTCGGTTTGGAGATTGGTCCCCCGCTCGGAAAATCCGAAAAATCTGTCCACAGCCCTGTAAGCCTTGCAGGGCGGTTTTTTCTGTTTCTGTTTTTTACGTTTGCCCCCTCCTGCGGGAGCTTCGGCAGTCTGAGCCTCGGCGGCGGGCGCCGCTTCCTCCTCCATTGCCGTGTTTTCTTGGATATTTTCCATAATTCGCTCCTTCGGCTTACCCCGCGCCCCGTTTATGGGGCGCGGTTCAGCCCGGGTAAATTACTCGCCGTCCTTATGCCTGCGGCGCGCAAAGATGACTACGCCCGCGATCACGGGGATGGCGATGGCGATGCCCGCCACGCCTGCGACAACGGAGCCGCAGCCGCCTTCTTCGCCGCCGTCGGTGTTATCGTAATCGACCGACGTCAGATCGGAGACGTCCATCATCTCGTAGTTGAAGCTGACTTCCGCCGTCCAATAGTCGTCGAGCGAGAAGATCGGCTCCTCCGTGGAAATGACGTGTGTATCGTAGTAAAGCCTGTATTTTCCGATCTGACGGAGCTGATACACGGCGAAGTAGTCCTGAATGTTGGACGCCGAAACGTTTGCGCCGGTAAAGACGTAACCGTCGTTCTGCTCTGCCTCGGAATTATCGCCGAGCGTATGCTGCCACAGCAGGCAGGCAATTCCGGAGAACGCCGCCTTGACTTCGCCCGAGTAGTTGACGCGGTCCATACCGTCGGAGATGATGAGACCGTTCCAACCGTACTCTTCGCGGATGATGCCGATGTACACACCGCTGTTCGCCCAGCTGATGCCGATACGGGTAAGGGACGCCATGAGTCCGCTCATGGGAGCCTCTTCGCTCTTCATGGAATACTCCCACGCACGGATGTAGATCTCGCGGAGCGCCTGCTCGTTGCAGTAGACGATCTGACCCGATCTGCCGCCGTCGAGGTCGTTGAGCATGAAGTGCTTGTTGAACGTACCCACGCCCTGACGCTGAATGCCCGCCGTCTCAGCAAGGCACATCATGCCTGCGAGGAAGCCGTCCTCGGAGTAGTACTCAAAGTTTCTGCCGCCGAAGGGCGAACGGTGCGTGTTCATTGCGGGACCGTAGCAGGAGCCGATGTTGCTTGCAACGCACTGCTTGCCGTATGCCTCGCCGACCTTCTCTACAAGTTCGGTGTTCCATGTGGAAGCCATAACGACCTCGGAGCACCACCATGTGTTGTTTTCCTTGTTGCCCGTACCCGCTTCGCCGGGGCCGTCGGCAGATTCATATCCCTCGAGCCCGAGGCTTGCGACCGACCTGTTGAAGCCGGTACCCTGAAGTGTTACAAGGTCGTTCAGGCTCGCCTGATCCACCCAATCGTCCCAACGGGTATCCGTGAAGGGAACTTCCTGCCAACCGTAGGTTTTCGACTCGTCCGTCGTGCCGTCGGTGACGACTTCGTCGTCTGCGTCGATCGCGCCGTTTTCGCCGTAGAACCAACGCGTTTCGGGCGTGTAGTTCGTGGTGCTCTGCCCGATGCCGTTGACGACTTCGACGTAAGATTGATCGTTGTTGCTAAGGCCCCAATAGTTGTTGGTGTTCCCGACAAACTCGGTAGCCGCCTGATAGCCGTAGTTGAGCGTGATGGTGCGCGTCGTATCCTGATAAGCGACCTGATAGTTGATCGTAGCGCTCTGCTGCGTGCCCATGTTGAGCGCGGTCGCCTGACCGTCGCCGAGGGACGCCTTCGTGGTGAGCTCATCCTCACGGCAGCCGAGCGATTTGTTCTCGCCGGGAACGGTGGACTTGCCCTTGTTGCAGAT
Organism: Candidatus Gallimonas sp.; assembly: GCA_048370055.1. Classification (GTDB taxonomy): domain Bacteria; phylum Bacillota; class Clostridia; order Christensenellales; family Borkfalkiaceae; genus Gallimonas. The sequence continues at coordinate 1,837 of DBGBVX010000140.1, read as the reverse complement.
CGTATCCCAATCCTTTGCCATCGTCGAGCGCTGCATGTAGATCATGCCGGAGCCGTCCGTCGCGTTGACGTCGTTGATCTTGTTGTAGGCCTCCGTCACGTCGGAATCGCGCATGCCGACCGCGTCGTCGCCGAACACGTCGCCGTCTTCGGAATAGATGTAATCCTGCGCAAGCGTCACGGAGACGGGATCCGTCTTTTCGGTGTGCGCGTCGGACTGAATGCGGAACTCATAGTCGCCCTGTTCGAGCACGAAGCCGCCCCACTTGTCGTTTCCTCTGTGGTCGGTGCCGCGCACGCTCGCTTTGTAGCCGAGGTAATCGTAGGAGGCAAGGTCGTCCGTATCGAACGTGATGGTGACGGTGCCCGATTCGCCCGGTCTGAGGCGGTCGGTCTTGGCAAAGCCGACGAGGGAGACCTCCGCTTTGTCGATGCCGCCCTCATAGTAAGGCGCGTTCATGTAGATCTGCACCACGTCTTTGCCCGCATAGTCGCCCGTGTTGGTGACGCGGACCGTGATGGAGTTGGTGCCGTGCGCCTCGAGCGGGACGTCGTACTCCACGAGCTCCCACTCGAATTGGGTGTAGGAGAGCCCGCCGCCGAAAGGCATGGTCACGATCTCGTCGTAATCGTTATAGAAATCGTACGTTCTTGCCTCGTTGCCGGTGGAAATCGAGCCGTCCTCGTTGTATCTTGGCGTACCCGTGAGCACGAGCTGTTCGGCATACGCCGTTTCGTACCACTTGTACCCCATGAAGATGCCCTCTTCGTACTGATTGTAGGAATAAGCGCCCCAACCGCCGCCGCTTGCAGCTTCGTCGTTCGCATACGACGTGCCGCCGCCGTTGTTGTAGAAAACGACGTTGGAATAGAAATCACTCATCCATGTATCCGACGTTCTTCCGCTCGGGCTGATCTCCTGACCGGTGCCGTCTCTGCCGCGCAGGACGTGCGCCACGCCGATGAGCCCCGCTTCGCCCGGACCGCCGATCCAAAGGCAGGCGTCGGAATATTCGAGATATTCGTCGATCGCCATGACGTTGGACGTGTTGAGCAGGACGATGACCGTCTCGTACTGCGTATCGAGATATTCAAGGAGCTCGAGCTCCGTTGCCGTGGGATCGAGATAGGTGCGGGTATATTCGCCCTGCCTCGAAAGATCGAAACTGATGTTGTTTTCATCCATGTGCATGGGGAGCTCCGCGCCCTCATGCCCCTGTCTGCCGAACGTGACGATCGCCACGTCGTTCTTGGAACCGGAATACCGCTGATACTGTTCTACCGTCACCTCGGGCAGGTCGTACGTGTTGCCGTTGACGAGCACGCCGCCTCTGTCCGCGACCCAGCTCTCCTGCGTGAGGAAAGTGCCGTGCCAGTTCCAAAGATCGTCGTTGACGTCGAGTCCGCCGAGCTCGAAGGCTTCCTTCATCTGAAGGCAGTTGCTGTCCCATCTGCCTTTGCCCGAACCGCCGCCGCCGTGGATGATGTTGTAGCTCATGTAACCGTACAGGTCGACGGTGACATCGCTTGCGAGCGGAAGCGCGTTGTTATTGTTCTGAAACAGAACGGAGCCCTCTTCCTCGAGTTGGGTAGAGAGTTCGACGCCTTCCTGATAGAGCGTGTTCGTGTCGTACTCGTCGGCATAAGCCACCGTGGAAATGGCGGAGGCGAGCGTGGGGATCGTGCAGCCCAACACGGCTGCGATCGCAACGCTTCCCGCACGTTTCCATAAGGTCTTGTTCTTCGTCATGAATTTTCCTCCTGATCAAATTCTTTTTGCGCTTTGCGCTGTTACAGGGTTTCCTTCCGCGGTGGATCGCGCCGCGTCGCCGCTTTTT
>DBGBVX010000139.1:0-15490 GCA_048370055.1 Candidatus Gallimonas sp. | reverse complement strand
TGAAAAAGATCGCCGCGGGGGCAACCGTCGCGGGCGTTCTTCTCGTTCTCTTCCTCATCATCATCCTCATCATTCAGTTCGTGCAGATCGGCGTGGCAAATTCTCAGCGAAAACAGCTCGACGACGCGATCGCCCGCTACGAGGAGATGATCAAAGACGGCGAGAGCGACCTTAACTTTTATCTGCAGGAAAACGGGCTCTACTATCTTGCGCTCAAGCAGGGTTGGATCACGCCCTCCGATTAAAAAATGAAATACGCAGTCATCGATATCGGTTCCAATTCCGTTCGCCTGATGCTTTGGGCGGACGGTACTTTGTATAAAAAGCTTTTTACCACGCGCCTCGCCGCGGGGATGCAGCGCGGAGTGCTTGCGGAGGACGCCATGGAGCGCACCGCCGCAGCCGTTGCCGCATGCTTTGAAGAGGGCGTGCGCGAAGCGGGGCGGGAAAACACGTTCGCCTTTGCGACCGCCGCGGTGCGCAGTGCCGTGAATGGCAAGGATTTCTGCGCCCGCGTGAAAGCGCGCTGCGGGCTTGCCATCGACGTCGTGGCGGGGGAGACGGAGGCGCTCCTCGGTGCGCTCGGCGCGATCGGGCGGGACGACGGCGGCATGGTGGATATCGGCGGCGCGAGCACGGAGGTCTATATCCGCGAAAATGACGCGGTCAAACTCGCGGTCAGTCTGCCCGTCGGCGTTGTCCGCTTAAAGGAGGTCTGCGGGCAGGACGGCGCCGCGCTCGGCGCCGAGGTCGGGAAAATGGTCGCGCCGCTCGTCGGGAAACGCGCAGCCGTTCCCATGTTTGCTGTCGGCGGAACGGCTTGCACGCTCGCCTGTCTCTTCAGGCAGACGGCATATTCCCGCGCGGCGGTGCACGGCACGCGCCTTTCCCGCAGGTGGGTGCGGGAGGAGGCGGAACTCCTGCTCTCCCTCGGGATCGAAGCGCGGAAGAACCTCGTCGGCATGGAGGAAAAGCGCGCCGACGTTATTGCGGGCGGAGCTGTTTTGCTCGGCGGCGTGATGGAAGCGCTTGCGCTCGACGAGATCGTGTTCTCCGATGAGGACAACCTCGAGGGCTATCTGCGCTATCGGGGGCTGATATGCTGAGGCGCAGGACGTACGATGTTCTTTGCTTCGCGCTGCGGATCCTTGCCGCGGCGGGGCTTGTTCTCATTATTTTTGTGGGCGGTGTGCGCGAGGCGTTTGTGCGCGCGGGAGACGGGCAGACGGCATATATCGTCGCCGTCGTCGTGGCGGCGCTTCTCATTCTTCTCTCCGTCGAAGTCGTCGTCCACGAGCTCGGGCACGCGCTTGCGGCGCTGATCACGGGGATGAAGGTGCTTTCCTTCCGCCTCGGGTGGCTGTGTATTGGACGGGGCGGCGTAAAGCTGTGCCGCGGAAATGCGGCGGGGGAGACCGCCGTCATGCCGCGCAGTCCGCGCCGTGTGCGGGCGCGCTACTTTGCCGTAACGCTCGCGGGGCCGCTGCTCGAACTTCTGTACGGCGCTGCAATGCTTATCCTCTATTGTACGCTCCCCATGTCGCCCGCGCTGCTCGTCTTTGTCATGACGATGCCCGTGGCGCTGTGCGAGGGCGTCGTTGCGCTCCTTCCCGCCGAGCTCGACGCCGGCAGGACGGACGGCGCGGTGCTCCTCGGGCTTATCCGCATGGACGCGGAGACGGACGTCTCGCTGCGCGTGCTCCAAGCGCAGGCGATCTTACACAAGGGCAGTTATGCCGATCTTCCCGAAGATCTCCTTTTCGGCGCGCCCGTCGTGCGGGAGGACAGCCCTTCCTTCAAGGCGCTCCTGTTTTTGCAGTACGGATACTGTAAATCCCGCGGCGACGACGCGGGTGCGGAGCGCGCTTTTTCCCGCCTGTGCTCGCTCGGGGAATATCTCACGGCGGAAGAGCGGGATTTTTTGCAAAAAGAAAAGAACCCCGCGTAAAGGGGTCTCTTCGTGTTTGCGCCGCGCTTGCGCGGCTCGGTTGAAAGATCGGTCAGTCGGCAAGCCCGAGCAGGTAGTCGGACGTAACGTTGAAGTACCGTGCGATCTTAGCGATATTCGAAGCCGTCGGGTCACTCTTGTTCGTTTCCCAATAGCAGATGATTCCCAGACTTACGCTCAGATCCCGTGCTACCGTCGCTTGTGAAAGGCCTCGTTCTTTCCTGAGTTCCATGAGACGTTCTGCGAAGATTTTCATGATTTTATTATACTCGCTTCTGCGCCGATTTGCAACAATTTCGCGCGGTGTTTTGCAAAGCATTTGGTAATTTTGCCCGAAATCGGGTATCGAAGACGGAATATGAAGAAGATCCTGTTTGTATGTCACGGCAATATCTGCCGTTCAACGATGGCGGAGAGTGTATTTACCGATATGGTGAAAAAACGCGGGCTCTCCGATGAATTTGAAATTTCTTCCGCGGCGACGCATCCCGATGAGCTCGGAAATCCGCCGCACTACGGCACGCGGGAAAAATTGCGGGAGGTCAATATCCCGCTCGTTCCACACCGCGCGCGCCTTCTCACCCGTGCCGACGGGGAGTACTACGACCTTATCATCGGCATGGATGCGGAAAATGCGCGCCATATGCGGCGTATTTTGGGGGATTGCAGGGCAAAAGTGTGTTTGCTGCTCGATTTTACGGATCATCCGCGCGCCATCGCCGATCCGTGGTACACAGGCAATTTTGACGCGACTTACGCCGACGTCTGCGAGGGCTGCGCGGCGCTTCTGAACGCGCTCACGGAGGGGAAATGAAGAATACGAAACTGACCGTGCTTCCGCTCGGAAGTATCGTCATGGAAGACGAATACCTGAAAAACGCGCTTGCAAAGGAAGTTTCCTACCTTCTTTCGCTCGACGACGGGCGCTTTCTCGCGGGCTTTTATGAGAACGCGGGCATGAGAACGCCCTATGTGCGCTACGGCGGGTGGGAGAGCGATCTGATCGCGGGGCACGCGGCGGGGCACTATCTTTCGGCGCTCGCGCAGGGCTGTGCCAACGACGGCGTGGACGACGCGGCGCGCGGAAAGCTGTACCGCAAGCTCACGCGCATGGTGGACGGGCTTGCGGAATGTCAGCGCTGCTCCAAAGGGAAGCGCGGCTTCCTTTGGGCGGCGCCGCCTGCCGCGGCGGGGTATCCCGAAGCGCAGTTCGATAACGTGGAGCACGGCAGGACGAACATCAAAACGGAGGCGTGGGTGCCGTGGTACACGATGCACAAACTTCTTGCGGGGCTCATCGACTGTTACACGCTCGCGGGGTACGCGCCTGCGCTCGACGTCGCGAAAAATCTCGGGGATTGGGTCGCGGAACGCGTGCTCTCGTGGGATGAGGCAACGCGGAATACCGTTCTCTCCGTTGAATACGGCGGGATGAACGATTGTATGTACGAGCTCTATGCCGTCACGCGCGATTCCGTATATGCCCGCGCCGCGCACAGGTTCGACGAAGAGGCGCTCTTCGACCTCATCTTGTCGGAGGGGAAGAACGTCCTCAAAGACCGCCACGCGAATACGACGATCCCCAAGATCTTGGGCGCGCTCAAGCGCTATCTTATCCTGCACGGGGAGACGATCGACGGTGAGCGCGTGGACGCGACCCGCTATCTCCGCGTTGCGGAGGCGTTTTTTCGCATGGTCGTCGAACGGCATACCTATGTGACGGGCGGAAATTCCGAATGGGAGCACTTCGGCGCGGACTATATCCTCGACGCCGAGCGCACCAACTGCAACTGCGAGACCTGCAACGTCTACAATATGCTCAAGCTCGCGCGGCTGCTGTTCTGCGTGACGGGCGATAAAACATATACCGATTATTACGACAACGCTTTTACCAATTCGATCCTCTCTTCGCAGAACCCCGAAACGGGCATGACGACGTACTTTCAGCCTATGGCGGGCGGATTCTTCAAGGTGTTCTCCCGCCCGTACGATAAGTTTTGGTGCTGCACGGGCAGCGGCATGGAGAGCTTCACAAAACTTGGCGACAGCGCCGTATATACCGACGGGACTGACTTTTACCTCGAACAGTATCTCTCCATGCGGGTCAGCGCGGGCGGCGTGAAGTTTGCGGCGGCGTGCGATTTCCCGATGTCGGATGTCCTTTCCGTCGCGGTCGAAGAGGCGGAAAAGCCCTTTGTCCTATGGCTGCGCAAGCCCGATTGGGCGGCTGCGGGCGTACAGATGTCCCTGAACGGCGCGGCGCTCTCTGCGGACGAGCGGGACGGGCATTTTTGCGTTGCGCTCCGAAAGGGGGACGCGCTGACCGTGCGTATCCCCGTCGGCGTGGCGCTCAGGGGACTGCCCGACGCGGCGGATACGTTCGCGTTCACTTACGGCGGCAAGGTGCTCTCCGCCGACCTAGGCACGGAGGACATGCGAGAAACGGAAACGGGCGTCGACGTAAATATCCCCGCAAGGCGAATCATGGCGTCCGAGCGCGTGTATTTTGAAGACGTGGAGGATGTTCTTGCAAATCCCGAAGCCTATCTTGTGCGGGAGGGCGAAAACTTCCGCCTCGTCGGCGGAGACGTCTCCTATCTGTTCGGGCTGCATTACCGCCGCTACCGCGAGCGTTACGCCATCTATTTCAGGCTGCGCGAGGGCAGGCGCGAGGCGGAGGATGTCCTCCGCGAACCCATCGATACCGTTCAGCCCGGGTACGGACAGTACGAGACGGACGAACTGCACGATCTCCGCGAAGTAAATTCCTTCTCGGAGACGTCGGAGGGAACTGCCCGCTATGCCGCGGAAAACGGTTGGTTCGAGTACGATTTCCGCGTCGATCCCGATAAAACGACGGTACTCTCACTCGGATTCCGCCGCGCGGACAATTACAATCCCATCTGTATCACGGTGGGCGGAGAAGAGGTTTTCGGCGCGTGGCTCATCGACACGATGAGCACGGAAGAGAACTACCGCCGCGAATTTACCGTTCCCGCGCAGCTCGTCGAAAAGTATAAGCGCAAAAAGCGCGTCGGCGGCGAGGAGATTTGGGTGCTTCCCGTCCGTTTTGCGGGGCTCGACGGAAAGCGGAGCGCCCGCGTTTGCGAATTTATTTACGTTTATACACAGGAAAAGTAAGATTTTCCCTTTACAACGGCGGGCGTATATTGTATAATGAGAAAAACGGAGGAAAATGATGAAAGAGACAAGAACGCACGAATCGCAGGAAATGTATCTCGAGACGATTCTGCTTTTGCGCTCGCGCAAGGCGAACGTCCGTTCCGTAGACGTTGTGGAGGAACTCGGCTACGCGAAATCGAGCGTTTCCCGCGCGGTCAATCTCCTTCAGGATAACGGGCTCATCAACATCGATGAGAACGGCGATATCACGCTGACGCCCGCAGGGCAGAAGAAGGCGGAGGATATCTATGCGAAACACCGCGTCTTTACCGAGGCGTTCATCAAAATGGGCGCTTCGCCCAAGGTCGCCGAAGAGGACGCCTGCCGCATCGAGCACGTCGTTTCCGACGAACTCTTCGAGGTCATCAAAAAATACTTCTCCATCAGCGATTAAAACGATAAAAAACAGGGCGCCCGCGTTTTGCGGGCGCTCTTTGCTGCGTTCAATTTGTGATATCGGTTATGATGTCGAAAAAGTTTTCAAACGTCTTGCGCGTGCAGGCGGGGTTTTCAATGGCGACGTTGCCCGTCTTTAACCCGATGAGCGTGAACGCCATCGCCACGCGGTGATCGTCGAACGTTTTCACGGTGCCGCCCCGCACGGGCGCGGGCGGGATATATACTTCGTCTTCCTTCGCCTCGGCGGGAACGCCGAGCGCGTTCAGATTTTCGGTCATGGCTCTGATGCGGTCGCACTCCTGCCTGCGGATGTGCCCGATCCCGCGGATACGGGTCGGCGACGTCGCAAAAGGCGCAAGCGCCGCCAATGTGAGCGCCTGATCGGAAAAATCGTGCATGTCCGCGTTCCATCCCGTGAACGAGGCGACTTTTCTTCCGTCGGCGAGGATCCCGTCGGGCGTGTCTGCGATTGATACGCCTTTCTCTTCGAGCAGGCGCAAAAATTTCAGATCGCCCTGTCGGGTGTTCAGATGGATGCGCCTGACGAGCACGCGCGTGGAAAAGAGCAGCGCGAGCGCATAAAAATAGCACGCGCCCGAAAGGTCGTTTTCCACTTCGTATACGGCGGGCGCGCAGGCTGCGGGCGTGATGCGGAGGGTATCTCCCGTGCGTTCCCAAGCGGCGCCGAACGAGCGGATGAGCGCGAGGGTCATCTGAATGTAACTGCCGCGGGTGCGGCTGCCTGTCAGGCGGAGGGTGACGGGGCGGATACATGCCGCGGCAAGGATAATGCCGCTTGCGTACTGCGTGGAAAGGTCGGTATTTACTGTGAGGACGTCGGCGTTGAGCCCGTTGGAGCGCATGCGGAAGGGAAAATGCCCGCGTTCGCCGAAATAATCGATGGAAATTCCCGCGTCTTCAAGTACGCCGAGCACGTCCATGGGGCGTTTCTGCATCTGCGGCGAGGCGGTCAGCGTATAGTCGCCGCCGGCAAATGCGAGCGCGACCGTAAGAAAGCGCGCCGCCGTTCCCGCAGAGCGCACGTCGAGTGAGGCGGTGCGGACGGGGAACGCGCCGCCGCAGCCGTGCACGAGGATGCCGTCCGTGATCTGCTCGGTCTGCACGCCGAGCGTTTCAAGGCAATCGAGCATGGCGCGGGTATCCTCGGAAAGTCCGCCGCACAGCAGGGTCACGTCTCCCTTGGCGAGCGCGGCGAGCAGAAGCGCGCGGTTGAGGATGCTCTTCGACGCCGGCGTTTGCGGCGTGAGGACGGCGTCCTTTTTCGGGATAAATTTTTTGACCTCATAGATCTGCATACCGTGATTATAGCCTTTTGCGGCGGGAAAGTCAAGAAAAAGGGGACTTTGCGGCAGAGAGAGGCAAATCTTCTTGAAAATCGAAGGAAAACATGGTATAATCGGAGCGTGAATGAAGAAGTATTGCATTATGTGTTGGTGCGGAGCGACCGCAAAACGTTCTCCCTTTCCGTAAACGGCGAGGGAGCCGTCGTCGTCCGCGCGCCGAAGGCGGCGAGAAAGGCGGAGACCGACGCGTTTGTGCGGCGGCATCTCGATTGGATCGCAAAGCGCCGCGCCGCGCTGAGCGCGGCACGCCTCGATCTTTCCGACGGCGCCGTGATTGTGATATTCGGGAAGTCGTATACGGTCGAAACGGGCAGATCCCGCCTCGGGGAAGACAGGGTGTTCCTGCCCGCCGAAAAACGCGAGGCTGCGCTTGCGGCGCTTCTCAAAAGAACGGCGCTAAGATATATGTCGGCGCTTGTTGCGGAATACGCCGAACGGTTCGCGTTCACATATGCGGGCGTGCGCGTCTCCTCGGCGCGCGGTCGGTGGGGGTCGTGCAACGCAAAGGGCGCGATCACTTTTTCCTTCCGCACCGCCTTTCTCACAGAAAAGCAGGCGCGCTACATTGCCGTGCACGAGCTTTGCCATACCCGCCGGCTCGACCACAGCGCCGCATTTTGGCAGGAGGTGGGGGCGATCCTGCCCGATTATGCGCAGACGCGCCGCTCGCTCAGAAGGGCTTCCGTCGTGATGAATTGGCTTTGAAAAAGGAATTTTTATACGAAAACATAGTACTATGTCAGACATAATAGTATGTTTTCAATGCAAAATGGAGGATAAATATGAAGATCGTCGTATACGGGCTCGGCATCATCGGAGCGTCCGTCGCCGCTTCCTTAAAAAAAGCGGGGCACATCGTGCTCGGAAAAAACAGGAGCCGCGAGCCCGTCGAATATGCGCTCGAGCACGATATGATCGACGGAGAGGCGGTCTCCTATGAGGGCGCGGACGTCGTGTTCCTTGCGCTGCCTCCCCGCGTCGTCATGCGCGAACTTGACGGGGGAAAGTTTCCGGAGGGCTGTATCGTCGCCGATATCTGCGGCGTCAAGCGTCCGATCGAGGACGTCGTTTACAATTCGCCCGCCCCGCGGAAATTCCGCTATGTCGGCACGCACCCGATGGCGGGGAAGGAAACTTCGGGCATCCGCTCTGCGAGCGATACGCTCTTTTGCGGGGCGAACTATGTCATCACCCACGCGCCTTTAACGGACGGCGCCGCGCTCGACGTGATGCGCGCGCTCGCCAAAGATATGGGATTCGGGCGCGTCATTGAGTGCACCGCAGATGAGCACGACAGGATGATCGCGCTCACTTCGCAGCTCGCGCACGTCGTCTCCAACGCCTATGTGACGAGCCCGCTCACCGAAAACTGCGTCGGGTTTACGGGCGGGAGCTTTCAGGATATGACGCGCGTCGCGCCCGTCGACGAGAACGTTTGGGCGGAGCTGTACCTGCTCAACAGCGAGAACCTCCTCGGAGAGATCGACCGCATCACGGAACGGCTGCGGGCGTTCCGCAGCGCGCTCGCGGCGGGCGATGAAGAGGGGCTGAAAGCGCTTCAGCGCGAGGGGAAGGCGTGTTTTGAGAGGTTTTTCAAAAAGAATTGAAGGTTATTGTTCAAAATTGCCTCCAATTCATTTACAAAACTTCTTTTTTGTACTATAATATTGTGGATGAAGTTGTGTGATACGGAGATCGTCACATTCACGGAGGGGCGGCGCTCGCTGTTTCGGGCGCGCGGCGCTTACTCTGAAGAGGGCGGCGCGCACATCGTCCGTTATACGGACGAGGGCGACGCGGTCACGCTCACGATCAGAGACGGAGCGCTCTTTATGGAGCGCGAGGGCAGGCTCTCCGCCGTATTCAGGGCGGGCGCTCGCACGGAGATGGCAATATACGCGCAGTCCTCGCGCGGCGCCGTTCCGCTCGAGACCGATCTTGTCCGGATCCGTACCTTGAAAGACGGCTTTTCCATACATCTTCGTTACCGGTTGCAGTATTCGGCGGGGGAACAAAAATTCTCGCTGAAGATCGCCGTCGGGATCTTATCGGAGGAAGGATGAAAATACGATATTTGGGGCACTCCTGTTTTATGTTGACGGAGAGTACCGGGACGACCATCGTGACCGACCCCTACGGGGCGATCGGCTATAAGATGCCGTCCGTCAAGGCGGACGCCGTAACCGTCAGCCACGGTCATTACGATCACAACAACGTGAGCGCGGTGAAGGGTTCGCCCGTCATTTTTGACGAAGAGGGAACGTACGAGATCGGCGGCGTGGACATAACCGCCATCAAGAGTTATCACGACGATGAAAACGGCGAACGCCGCGGCGACAATCTCATCTTCAAGTTCCGCATGGACGGCTTGGAGATCTGCCATCTCGGCGATCTCGGGGAGGAATGCTCCTCGGCGCTCATCGAGATGCTGCTTCCCGTGCACGTTCTGCTCATCCCCGTCGGGGGCAATTACACCATCGACGCGGAGCAGGCGAAAGAGTATGTCGACCGCATCATGCCCGCCATCGTCATCCCTATGCACTATAAAACGAAGGGATTGAACATCGACGTCGATAAAGTGGATGATTTCCTCGATAAATTCGACGGCGACGAGGTGGAGGAGCTCGAAGAAAGCGAGATCGAGTTGTTCCGCGACGATATTACGGAGGACGCAACCAAGATCATCGTCATGGAGCGTGCCAAGGAATGCAATTAAAGACGACACAGCAGCGGTATCGGGAGTATCTCGATACCCTTCCTTTATCGACGCTGCGTATCCTCGGCAGGCAGGAGGGGGTGGGGCAGGCGTCGTCCAACAACAAGGACGCGCTCATTGAGTCCATAATCGACCTTCTGACGGGGAAAACGCAGCCCGCGCCGCGCTCCAACCGCGGCGCGCCTGCCAAGCAGACCTTCCTCGATCCTTCCGTGCGCGAAAGGCTCGAAGAGATCAGGCAGCAGGGCTCGGAGGACGGTCGTCGGCTGAAAAATATCCTCGAAGTTTCTTCGGGTGAGGAGCGCGCGCCCTTTGATTCGCCCGTCTATACGGGGATCTTGGAGATCGTGCCCGCGGGATATGGTTTTCTCCGCGCGCACAATTTCCGCTCCAAACAGACGGACGACGTATTTTTATCGGCGCCGCTCATCCGTTCGCTCTCCCTGCGCGAGGGAGATTTTATTGCCTGTACGGCAAAGCCGCGCAGCGGAAACGAGGCGGCAGAGCTTGCGGAACTGCTGAGCGTCAACGGCATCGCCGTGGGAAAATACGAACGCAGACCTGTTTTTGATACGCTCAGCGCCTGTTATCCCGATGAAAAGTTTGCCCTTTCCGCAAAAAACGGAGATCTCTCTCTGCGCGTTCTCGATCTTTTTGTTCCGATCGGAAAAGGACAGCGCGCGCTCGTCTTTGCGCCGCCCAAAACGGGCAGGACAACGCTTTTCAAGGCGATCGCGGGCGCATTTGAGCAGAATTATCCCGATGTGATCCTTATCGCGCTTCTCGTGGACGAGCGGCCGGAGGAAATCACGGATTTTTGCAGCGGGTTCAGGGGCGCGCAGGTCATCGCCTCGGCGTTCGACGAGGGCGCGGAACATCATGTGCGCGCGGCGCGCCTTGCGGTCGAGCACGCCAAACGCATGGCGGAACACGGAAAGGATGTTGTGATCCTTCTCGATTCCCTCACAAAACTTGCGCGCGCGTATCATTCCCTTGCGGAGAGCGCGGGGAAGGCGCTTTCGGGCGGGGCGGACGCGGGCGCGCTTGCCGATTGCAAACGCCTCTTCGGGGCGGCGCGCAAAACGCAGGAAGCGGGCAGCATCACCATGCTCGCGGCTGTTCTGACGGAGACGGGGAGCCGCTTTGACGAAACCGTCTGCGAGGAATTCAGGGAAACGGAAAATTCGGATATCGTGCTCTCGCGCAGGCTCGCAGAGCACAGAGTGTTTCCCGCGCTCGATTTGCGCCGTTCGGGAACGCGGAGAGAGGAACTTCTCCTCACCGAAACGGAGCGCGACGCGGTGTATCGGCTGCGTGCGTGCGGCTTGACGGACGATACGGCGGAGGCGCTTGAAATGATGCGCCGCACTGCCGACAATCAGGAACTGATTTCCCGCCTTGCGGAGTTGCTGCGGGAATATAAAAATCATTGAGGAACAACAGATTATGATCATCGGAATCGATCTCGGCGGAATGTCGGCAAAGGCGGCGCTCCTTGCGGGCGAAAAATTGGAAGGCAAGTCCCGCGTGGAGACTTCCGCCGCAAACACGGCGGAGCAGACGGCGCTCGCGCTCGCGCATCTTGCAATGGAGACGGCGGAAAAGGCGGGCAAGAGTATGGACGACGTGCAGGCGATCGGCATCGGTTCGCCCGGCGTTGTAGACAGCGCGAACGGAAATATCGTGCTGTGGTCCAACTTCCATTGGAAAGATGTGCCGCTCGGCGCGCTCGTGGAGAAGTATACGGGCAAAAAGACGTTCGTGACCAACGACGCGAACGCCGCCGCGCTCGGCGAAGCGCGCTACGGCGCGGGCAAGCAATTTTCCGATAGCATCCTTATCACGCTCGGTACGGGCATCGGCGGCGGCGTCATCATCGGCGGGAAGCTCTTCGAGGGCTACCGCAGCGCGGGTACGGAAGTCGGGCATATGGTCATCCGTCAGGACGGCGAGCTGTGTTCCTGCGGCAGAAGGGGGTGTTTCGAGCGCTACGCCTCGGCGAGCGCGCTCATCCGTCTGACGCAGGCGGAAATGGCGAACGACCCTTCGAGCGCCATGTGGAAGTATGCGCCGACGGTCGATAAAGCGGACGGAAGAACGGTCTTTCTTGCCTTGAAGGACGGCGACGCCGCCGCAAAGAAGGTATTGGATACCTACATCGCCGCGCTCGGCGAAGGCGTTGCCAATCTCGTCAACGTATTCCGCCCGCAGGCGGTCATCTTCGGCGGAGGGATCTCCGCGGAGGGGGAAACGCTGCTTGCGCCGCTGCGTTCTTACCTGTATCCGCGCCTGTATGTTTCGGAAAAGATCGTTCCGCTCGAGCTCCGTTGCGCGGAGCTCGGCAACGACGCCGGACTTTACGGCGCGGCGGCGTTCGCCTTCGATCGCCTCTGATAGAACAATGATCATATAATATGGAAAGCTCCGCGGTAAAACCCGCGGAGCTTTTTTGTATTATACTGCGGGATGAAGGTTCCCCCAACGGAAAAAGGGGCTCCCTTTTGAAAACAGATACATATTCCGAAGAAAAATTTTTACCGATTATATTGATTTTTACTTTGCGGTGTGGTATACTGAATATGCCAAACAATTCTTATTATCCTAATGGGGGAGTACGGGTTTTTTATTTTAATTCAATAGTTACAATCTATAGCTGTACAAATTGCAGAATTTGGCAAAAATGCAAATTCCGCTTATATTTGTACAGCAAACCGTACAATGTAAGAATTGTTTGGCGACAGTCGGAGTTTGCGTTTTTCGTGCGTTGGCTTCGGCTGGCGCACTTTTTTATTATAAGGAGGACGGCAGATGCCAAAGGAAAACGTCAATGCAGACGAAATTGCCGACGCACTGATCAATCTGTGCGAAAATGTCGGGATTTGCGACCAAGACACTGCGACGGGGTTTCATTCTTCCCAAAAGAAAGAAATTCTGAAATCGGAAAGGGAGCATTCGTTCGGTCAATTCATCGGAGAGATCAAAAAGAGACAAGAAAAGAAATCATAGGAGATACATATCATGACGATCGCTGAAGCTGAAAATCAATATTTTGTTGAAGTTGAAAATTTGCGGAAAGAACATGAATTACAAACTAAAAAGGCGCTCAAAATTTGGGATATTGTATGTGCTGTCCTGATTACAGTCGGAATAATTTTAATCATTATAGGTTATACAACGCCTCCTGTATTCGATAATGTGTTAGATGAAGAAATAGTTCCGGTTGACGCTTATTTCGAAAGATCTTTTGGAATTATGTTGCTTTGTCTTGGTGCATTATGGCTTCTTATCTTTAATTTGCTTTTCAGGTTCAGCAAAAAAAAAGGACCGCGAAGTTTTCTTGAACAAAATAAAAATCTGTATTTCAATTACCTGAAGTGCGTAGATATGGACGACTCCGATAAAAAATTTTACAAGGAAAAATTGGAGGAGATTCGCCATATTGAATTGATAAACGCCATCCATAGTTCAGCCGCTGCGACCTCTGCGGCAATACTGTTTACGACATTGCAAAAATAACATCAAAAAAGCGCGGCAGGTCGATCGCCTGCCGTGCTTTTTGAATGCTCCCCCGAAGGTTTCCTTCGGGGGAGACGTTTAATCTTTTTTCGGTCTCACCTGCACATAGTATGTAGCGCCGAACAGAATGACGCCGAGGAAAAATACAATGGGCACGATGACGAACGTTGCGAGCTGTGCGCTGTTGGAGAGATCCGCGCGCGCCGTCAGCGCCACGATGAGCGTGATGATGACGAGCAGGATATAGCTCACGATGGTGTTGAGCAGCACCGGTCCCGTCCGCCGCAGCGAACGTTCGCCGTAGCGGTTTGCATAGGCGAGCCCCGTCACGAGCAGGACCGCAAGCCCGACGCCCCAAATGAAGTAGGGGTAGAAGGCGGGCAGTCCCGCGGACGCCTGTACGCCGAGGATGATGCTCCCGAGCGCCACGCAGAAAATAAAGGTGATGATGCCGCTGATGAAGAGCGCCTTTCCCTTATGCACTACGCTCTCGGTGATCTCCGCATGGGAGCGCATTTTGCCGCCCGCCGTACTGATACGGATGCCGTCCTGTGCGGCGCGCGCCTCAAGATCGGTAAAGTCGATACCGTCAAGCGACCGAGCGCGTTCCTGTGCCGCGGCGTTCGCGTCATTGGAAGTCGCGTTTGCATACAGGCGGTGCACGACCGACTTATAGTCCTCCGTCTCCGCAGGGGGAGCGGGCTGTTCTTCCGCCGTGGGTTGTGTGTTGTAGTAAGTATAATCGTGCGTCTCTTCTTCGGGAGGGGGCGCGTTAACGAGATCGAGATAGTTGCGGTGCAGGAGCTGTTTTTCGCGTTGGCGGAAGAGCTCTTCCTGCTCGGCGAGGATGCGCGCCTCCTGCTGACGGAGTTCTTCCGCGTGCCGTCTGCGCTCTTCCGCAAGCTGAGATTCCGAACGCATCCGCTCGGCGGTGAGTTCGCCCTCGGAGCGGTGGCGCTCGGCGTCGAGCTGTTCCTGTGCGAGGCGGCGCGCCTCAGCCACGCGTTCTTCGGAGAGGCGGCGCTCTGCGGCAAGTTGTATTTCAGCCTGCTGTTTTACGTCTTCGAGCGCCTCTTCGTGCTGTCTGCGTTCCGCTTCGAGCGCCTCGTCCGATTGGCGCTTCGTCTCTTCGAGGCGCTCGCCGTATAAGCGGCGCTCCGTTTCAAGGAGTTCTTCCTTTTCTTTGAGGGCTTGTCCCGAGGTCTCTTCCTCGCGGAGGCGGGCTTCTTCCCGCTCATGCAGTTCGCTGAGTTCCGTTTTGGAAGTCTCAAGCTGCTCGGTGAGCTCCTGCACGCGTGAAGTTAGCGCGGAAACTTCTTCCTGCCGCGCGAGCGTCTCGCGCGAGGCGGTCGCCTCCAACTGTGCGCGCATGCTTTCAAGCTCGGCGCGCTTTGCCTCGATCGCCTTTTCGCGCGCTGCAAGTTCCTGTTCGCGCCATTCGCGTTCGCGGAGTAGCACTTCATTGCGCGAGGAGAGCTCGGCTTTGGCGCCCTCGAGCTCTTTCGTCAGTTCCCCGACGCGCGCTTCAAGCGCGTCGATCTGCTCGCGGGACTGAGCGCTTTCCTGTACGGGCGCGTTTTCAAGCTGCGCATGGAGCGCGTCGAGCTCGGCGCGCTTTTCTTCGAGCGCGCGTTCGCGTGCGGCGATCTCCTCTTCGCGCCAAGCGCGTTCGCGGAGGAGCGCGTCGTTGCGGGCGCGCATCTCTTCCTCGAATTTCAGCCTGTCCGCGGCAAGATTGGCGCGCTGCGCTGCGATCTCCTGCTCAAGCTTTTTGAAGTCCTCGCTGTCGTCGAAGGTGGGCTCGAAATCAAGTTCGTCGCCGCCGCCTTCGCCGCGCGGCACGCGGGAAGTGGTGTCGCGCAATACCCGCATATTCACCGAGGTGGGGGCGGGGTTGGAAAAATCGAAGTCCTTGTCCGAAATGAGACTGTCGATGACGGTGCGCGAGTATTCCCATTCCGACTGATTCTGTTCGGAGACGAGTTTGCCCGCCTCGGTCAGAGAGAAGTACTTGCGCCGTCCGCCGCCGACCGAACCGCCCCAATAGGACGTAACGTAACCGTCTTTTTCAAGGCGTTTGAGCGCGCTGTAAAGGGAGGGCTGTTTGAGGGAATACTGCCCGTGGCTCTTGCGCTCGATCTCTGCGATGATCTCGTAGCCGTACTTGTCGCCGTCGTAAAGGGAGCGCAGGATGATGGTGTTGATGTGTCCGCGGATGAGGTCGGAACTTACGGAGCGTTCGTTCTGCTGTTCGCTTTTTTCCTCTGTTTCGACCTTTTCGTCCGTCAAGGTGGCGTCCATGCGAAACCTCCTTTGTATTTCAACAGTATTATATAATATTTGTTGAAATTTGTCAATAGTCAA
>DBGBVX010000138.1:0-26657 GCA_048370055.1 Candidatus Gallimonas sp. | reverse complement strand
CTTATTTAACGGGGCTTTTCAAGATGAAAATTATGTTCAAAAAACCCATAAAACTACCTTAAAATAGCGATTTTAAGTGAGATTATGAAAATAACTCACAAAATTTACTCTAATTTCGATGACTTTGGCTGGCTCCTAAGGGGCCGTTGTGGGTTCGATTCCCGCCGGGAGTACCAAAGAAACGCCTCTGCTTTTGCAGGGGCGTTTCTTTGGTATTTCAATAGGGGAGGACCTGCCGCGCAGAGCGCGGCGGTCGCCGGTTGTATTTTTGAACGGATGCGGGTTACAGGCTGTTTTTCAGCGGAATGATCCTATCGCTTAGCGGCACGTTTCCCGTAACGGATTTATGCAGCGATCTGATGGCGGTGCGCCCGATCTCGTATCCGTCCTGCACGATGGTGGGGATCTCATAGTCGATCAGAACGCTGATGTCGCCCGAGTCGTCGTCCAAAAATACGACGTCGCAATCCTTGCCGATGGTCCTGCCGAGGTTTTGCAGGGCTTTTACAAGATACAGCGCGGGATTCCCGCATCCCGTGATAAAACCCGTGACCTGAGGATTGTCTTTCAGGTAATTGCAGATATCCTGATAGAGGGTCGTAACGTCGTCCATATAGTTTTCGACGTTGAGGATATAGCGGCGGAATTTTCCGCGGAGATGTTTGTTGAGCGCGTCCTCGTAACCCTCAAGCCGCTGCCGCACCGAGGAGATCATCCTCGAGAGCGTGAAGTAAAGGATATTGCCGTGCCCTTTGTTGAGCAGGTATTCGGTGGCGTTATATCCTATCAGATGATGATCGGAAGAAATGCAGCCGATATTCAGACCGTACAGCCTTCTGTCGATAAACAAAGTGGGGAATTTGGAGATGGAGAGGGAGAGGATGCTGTCGTCGTAATGGTTTTCGTCGACGGGCATGAGCAAGATCCCCGCGCATTGCAGCCGTATGGCGGTGGCGATGTTGTCGCGCTCGAGCTGTGTGGAGTTGGCAGAGCTCAAAATCAGGATCTTCAGCCCCAATTCAGCCCCCGCCGCGAGCATGCCGTTGCAGATGTTCTGTACGAAGTGGCTGGATACCTCCGGCACGATGAACACATAGCAATTCATGGGATCTTCCTTCGCCGCAAGCATGGACGTATTATAGCCGTGCTGAATAAAAGATCCCTTCCCGCGTACGCGGTAAATCACGCCCTCTTCTTCCAAAAGGTCAAAAGCCTTCCGCACGGAGACGCGGCTCGCCTGAAACTTTTGCGACACCTGCTGTTCGCTGGGCAGCATGTAATTCGGCGTATCGCGGTTTGCGACGATGAGCTTTGTAAGGTAATCTTTGATCTGTTCGTATATGTATAGAGTCGCCATAATGATATTGTACATGATGTTTTCCGAAAAGTCAATAAGGTTATATTATTTTTTATATTTTTGAATACATTCAATACAAGTTATCGGGAAAGATCTCTTGACAAAGGGGCTGTTTGCAGATATTCTATATTTGTAAATTGCAAGAAATTGTTATAATTTTCTGTTAAATTTGAAAAAATGTGAATTTATAACATAAATCAAGATGACTTGTATTGTGAAGACAATACAATGTATATAAAATAATACAACTTGCTCATTCTTCCCCCCATTATAGTTTTGCTTGGGATCGGTTCAAGTCCGTTCCCAAGTAAAGGAAGATCCGCCTTGCAGGGCGTTTGAAATCATGATATAATTGACTTTTGGAGAGACGTGGCGATGAAACCGATCATGGACAAATTGATGAAAGAGAAGCTGCGGTGCGCGAAATGTGTATTGAGAGATTACATTTACGAACGGCTGAACGGGCTTGAAATGGCGTACGCGGTTACGAAAGAACCCGTACCCTTTCAGGAGCGCCTCTCTCTTTCGTATGCGCCCATACGCGAGAAGGAAGTGTGGAGCAATACCCTTTGGGACTGCGGTTGGTTCCATATCACGGGGGAGATCCCCGCGGCGCCCGCAGGCAGGACGCTGTACTTTTCCTTCGATTTTGAAGGAGAGGGGTGCGTGTTCTCTTCCGACGGTACGCCGCTGCGCGGGATCACGAACGTTTCAAGCGAATTCGACCGCGAGCTCGGGCTCCCCGGGAAAAAACATATCCGCGTTTCCGAGATCGCGCGGGAGGGCGGCAAAGCCGACCTTTGGATCGAAACTGGAAACAACGATCTGTTCGGGAATCTCCGGACGGGTACGGTGAAGGAATGCGCCGTGGTCGCCTGCGACGAGGAGCGCCGCGCGCTCTTCTATGACTATGCGTTCCTCCTCGATCTTGCCGAGAGCGTTCCGGAAACGGATCCGCTGCACTATACGTTGGTCTACGCGCTTGAAAAAGTTGCGGTGCTCGCAACCAAGAAGATGAGCGCCGAGACGATCGGGATGTGCCGCGCGATCCTCAAACCGCACCTCGAGCGCAAAAACATTGCCGATCCGCTTTTGAAATTCTACGCGGTCGGACATTCGCACCTCGACCTCGCATGGCTTTGGCCGCTGCGCGAGACGCGCCGCAAAGCGGGAAGAACGTTCTCCACGGCAATCGCCAACCTCAAAGAGTATCCCGATTATATTTACGGCGCGAGCCAACCGCAGCAATTCGAATGGGTGAAGCATGACTATCCCGCGCTGTTTGAAAAGATCAAAGCCGCCGTAAAAGAAGGGCGCTTCGAAGTGCAGGGCGGGATGTGGGTTGAGCCCGATACCAACGTAACGGGCGGCGAATCGCTCATCCGTCAGTTTGTATACGGCACGCGCTTTTGGAAAGAGGAGTTCGGCAAAGAAGTCCATACGCTCTGGCTGCCCGACGTGTTCGGATTTTCGGGCGCGCTCCCGCAGATCATCCGCGGGTGCGGGTGCGAAAACTTCCTCACGATCAAGTTGAGCTGGAACATGGTCAACGAATTCCCGTACCATTCCTTCCGCTGGCAGGGGATCGACGGCAGCGAAGTGCTCGCGCACATGCCGCCCGAGGGTACATATAACAGCTCGGCTTCCCCCAAGGCGCTGCGGGCGGCTGCCGGAAACTATGCGCAGCGCGGACTTTCCAAAAACGCAATGGTGCTCTACGGCATCGGCGACGGCGGCGGCGGACCGGGCAGGCAGCATTTGGAAACGGTCGCCCGCGAGGGGAGCGTTTACGGCGTTCCCGACGTCGTGAACGCCACAAGCGATACCTTCTTCCGCGAACTGTGCAAGGAGATCGACGTCCTTCCCGTCTATAAGGGGGAGATCTATCTCGAAAAACATCAGGGCACCTATACGTCGCAGTCGGACAACAAGTACTATAACCGGAAGATCGAGAATAAGCTCGCGCTCTATGAATTTGCGCAGGCGGCGACCGACCGCGTCGATCATGCGGAAACCGACCGCGTTTGGAAAGAGGTGCTGCTCTATCAGTTCCACGATATCCTGCCCGGGTCGAGTATCAGGCGCGTCTACGACGAGAGCGTCGCGCGCTACCGCGCGCTCCTGAGCGAAGTCGAGGAGCATACGCAGGCGCTCCTTGCTGAAACGGGAAAGGCGCTCTGCGTCTGCAACATCACATCCTATCTGCGCCGCGAATTTGTGGAGGCGGACGGCAAGTGGTACTTCGTCGAGGCGGCGCCCTATTCCGTCACGGAACTTACCGACGCGCGGCAGAAGTTCTCCGTTTATTCGCACGGAACAACGATCGGGAATCAACTCGTGGAGGCGGTGATCGCCGATGACGGCGCCATCGCTTCGGTAATCGATAAGAGAACGGGCAGACAGGCGCTTGCCCGCCCGTCGGGAGCGTTTCTCGTATTCGACGACGTGGGGGACGGTTGGGACTTCTACTACGGATACCGCAGAGGCAGCGCCGCTTCCTTTGAAAAGATCAAAGCGGTCCCCTTCGCGGAAGGGGCGCGCGCCGGCGTTAAAATCAGCTACCGGTATAACAGATCCGTGCTCGAAGAGACGATCAGCGTAACGGAAGGCTCGCCGCTCGTGCGGGTGGACGTCCGCATCGATTGGCAGGAGACGGAAAAGATGCTCCGCACCGATCTCTTCCCTGCGGTCGTGACGGATGAAGTGACGTGCGATATTCAATTCGGCAACGTAAAACGCAGTATGCTCTCCAACAACTCCGTACAGACGGCGCAGTACGAGATGTGCGCGCATAAGTGGGTGGATATGTCTTCGCTCGGCTACGGCGTTGCGGTCATAAACGACGGAAAGTACGGCTATGCGTGCAAAGACGGCTGCATTTCCATCGACCTGCTCCGCAGTCAGATGCACCCGTGCGTCGATCAGGATAAGGGCGAACACGTTTTCTCCTATGCGATCTATGCGCACGAGGGGGACGCGCACCGCTCCGACGTTGCGGCGCAGGCGTATGCGTTCAACCGTCCGCTTGCCGTCGTCCGCGCGGAGCCGATCGCATCCCTTGTCTCTGCGGACGATCCCCACGCCGTCATCGAGACGGTGAAACCGGCGGAGGACGGCGACGGATATATCGTCCGCCTGTACAACGACTCGCCCGCTTCCCTCACGGCGACGCTGAAAGCGCGCGGAACGCGCATGACGCGTACGGATATGCTCGAACGCGGCAATGAGGAGACGGACGGCACGCTGACGCTGCGGGGGTATGAGATCGCGACCGTGCGCGTCAGATAAAATTAAAAAATTGAAAGGGCGCGCCCTTTCATCTGTCAGCGGGGCTGACAGAAAAAGATCTATCGGGTTTTTATTCCGCGTAAGCGGTGTTTGTATGAAATAAGGAGGATGAAAATGAAGAAACTTGTTTGTGCGGCGCTTTCCGCCGTGATGCTCTGTTCCGTGGGGCTTGCCATGGCGGGCTGTACGCAGGATGACGGTGTAGACGATAACGGCAACGTGACGCGGATCACCATGTGGGTGGGCGGCAGCGAGTGGTCGGGGCAGAATTTGCAGAACCTGACGGCTTTTATCGACGCCTACAACGAGCTCAAACCGGACGGCTTCACGATCAATATGGTGAGAAAGGACGACTTGGAGAAGGCGTTCCAAACGTCCCGCTCCTCGGGAAATCAGCCCGATCTCATGCTTTGGGACAGATTCAATACGGCGACCAACTGCATCAAGGGGTACCTGTATCCCGTCAACGATCTTATCGAGCGCGATAACGTCGATACGTCGGTGTTCTATGCGCCCGCAATGCAGGAGATGATCTACGACGATCAGATCTACGGGCTGCCCGTGGACGTCGACGTATGGGGAACGTACGTCAACATGGCGCTCGTGGAAGAGTACGACGCAAAGCAGACGAGCGACAGCGCGAAGATCGCGCCGCTTCTGACGGCGGATTGGACGTGGGACGACCTGCTCACGGCGGCAAAGGCGCTCAAAACGGTCGCGCTTGCGGGGTACTCGGCGGGCGATCAGGAACAGCACCTGTTCAAGTTCTATGTCTCCACCGGACACGGCGACGAATTCCTTTTGCCCGATACGGCAAGCGGCGTCAAGGGCAAATACGTCACCAATTTCGATAACGAATGGACGCGCGCTATCCTCGAATTTTTCGAAGAGGTCGATAATGCCAACGTCGGCGGCAAGCAGGAGGACGACTCCTTCACGAGCGGGATCCTCGCCATGGTCAACAAGCCGCTCTACTACAATAACTCCATCAAACTCAGCAGCATCACCAACTATAAGTTCCTGCCGCAGGCAAAACCCGCCGATATGGAAGGCGCGGTCAACGGCGGCATGGTGGGCGGCTACGGAATCGCTTTCCCCGCCCCGCAGGAAAAATATCAGACGAAGGCGTGGGAAGCGCGCCATGAGGCGGCATGGAAATTCACCAAGTGGCTGTGCCTCGATAAAGAGAACATGCTCGATTGGTCGGAGCAGATCGGCTCTCTCCCCGCGCTCAGCGAGGCGCTCAACTCCGACGAGTGCGTCGAGGGCAATCAGGTGCTCTCCGACGCCCGCAGCTACATCAACGCAAAGAAAACGGACGGCTCTTTCGTCTATACGACGCGTCCGCAGGTGCCCAACTTCCTGACGTTGCAGACGGACGTCATCAATTCGCAGATCCCGCGTTACCTTGCAGGGCAAATTTCGCTTGATATCTGCATCTCGAACATGACGTCGAGCGGGGATCAGAAACTTGCGCTCGGGCTCACCTGATGGTCGGAGGGGGAAATATGACGGCTACGCAGACGAAAAAGAAGCGCATGAGCAAACTTGAACGGAAGGAAGCGGTGTACGGCTATCTCTTTCTTTTGCCTACCATCGTGCTGTTTACCATATTTTCTTTCGTTACGGTCATCATGGGGTTCGTCTATGCCTTCACGAATATGGCTCCGGGCGAGCCGTGGAGCTTTGATTGGACGTTATCCAACTTTGAATTTATCTTCAACGATCTCATCTATCTTCACTCCATCCTCAACGTGCTCGTCTATTGTCTGATGAGCGTTCCGATGACGATCGTCACCTCCCTGCTCGTGGCGGCGCTGCTCAACCGGAAGCTGCGGGGCGTCAAGTTCTTCCGCGTGCTCTACTACCTGCCCGCGGTCACAAGCGGCGTCGCGACGGCGTTCGTGTGGAGATGGCTGTACAACGATACATACGGTCTGTTCAACACCATCCTCACGCAGTGGTTCGGCATGGAAGAGGGGCTCGACTGGGTCTCGTCGCAGAGCTACTTTGCAATGTTCTGCATTGCGCTCGTCTCCACATGGACGGGGCTCGGCGGCAACATGCTCATCTATCTCGCGGGGATGCAGGCGATCAGCCCCGAAATTTACGAGGCAGCCGATCTGGACGGCGCGAACGGCTGGCAGAAGCTCATTCACATCACCGTTCCGCTGCTCCGCCCGACGACCTATTTCATCCTCACGATGAGCCTGATCGGCGCTTTCCAACTCTACGATATCGTCGCGATGATCGGCGCGGACAGCAACTACTACACGCAGACGCCCGTCACGCAGATCGAGGCGGCGTTCCGCCACGGCGAGGGCGGCATGGCGTCGGCGCAGAGCGTTGTGCTCTTCGTCGTCATCATGGTGGTGACGTTCCTTACGCAAAAACTCGTCAAGGAGGAACAGGCATGACGACGGGCGCACGGCAGATGGCAAGATTCAAAAAACAGCGGTCGAAAAAGACGAACCGCATCATCGTCAATGTAGTGATGTATGTGCTCCTCATCCTCATCGCGGTCATGATGTTCATCCCGTTCTATTGGATGCTGCTCATCAGTTTCCGTCCGAGCGAGGAGGTGCGTTCCTATCCCGTGAACCTGCTCCCGACGAGCTTTACATGGGAACATTATCAGACGTTCTTCGAATTCGGCGCGTTCCGCTATATCGGAAATACGCTCATCGTCATCGTGGCGATCCTCGTTACGCAGCTCTTGTTCTGTTCGATGGCGGGCTATTCCCTTGCGCGGCTGCGCTACCCCGGAAAGAACTTTATCACCAAATTTTTCATGGCGACCATGATGATCCCGGGCATCATCAGCCTGATCCCGACCTATCTCGTCGTCAATGCCTTCGGCATGCTCGATTCGCTCTGGGGCATCATCATGCCCGCGACGTACAGCATTTACGGTTGCCTGTTCATGCGCTCCTTCTTCATCGGGACCCCGCGTGAGATCGCGGAGGCGGCGCGCATCGACGGCGCGAGCGAATTCGGGATTTTCCTGCAGCTGTATGTGCCCATGGTGCTCCCCGGATTCACAACGCTGGCGCTGTTCACATTCAACGGCGCATGGAACAACTACCTGTGGCCCAGCCTCGCCCTGCCGACCATGGAGGACGTATGGGGAACGATGGCGATCGCCCTGAAAAACTTCCAAGGCGCCTACGGCGACGACTACGGCAGCGTTATGGCGGGCGCGGTCATCATGATGATCCCGAGCATGCTCATCTTCATCTGCGGACAGAAATACTTTGTGGAAAATCTGTCCTTCTCGGGAATCAAGTAAGTGAGGAGGAATTACGATGACGAAACAACATAAACGAACGGCGATCTTCGTGCTTTGCCTCGTTTTTGCGATCCTTGTGCTCTCCGGCGCGATGCTGTGGGGCAGACCCGTTGCCTCATCCGCATACGACAGCCTTCCTTCCGAATTCGGCGAGGCGGTCGGCGCGCAGGTGCAGGACGCGCAGGGAAATATCTATGTCAACTATACGCGCGGCTATGTGAAGTATGCTCCCGGCAGCGATACGGGCGATCCGACGGCTGCCTCGGCGCACGTCGGAGGAAAGAACGTAAGCCTCAGCGACGGGCAGATCAAAGAGGAGCTGATCTCCGCCGAGACGATGACCTCCCTGAAAAATTGGGATACCATCGTCGGCGTCGATATGGCGGGCGCGCGCGTCGCGTACGGTCCCGATTGGGGCGCGGACGCGGCAAAGAAGGTGGGCAACGCCTTCAAAGAGAAGTGGAAAGAACTCATCCAAGAGGGGTATAACCTCGGGATCCCCTGCTCGGACGTCAACGTCTACAACAGGGCGGAGGACGGTCAGGCGATCGTGTTCGGCATGGAGTTCCGCTACGGCGACAGCGTGTATGCGCCCGACGGCGGCAACGGCGGCAAGACGAACATGAGCTATCTTTTGTACAACGTGCTCAACGACGAGGCGTACCTCGTCAAGGACGGATTCGCCGGCATCACGGGCGACGATATGCGGCTGCTCGGCGCGCCCGTCTCCGAAGAGATCGGGAACGTCACGGTCACGGGGTATAACGGGAACGGAAACGAAGTCAATGCGACGAATGCGACGGTGCAGGTCTTCGAAAAGGGCATCCTGATCGGCACGTACGCTAATGCGGGGAAGGTCACTTCCGTCGCGCAGCATATCGGCGTCGTCGAAAAGGTCAGCGATACGGAATATAAGATCTATCCGCTCATCAGAGATCAGGATATCTACGCAAAAAGCGGCTCGGGACTGAGTTTTATCGGTGATGTAGACGGAACATGGCATGCGCTGCGCACCGCGCGCGTTGTGGGTCACGAAAACGGCAGGCTCACGGTGCAATTCAATTTCCGCGCAGGCTGTATCGAAGCCGTGTTTGCCGACGATCACTCGCTGATTTCGCGCATGGCTTACGCAGGGCAGAACTTTGCTTATGACGAAGCGGGAAATTCCGCGCGCGTGACGCTTCCGACGGAAAACTTTACCACCGACGAACATCTGTGGGAAGGGGTGGAGAGCGGTACGCTCGCGATGTATCAGAACCTGAGCGGAAATGCGGGCGCGACCGAAAACGATATGAAGGCGGATTTCCGCGCGGCATATATGGAACTGTTGGAAAGCGGCATTATCCCCGGTTACCGCTGTTCGAGCATCAAGATCTGGGATATTCTCTGCGTGGACTACAAATACAGCCCCGATTCCGCCTATGGGTTCGACGGCGTGGGAAGCGCGGGCAGAGAGCGCATGTATACGCTCGTTTACAGCGGCGTGCAGAAGCGCGTTTACGGCGTGGGCGACGATTTCTGGCTCGCATGGAAGGAGGATCCCGTCCGCCGCGCGCTCGGGGCGCCCATCTCCAACGCGATGGAGAACATGACTATCTCCGGACAGACCTTCTCCCGCATTCAGATCTTTGAGCAGGGCTACATCTACGAGAGCGAGAACGGCTCCATGCTTGTCGAATACGGGGTCACGACGGATAACGAATACAAAAACTTTATTTACGAACCCGCGCCCTCCGAAAAGCCTTCTCAATACGGCAGCGAGGTGGCGAAATATTCCGCAACGGAAAACGGGCGCAGCGTGGTGTATATCAACTACGAGCGCGGCGCCGTCAAGGCGACGGCGATGTATACGGGTACGGGCTATCTGTACGAATATTTCCCCGGCAGGAACTTTATTGCCGATAACGGAACTTATACCGCGCAGCTGCTCTCCTTCGATGTACTCTACGATATTTCAGACTTTACCGATCCCTCAAATTCGGGCATTTTCGAGGACCACGAGGACGATAACGGCAATTACGTCGCCGGCGCAAAGACGCAGATGATCGAAAAGATTCAGTCGCTGATGGCGCAGGGCTTCTTCCCGGGCTTCCTTGAAAGAACGTTCCAATCGTGGAACGGAGTTTACGGGCAGCAGTTCATCTACGGCGACAGCACCGCGCAGCCGTGGGGCGGGGATTCGAGAACGGAAGTCTGCGCGCTCATTTGGAACGACTCGCTCGGGCAGGTGTTCCTGCTGAAGGACGCGTTTATGGAGCTGTGGGCGGGCACGAAGAGCGCTTACATGCAGCTCGGCGCACCCGCGAGCGATGAGTTCACGCTGAACGGCAATCCGAACGTCATCTTTCAGTACTTCTACGGGACGTCTCTGCAGAACAACAGGGTCTTCGCCGCGAGCGTCGGATACAATGAGGCGACCTATTACGCTTCGAGTTCCGATTCCGTCACGCCGGAATCCTATCTTGCGGCGTTCTCCGAACTGAGCAAACCGCTTTCGGGCGTGGCGTTCGTTCAGCCGGAGAATCCGAATGTAGCAGTCGGGTCGTTCACGATGCTCGAATATACCGTCGAAGGCGCGATCGCCGACGCCGATATCGAGATCACGAGCAGCGATGAATCGGTCGCGACCGTCATGGCGGACGGCTCCGTCGAATTCCTCGAAGCGGGCACGGTCACGATCACCATCCGCGTGAGCAACGGCGCTCAGACGTTTACCGACAGCGTCACCTTTACGGTGGGCGGCGGCGCCGATAACAGCGCGCTCGTTTGGGGATGCGTCGGCGGAGCGATCGGGCTCGTCGTCGTTGCGGCGTGTGTCGTCGCGGTCGTTCTCGTAAGAAAGAAACGCAAGAATAACAAACATGATGAACAATAATCTGAAGATCCTGTGGGATTATCCGCAGCTGTGCAGCGCCGTCCTTTCCTTTGCGGAACGCATCGGGGACGCAACGCTCAGAAAGATGTTTGTGCAATGCAGCCTGAATACGCTGACGACGACGGTGAAGCAGGCGGAGGACGACGTCTACCTCATCACGGGGGATATCGACGCGATGTGGCTTCGCGATTCGAGCGCGCAGGTCATGCACTATCTCGAACTCGCGCCCGACGCGCCCGACGTCGGCAGGCTCGTCAAGGGGCTTGTGCGCAGACAGATGCGCTATATCCTCCGCGACCCTTATGCCAACGCCTTCAACTTCGAGCCGAACGGAAAGGGGCACCCCGAGGACGAAACGGACAGGAAAGACCCCATCGTCTTTGAACGGAAGTTCGAGTTGGATTCGCTGTGCTATCCGATCTTTCTCGCCTGCAACTATTGCGATAAAACGGGCGACGGGAGCATCTTCGACAAAACGTTTTTCGAGGCGTGCGGGCGCGTGCTCGACACATTCGAAACAGAGCAGCGCCATCACGAAAGATCGGAGTATTTTCACTACCGCCCGACGGAGGCGCCGGAACTCTCCGTCCCCGGATATGGCAGGGGCGGACGGTGCGCCGTCACGGGCATGGTATGGTCGGGCTACCGCCCGAGCGACGATCCGTGTACCTACGCGTATTTCATCCCGGGCAACATGTTCGTCGCGGTCACGATGCGCAGGCTCGCGCAGGCATCGGAAAAGAACGGGGAACAGGCGGTCGCCGCGCGCGCCGCAGCTCTTGCCGAAGCGGTCGAGAAGGGGATACGCGATCACGCCACCGTGCGGCATCCGAAATTCGGCACGATCTACGCGTTCGAGACGGACGGCTTGGGGAACTACAATCTGATGGACGACGCCAACGTGCCGAGCCTTTTGGGGCTTCCCTACATCGGCTGGTGCGGCGCGGACGACGAGATCTATCAGAATACGCGCCGGTTTGTGCTCAGCGAAGAAAACCCGTGGTATCACAGCGGGAAAGCGCTTTCGGGGATCGGTAGCCCGCATACCCCGGGGCGTTACGTCTGGCCCATCTCCCTCATGATGGAGGGCTTGACGGAGACGGACGCCGCGCGCGTCAACGAGATCGTAAAGATCCTCGCTTCGACGACGGACGGCACGGGGTATATGCACGAAAGCGTGCATGCGGACGACGCGTCAGACTATTCGCGTCCGTGGTTTGCATGGGCAAACTCGCTGTTTTCGTATTTTTTGATCAGACAGGCAGACAAGATCGACTGTATCCGAAATCATATGACGGGAGGAAAAATCATGAAAAAATCATCGGCAGTTTTGGCGGCGGTGCTGGCGGGAGTCATGGCGTTCAGCGTGACTGCCTGCACGGAGAACGGGGAAAAGGATCCCGGTACGACGCCTCCCCCCACCGAAACGACTTTGGAAACGCTCTACGAGCGCGCCGATTACCTTGCGCGCGGCGTCGACGACCACTACGCGACTTACGAGAGCGACGGCGTTTCCGTGGTAGGGTATTACAATGCGATCGAGGGCGGCACGGACGCGCTCGCCAACTGCTACGAATACTCTTCGCTCATCGACATGGCGCTGCGCCTTTACATCACGAGCACGACCGAAGCGCAGAAAACATATTACAAAACGCTTTTGGACGGCTATGTAGACGGGCTCCGCTTCTTCGAGGGCTCCGGCGAGATCATGAGCACGCACGGCACGCGCGATTGGGAGGGGCTGTATAACGTCTACCGCAACGAGATCCCCAACACGGGGAACGTCTCGACCGACATGGTGTACGACGATCTGATGTGGCTCATCCGCGCCTTTGTCGAAATCGAAAAGGCGACGGGGGATGCAAGCTACATCACGCGCGCCGAGCACCTCGCCAAGGCGTGCCTCGACGGATGGGATTCCACCAAGGGCGGCATCGGCGGCATCACATGGGGACCCACCTATAACTCCAAGCACACCTGCTCCAACGCGCCGTTCATCATCGCGCTGTGCGGTCTGGCGGAGTACTACAAGGATTCCGACGCCAAGGTCACGGCGGAAGATACCGTCTATGTGGAGCAGACGTTCGGGCAGGAGCACGTCGAATGGGAGAATATGGTCGGATGGAGCAAGTACGACTATTACCTCTATTGGGCGAAGGCGGTGTACGATTTCACCTATTCCTACCTGCGCGCAAGCGACTACACGTTTGCGGATAACCTCCGTCATGACCGCAATCCCGTCACGGACGCAAACGCCACGGGCGGCGGCTATTGGTACTTCGATCCCTACACGGGTTCGAGCGAGGGCTCCAAATATACCTACAACGTGGGCGCGATGATCAGCGGCGCGGCGGGGCTGTACGGCCTCACCGGCGATGAAACGTATCTCACGCAGGGCAGAATGATGGCGGAGGGCGCCTATGACTACTTCGTCAAGACGGTCGAAGTGGACGGGCAGGAGATGCAGATGTACGATTGCAGAACGACGCTTCTTTTCAACTCCGTTCTCATGCAGGGCTATCTCGACCTTGCCGACGTGTGCAAAGAGAAGGCGCCCGCGCAAAACGACGAGATCCAACAGCAGCTTGCGACCTTCGTAAAGCCCTTCAAAACAAGCATCAATTACGCGTTCGACAACTATCTGCTCAACCGCACGCTCCCGCACAACTATTTGCAGGGTTGGCTGTATGCCGATTCGGGCAGCGGCGGCGCGGACACCTTCGATACGCATAAAGACGTGAAGGACGCGGCGGCGACGCCGATCATCCTTGCAATGCTCGTTCAGTACGAGAACAACCACGGAACGCTGTAACGGGCGGCTCAAAAACGGAAATTGATGCCAGTGCACGGGCGTCAAAAATAAATATGAAGAGGGATAAACGATGAAAAAGAAAACAAGAGGAATCTTGATCGGAGCGCTTTCGCTTTCGCTTGCGCTCTCCGTCGGCGGTCTTGCCGCGGCTTGTACGAACGGGAACAATCCTTCGGGGGACGATCCGTCTATCGTGACGCCTGTGGAGGAATACGGCACGATCTCGGGAACGGTAACGGCGTACGGCTCTCCGCTTTCGGGCGTCAAGGTCTCGGCGGGCGGGGTGGATACCGTCACGAGCGCCACGGGCGCGTACTCGTTGGAAAACGTCAAGATCGCGGACAGCGTCAGCGTCGTGTTCACCAAAAACGGCTATGCGGAAAAGACGGTCACGCTCGCCAAAGCGGATTGGACGGACAAGGCGGCAACGCTGAACGCGCAGATGAACCTCGCGGAAGAAGTCGGCAGCGTCAGCGGTACCGTCAAGGCGGCGGATGCGCCGCTCGCAGGCGTGAGCGTTACGCTCGGCAACGAAACGGTCAAGACGGACGCAGAGGGCAAATACGCGTTCGAAAAGGTGAACATCACCGAGACGAAGGAATATAAAGTCACGCTTTCGCATCCCGCGTGCGAAACGCTTGAAAGCAGCGTCACCGTCACGGCGGGGCAGACGGCGATCACGAAGGATTTTACGCTCACGGCGACCGTTATCCCCGTTCTAAATAAGACGTACTTCGAGCTTGCGAAACTTGATTCCAAAGCGGAGAACGATTTCCGGCATCAGGAGGGCAGCGCCATGTGGGATACGGTCGGCAATGTGCTTACCAACCACTCCGAGGGGCTCTGCCTGCATATCAACGACAATAAGACGACGGAGGATATGTCGTCCGTCATCTATGCGAGAAAGTCCATCACCTCCGCGAACTCCAACATGATGTTCCGCGCGCGGGGCTTCCTTGATCAGAAAGATTCTACGGCGTTCGGGCTGCTCGCCGTGCGCGTCGTCGACCTTACCGACTACACCGTCAAAGATCTTGAGATCGACGGCGAAATCTGGCAGACGATGGACAGCAACGGCTATATTGCCTACAACTACGACCTCTCCGACTATGAGGGCAAGGACGTCGTCATCATGATCGGCGCCAAGCAGGGCAACCATAACGCCATCGACCGCATCCGCTTTATCGGCGCGGACGAGGAATATCTGCTCCCGTTCACCACGGCTGCCGATCTTGCGGCGCTGCCTGCCGAGAAGGCGGCGGATCTCGAAGGGATCGATGCGATCACTGCCTCCTTTGGCGGGGATTCGTGGAACAAGGTGGGCGGTCAGAAGAGCGCCGCCGAAGGCTGGCTCCTGATGGACGCCGACTATGCCGAGGAGAACAGCACCGACCTTCGCGTGTTCGCCTATAAAAAGCTTACGCTCGACGCAAGCACCAAGACCATCGTCGTCCGCGCCCGCACCTTTACGGGAATGAATGGCGTCAGCTCGGGGCACGCCGGGCAGGTCTACCCGCAGCTCGTGCTCATGCTGATCGCGGCGGACGGGTCGCAGGTCCCTATCGGCGGCAATCTTGCCACGGTCGACAACGGGGAGAGCTGCGAGGACTTCTATTTCACGTTCGATGTTCCCGAGGGCGATTATACCTTCGTCATCGGCATGGCAAGGGGACAGCGCCTTGCTTTGGAAAGCATCCTCTTCCGCGGCGCGACGGTCACGGGCAATGTGACGGGTACCGTGAAATTTGACGGAAAGGCAGTCGAAGGGGCTACCGTATCCTACGGGCGCGGCTCGGTCACGACGGCGGCGGACGGCAGCTTCACGCTTCCCGTTTCCATGCTCCCGGGCGATTCCGTGAACGTCAAGATCGCCAAAGAGGGGTACGGCGACAGAACGATCGCCGTCTCGGCAAGCGATATAGAGGGCGGGACGAAAGATCTGGGTGAGGTCACGCTGAGCATTGCAGTCCTTCCCGGGCTCTCCACCGACGATTTTGATCGGCTCACACTGCAGACTGCGACCAAGTTCGAATCCCCCAACGGCAACGTGAAGATCGGCGATACGTGGAGCCGCTACGGGGACGTCGATCTCGGACATAACGAGGGCGCCTGCATTCAAAATAACCCCGACCTTGCCGCATCCTATCTGTACGCAAAGTTTGCAATCACGGCGGACAACGCATACATGAAGTTCAACGCGAGAATGTTCGTGCGCGCCGGCGAAGATCAGCCCGGTCAGCTTCAGGTCAAGGTGATCGAAAGCGACGGTACGGTCACGGTCGTTACGCCCATGGGCGTTTACCGCGGCGGCGTGAACATCACTTCAACGAATCTGAAAGGGCAGACGCTCGTTAACGACAACGACGGCTATACCGAGGGCGTCTATGATCTGAGCAAATTCATCGGCAAAACGGTCGTCATCGTCATTCAGGACGTGAACGAGGAGTTCGGAACAAGGACGGATGGCAATGGGCCTCTTGCCGTTCACAACGCCATCAACGAGATCGCGTTCCGCAGCACGCCCTTCTATGCGGACGGTACCATCTCCGGCGTCGTGAAGGACGCAGACGGCGCGGCGCTTGAAGGCGTTACCGTAACGGCGAACGGCGCGAGCGTCACAACGGACGCGGAGGGCAAGTACTCCCTTACCGTTACCGTCGGCTATGATGCGGCCATCGATCTCACATTCTCCAAGGATGGGTATCTCAACGGCACGGCGCAGGTGCAGGGCTCCGATCTGACGGACGGCGGCGAGGCGCTCTCTGATGTGACCATGCAGCGCAACACCTCCAAGGAGGTATACGGCGGCGTGACGGAGGCGGAACTCGAGGCGCTTACGGCGCATTCCCTCGGCAGCGGCGCCACGAACTTCAATAAGGCGGGCGTCAACGGCTTTGAGGGTTGGGAGAAGAGCGATACGCTCATGGCGGGCGAGAACGACGATACGGTCATTCAGTTTGGCGCGTTCGTGTACGGCAAAGTCAAACTCGATGGCGCCACGCAGTACCTCAAACTCAACTGCCGCGGCAAAGACGGCGTCGGCAGCAAAGTGCTCGTTATGGTATATTGCGACGGCGTTCTCACCGAACTCGCGCCTTGGCGCGTGTACGGCACGACGGACGCGGTGATCGAGGGGAATTACCTCATCAACAACCGCGGTTCGAGCTATAACGAGGGCATCTACGACTTCTCGGCGTATGCGGGCAAGGAGATCGTCATCTTCATCGCCACGGCGGCGCCGCTCGACGGGCAGACGGAGGCGTATACTTCCATCAACGAACTTGCATTCTCCAATGTGAAATTGTTCGATAAGGAAGGCAACAACACCTATTACGAGGCGCCCGCCGCGTCCGACGATACGCAGGAATAACAGCAAAGGCGAAAGCAAGCCGAGCCGTGATTCGGCTCGGCTTGCACTCGGTTTGCAATCTGAGGTGAGGAAAACAAGATGAAACAGAGAACGAAAACCGGCATTTTTGGGGTTGCTATGGCGACCGTGATGGGATTATCCTGCTTTCTCGGGAGCGTGGGCGGCGCCATTGCCGACGCCGCGGAGGCGCCCGATCAGACCGACGGCGCCGTAACGGTATCCGATCTCGAAGTCAACGGTTCGGAAAATCCGCTCGGCATCGACGACGCTGCGCCCGTCTTTTCGTGGCAGCTCTCTTCCGCGGCGCGCGGCAAGTCGCAGTCGGCGTATCAGATCGTTGTCAAAAACGGGAATGAAATCGTTTGGGATTCGGGAAAAACTTCTTCCGAAAACAACTACGGCGTGCTCTATGACGGGGAAACGGCGCTCCGCTCCAAGACGAAATACGATTGGACAGTCACCGTATGGGACGAGACGGATACGCAGGCGGGCAGCGCAAGCTCTTCTTTCGAAACGGGTCTGATGTCTGAGAGCGATTGGAAGTCCGATTGGATCGGCGAGCCGTCGTTGCAGACGTCGATGGATTTCGGCGGCGCGAATTGGATCTGGGGCGAGTCCGGTCACACTTCCGGCTCCATTGCGGATAACACCACGCGCTATTTCCGCCGTGCGTTTACGCCCGCGGCAGGCAAGACGGTGGAACGCGTACAGATCGCCGTCAGCGCCGACGACTATGCGGCGATCTATCTCAACGGCGAGGAGGTGCTCTCCACGCCGCGGGTGACGGACGCATGGAAGAGCGCCACCGTAACGACGCTTTCCGCGCAAAAGATCGCAAGCGGGGAAAACGTCTTTGCGGCGGAAGTCACCAATTACAGCGGGCAGGGCAACCCCGGGTACGCGGGACTGCTCGCCAAGATCGAGGTGTACTACACGGACGGCAGCAAAGATACCGTCGTGAGCGATACTTCGTGGAAGTGGAGCGCCTCGGGCGAGGGGGATTGGAACGGCGTTTCCTTTGCCGAAACGGGCTGGACGCAGGTCACGGCAAGCGAAGGGTACGGCTGCAACCCGTGGGGGACGAACGTCTCCTTCGCAAGTTCCGACCGCGCCGCGCTCATGTTGCGCAAGGAATTTGCTATCGACGCAGGCAAGACGGTGGAAAAGGCGCGCGTCTACATGGCGGGGCTTGGGCTGTTCGATCTGAAGATCAACGGCGAAAATCCCGACGACAGCGTGCTCAACCCCGCGAATACCGACTACGACGACACGGTGCTTTACAACGTGTTCGATGTGACCAAGCTCCTGCAAAAGGGCGAAAACGCCGTCTTTGTGGAGCTTGGCAACGGGTTCTACAACGAATCGCTCAACGGCTGGAACTGGGCGAACGCGAGCTGGCGCGCCACGCCGCGCATGCGCTTCGAGCTTGATATCACCTATACGGACGGCTCGTCCGACAAGGTGTATTCGGATACGAGCTGGAAGGTCTCCAAAGAGGGCGCGATCACCGATAACAGCATCTACCGCGGCGAGACCATCGACGCGCGCAAATACGATGACTATGCCTCCGCTTCCTACGACGACGGCGCATGGCAGAACGCGAGCGAAGTCGCCGCGCCCGAAGGAACGCTTACATGGCAGGACATGGAGCCCATGCGCCGCATGAAGGAATTTACGGGCGACGCCGCGCTTGACGTGGAGAAAAGCGGCGGCACGATCACGGTCAAGGTCGAGCGCATGATCACGGGCTGGAGCAAAATCGTGTTCCGCAACACGCAGCCCGGGCAGACCATCACCATCGACTACGGCGAAACGCTCGCAAACGACGGCACGCTCAACAAGAAGGAAGAGCAGGGCGTCTTTCAGCGCGACGTCTATATCTGCAAGGGCGTGAGCGGGAACGGGACGGAGGTGTACGAACCCAAGTTCAATTACAAGGGCTTCCAATATGTGCAGATCTCGGGTTACGACGGCACGCTCACGGCGGACGACGTGACATGCTACCTCATCCACAACGACGTGGCGGTGACGGGCAGCGTAAAGACGTCCAACGAACTTCTCAACGAACTGCATGCCCTCATGACCGATACGCTCCTCAACAATTTCCAAGGCAAGCCGACGGATACGCCATGGCTGGAAAAGAACGGCTGGTTAGGCGACGTGAACGTCGCGCTCAGAACGATGGGCTATAACTTCGATATCGCGCGCTTCATGACCAAATTCCTGCGCGACATCTACGACGCGCAGGAGGCAAACGGCAACGTGCCGCAGGTGGTGCCCATCAGCGGCTGGGGCACGACTAATTCGCCCATCTGGAACAGCGTGTATATCTTTGCGGTGCAGGAGCTTGCCGATACCTACGGCATGGGCTATCTCATCAGCGAATATTACGACAGCCTGAAAGCGCTTGCCGATCTGGATATCGCGAGGATCAAGGGAAACAACTGGCTGTGGGACGACAAGACCGTGCTCGGAGACTGGGTTTCGCCGCTCGGCATCGAAAACAGCCCGTACAACGAAAATCCTGCCGAGGGCAGCGCGCTCATCGCCACGGCGTTCGTCTATCAGATGCTCGGCACCATGTCGGGCTATGCCGAAGCGCTCGGCAAAACGCAGGACAAAGAGACCTTCGAGTCCGCGCGTGAAAATATTCTTGCGGCGTTCAACGCGGAGTATCTCAAAGAAGGCTACTACGATACGAACTATTGGAACGAGAGCCTTGCCTACAACCGCACGCGATACCGTCAGACCTCCAACCTCCTGCCGCTCGCGTTCGGCATGGTGCCCGAAGAGTCCGTCGATGCAGTCGTGAAAAATCTCGTCGACGACATCGTATCCAAGGATTACCATCTCGATACGGGCGTCATCGGCACAAAGTATATCCTGCCCGTTCTGTGCGACTACGGTTACAGCGACGTAGCGTACCGTATCCTCACGCAGGTGACCTATCCCTCGTGGGGCTATTGGCTCACGCAGGGGGCGACCTCCCTTTGGGAGATGTGGGAGAGCACGGCGCGCTCGCACAACCATTACTTCCTCGGCACCTACGACGAGTGGTTCTATTCTTACCTCGGCGGCATCCGGAACGTGAAGGACGGCTACCGCACCTTTACGCTCGATCCGCTGATGGCGGGCGATCTGACGAACGCTTCCGTCTCGGTGGAAACCGTGCGCGGCGAACTCTCCGTCGCATGGTCGTATGCCGAGAACAACAGGGCGAAGTTCACCATCACCGTTCCGTTCGGTTCCACGGCAGAACTGTTCCTTCCGACGGCGGATGCAAACGGCGTTCAGCTTGACGGCAAAGCGCTTTCGGCGGACGCGGACGGCGTGAAGGCGATCGCGGCGGGCGAGGACGGGCGTGTGAAAGTGACGCTCGGCGGCGGCACATACGAGTTCGAATGCGGGCTTGATAAGCGCGAAAATTACTACGGTTCGCTTGCGCAGGCGGTGCGTACGGCGGAATCCTATGCGGAAGAGGACTACCGCGCCGAAGGGTGGACGTCCTTTGCCGCCGCGCTCGGCAGCGCGAAGAGCGTTCTCGGCGACAGCGGCGCAACGCAGCTTGCGATCAACGACGCCGTCACGCAGCTCTCCGCAGCCATGAACGCGCTGCAAGCGTATGTGAACGAGAACCGCGTTGCGCTCAAAGCGCTCATCGAAGAGGTGAAGGCGAGCGACGTCATGGAGCCCTATTATACGGCGGGCGCGCTGAATACCTTCCGCACGGCGCTGAATGCGGCGAACGCCGCCGCGCAGGATAAGTCGCTCACGGAAGAGGACATGGCGCAGCAGCGCAAGACCTTTGAGGCGGCGCTCGACGCGCTCCTCTCCTGCCGCAGGTACAATCTTGCCAAAGACAGAGCCGTCGCGGCGTCCTCCTCTGTTTCAAACGGGGATTGGGATCTCTCCAAACTTGTGGACGGCAACACCGCCAACCGCGGGGCGTCGGGCGAGATCTGCGGATGGTCGAGCGATAATCTGACGAAGGAACAGCACGAGGAATGGGTGCAAATCGATCTCGGGTTCGCCTATAAGATCGATAAGGTCGTCATCTACACCTCTGCGCTCAACGAAACGTCCGTCGCATACGGCATGCCGCGCGATTTCGTCATCGAGGTCTCGGAGGACGGAGAAGCGTACACGACGGTCGTCGAAGAAAAGGGGTATTCTCCGCGCATGTGCGGCGAACATACCTTCCGTTTCGAGAGCGTGCGGGCGCGGTATATCCGTATCCGCGGTACGTCGCTCAATCAGATCCCCACGGACGGCAATCAGTACCGCATGCAGTTTGCGGAAGTGCAGATCTTCAACACGCCGTCCGCAGATATGAGCGCGGTCAAAGCGCTTATTGAGCGCTACAACGCGTTGGAGCGCGGGCTGTATACGACCGATTCCCTGCTCGCCTTGGAGGACGCGATGGCGGAAGTGCTCGCGTTGCAGGATATGAAACTCACGGAGGAAGATCAGACCACGGTCGACGCGGCGGCGGAAAAACTGAAAGCGGCGCTCGACGGGCTCGCGCTCAAACCGTCTGCGGAAAACCCGGGGACCGATCCCGGGAAGGAGCCTTCCGACCCTGCGCCCGCAGGCGTCAATGTCGGCGCGATCGTCGGCGGAGTAGTCGGCGGCGTGGCGGGCGTTGCCATCATCGCGGCAGTCGTCATCCTTCTTCTGCGCAGGCGCAACAGGAAATAAAGCATAGCGCGGCGGGAAGCGGCTCGGCTGCTTCCCGCACAGCGCAAAAGGAGTGCATATGGAACGCAGATTGCCGGCATATCCGCTGTTCGTGAAAGATCCGTATTTTTCGCTTTGGGCAAACGCCGAGTATCTCTATGAAAAAGACGTCATCTTTTGGACGGGCGCAGAAAAGCGGCTTGTCGGATACCTGAAAGTGGGCGGAACCCTCTACCGCTTTCTCGGCGCGGGGAAGGGGAAAACGGCGGAACAGCGTTCTCTCGCCGTCACGGCGTTCACGACCGACTATCTTTTTTATGCCGAGGGCGTTACGCTGAAGCTCAGCTTTGTCTCCCCGCTTTTGCCGGACGATCTGTCCGTGATGTCCTGTCCCGTCTGCTACGTAAATTACGAGCTGAGCGGCGAGGCGGAGGTGATCTTTGCGGCGGAGGAAGGGCTCTGTTATAACGGAGACGGTCCGCGCGCGGTGCGGGGCGCCGTCGTCAGGGAAGAACGCTTTGAAACGGCGTTTTTCGGGCTCAAACGGCAGCTTCCGCTCTCCGACGACTCCGATCGCGACGGCGCGGAATGGGGCTATTGGT
Source organism: Candidatus Gallimonas sp. (assembly GCA_048370055.1). Taxonomy (GTDB): domain Bacteria; phylum Bacillota; class Clostridia; order Christensenellales; family Borkfalkiaceae; genus Gallimonas. Next base: position 4,387 of record DBGBVX010000138.1, on the reverse strand, counting down.
ATCTGACCGGCGAGCGGGCGTATTTTCTCGATGAGACCGCGTTTGCCTCGCTTTTACGTACGGGCGAGGCGCCTGCCGGACCCTATCGGGCGGGCAGGGCGTGGATCGTATCCGTTTCGGCGGCTCAAAGAGGCAGGGTGATGCTCGGCTTTGACGACACCGTGAGCATACAGTACTTCGGCGAGATGCTCAAAGGGTACTATCTCAGCGATCATACGATTTTCGACGCCCTGCGGGAAACCTTTGCGCGGGCGGACGAGCTCGACCGCAGGCTGCAACGGTTCCATTCCGAACTGATGCAGGACGCCGCGGAGTACGGCGAGGCGTATCAGAACGTGCTCATCGCTTCGCTGCGCCAATCCATCGGCGCGCATAAGCTCGTGAAGGACCGCTGCGGCGAGGTGCTGTTCCTCTCCAAAGAATGTTATTCCAACGGCTGCATCGGAACGGTCGATATCAGTTATCCCGCTTCTCCGCTCTATCTCCTGTACAATCCCGCGCTCATCCGCGGCATGCTGCGCCCCGTGTTCAGGTTTGCAAAAATGCCGGTGTGGAAGTACGATTTTGCCCCGCACGACGTCGGAACATACCCGCATTGCTGCGGTCAGGTATACGGCATGCGGGAGGACGCGCTCCCCGCGTACGGGAACTTGTTCGACGGCGGGGAGGGGCAGACGCGGTATCCGTTCTGGCAGCTCCCCGCGTCGGCGGAGATCTATCGGGACGAGAGTCAGATGCCCGTGGAAGAGAGCGCGAACGTTCTGATCTTGCTTGCTGCGGCAGCGGCTTGCGACGGCGATACCCGCATGGCGGAACAGGAATTTCCCTTGCTCGTGCGTTGGGCGGAGTACCTCTCCGAGCACGGATTGAAGCCGGAAAATCAGCTCTGCACGGACGATTTCTCGGGGCATCTGAAAAACAATCTCAATCTGGCGATCAAAGCGGCGGTCGGGCTTGCGTGTTTTGCAAAACTTTGCGCCATGCTCGGCAGGCGCGCGGCGGCGGAAAAATACCGCAAAACAGCCGAGCGCTTTGCGGCGGAGATCTCTGCGTTTGCGGCGCAGCATCCCCACATGCCGCTCACATGGGATTCGGGCGCGGAGACGTACAGCCTCAAATATAATCTTGCGTTTGACCGCGTTCTTCGGCTCGGACTGTTCGACGAGGCGCTCCTCGAACGCGAAGTTGCCTGCTATACGGCAAGGGCGAACCGCTACGGCGTGCCGTTGGATCCCCGCGCAGGCTTTACGAAATCGGATTGGATGGTGTGGTCGGCATGTTTGACCTCTTCAACGCAAACGAGGAAACTGCTCGTCGGCACGATCGATCGTTATCTCCGTGAGAGCAGCGACCGCCTTCCGTTCGGGGATTGGTATGAAACGGAGACGGGCGCGCTCATCGGATTCCGCAACCGCGCGGTGCAGGGCGGATGTTTCATGCTGCTCTTGGACCGCAAATTCAACGATATCAAAGAAGGAGTGAGCAAAATATGATTTTAGCGATCGGAGAGATCCTCGCCGATATGGTGGGCGGGAGCGGCAAAGACGGCTTGAATTTTCAGGCATACTGCGGCGGAGCGCCCTTCAACTGTGCGGTGAACGCCAAACAGGCGGGGGCGAAGGTAGGATTCCTTGGCAGAGTGGGGCGCGATCCCGTTGGGAAATTTTTGCAGAGCTACGCCCGCCGCGCACAGTTCGATTACCTTGAAATTCAGACGGACAATGTGCGCAGCACCACTTTGGCGTTCGTAACGCTGACGGACGGCGAACGGGACTTTTCCTTCAACCGCCACGATACCGCGGATTATCACATCGATCTATCGCACGTGGACTTTTCCGCCTTTGCGGACCTCAATATCGTGCACCTCGGTTCGCTCATGCTCTCGGAGAAAGACGGGCGCGCGTTGGCACGCGAAATCGTACAACGCACCCGAAAAATCGGCGCGAAGCTCTCCTTCGACGTCAACTTCCGCAAGGATATCTACGCCGATTTCGAGGACGCTCTCAAAGCGTACCGTCCGTTTGTGGCAGAGGCGGATATCCTGAAATTTTCGGAGGACGAACTCGCCGAGTTTACGGGCATTGCGGACATGGATAAGGCGGTGGCGTCGCTCGGCAAGCCGGATAGCCTCGTCGTCGTCACGCTCGGCAAAAAGGGCTGCGCCTATTATTACAGGGAAGTGCGCGGCGTCATGCCGCCCGCTCCCGACGCAGGCGAGCGGGTGGATACGACGGGCGCGGGCGACGCCTTCTTCGGCGCCCTGCTCGCCCATATCGACGGGAAAGAACTCACGAAGGAAAATATCGAATACGCGCTCATGCGCGCGAACGAGGCGGGCGCACGCACCATCTGCTTCAAGGGCGCCGTCCGTCTGTAAATAAAACCGAGGAGAGGTAAGATCTATGGATATCAAAAAAATTGTCACACAGCCCGTGTTTTTTGAGCGCAACCGCGTGTACCGCATCTATCTTGGCGGAAAGCCGTACAAGGAGATCTTCAACGACGGCTACGACGACGGCACGGACAACATGTTCCCCGAGGAGTGGGTGGCAAGCAAGGTGAAGGCGATCAATCCCAAGTACTTCGGAAAGCGCGACGGCGTATCGGTGGTGAAGGGGACGGACATCTTCTTCGACGATCTGCTGCGCGACTATCCCGAGGAATTGCTCGGTGGCAGAAAGTACGACTGCCTCGTCAAGTTTTTGGACAGCGCCATCCGCCTGCCCTTTCAGGTGCACCCCACAAAGGACTTTTCGCGCAAATACTTCCACAGTGAATACGGCAAGACGGAGGCGTGGCTTGTCGTGGCGACGCGCCCGGGGGCAAAACTGTATTTCGGGTTCAAGGATAAGATCACCAAGGAAGAGCTCGCCGCCCTCGAAGAGCGCAGCGAGACGGAAAAGGATATCATGGGCGGATTGCTGCAGGGCGTGGACGTAAAGCCCGGCGATCTGTGGCTCATCAAGGCGGGGCTCATCCACGCCATCGGCGCGGGGTGTACCATCATCGAGGTGCAGGAACCCACCGACTTCACCATTCAGCCCGAGCGTTGGTGCGGGGATTACCATATCAGCTACGAGGAGGAGTACATCGGTCTGAGCAAGGATACCGCGTTGGACGCGATCAACTACGATATCTACGGCGCGGCGGCGCAGGCGTATGCGCGCGTTGTGCCGAGCGTGGCGGCGGATACGCCGACGTACAAAAAGGAAGTGCTCATCTCCTATGAAGATACGCCCTGCTTCGGGGAGAACAGGCACACGCTGAAAGATGGCGGGAGCTTTGTCATGGACTATGCTCCGAGCGTGTACATCTGCCTCGAAGGGGAGGCGGTCATCACGGGGGAGGGGTATGAAAAGCCCATCCGCCGCGGCGACTACTTCTATCTGCCCTATGCGGCGGAGGGGAAATTCACGGTAACGGCGCAAAAGCGCGCGGTGCTCGTCGAATGCCTTCCGAGCAAACAGGCATGAACGGCAAAGCAAACTGCGCGGCGCAGCTGTGTTCGGTAAAACGGGTGCGGTTTGAAGGGGGCAGGGCGGACGGCGAGCGCGCCATCCTCGTCGATAACGGCGTTCTCTCCTTCACCGTACTTGAGAGACGCGCGATGGATCTCTACGATTTCCGCTGCCGCGGAGAGAATCTCGCCTTCCTCTCCAAGAATGGGCTGTGCGGCTTTCAGAGCGGGTTCGACGACGTGTTCCCGGGCGGCATGCTCTATACCTGCGGATTGGATACGGTGGGCGGCAGGGCGATGCCCGTACACGGAAAACTGCACAATCTTCCCGCCGAGGTGGAGCGCATTTTCTGCGACGGGGAACATATTTCCCTTGAAGGGAGCGTGCGTCAGAGCGGGCTGTTCGGAGAGAACCTCGTGCTCCGCCGCACGATCCGCACGGAGTATGGCAGCGGCAAAGTGACCATCGGAAACGAGGTCGTCAACGAGGGCGCGAACGTGGCGGAGTACTGCCTCCTCTTCCACATGAACCTCGGCTATCCCTTTCTCGACGAAGGGGTATTTATCGAGGCGCCGATTTCCTCCACGCAGCCGCGCACGGCGTGGGCGGCAGAACATGCGAAGGACTGCCTGCGCATGGGCGCGCCCGCGGAAGGGGAGGAACAGGTGTTCTTCCATACCGTGGAGCGGGGAAACATCCGCGTGGTGAATCCTGCAAAAAGGCTTGCCGTTAAGTTCGCATACGACAGCTCCATGCTGCCGCACTTCATCGAGTGGAAGAGCATGGTCGCGGGAACATATGCGCTCGGGATCGAACCGAGCACCACGACGCTCGATGAAGTGCGGCAGCATGGAGCTGTCGTATGCGAACTTAACGGCAAGCCTTTTTGCAGGATTCACCACGCGGATGTTTCCCCGCTCCACGGTATG
>DBGBVX010000137.1:0-12874 GCA_048370055.1 Candidatus Gallimonas sp. | reverse complement strand
ATTACATTGTTATTATCCTCATGGAAGTGTCCGATATCGAAGACTTGATTTCTATGGCGTGAATAAGATATAGTGGTTTCACAATCATCTAAGTTAAACCGCAAATAGATACCTCCTAAATTCCACAAAAACTCATTTTCACCTATTTCCAAAGAACCCTTTAAGTTGGCTGATTTTACGTATTCCATTATATCAGAGACTTCTGTTTTATTTTCGGGACTCATTTTTCGTATATACTCCGTTCCGATGCATTTATGGAAGTATATTTATTATATTATAATCAAAATAAAAAAGCAAGGATAGTTTGATTGTCCTTGCTCTATTTTTATGGGATGAATAAAAAGCGCGCCGTTTTTTTCTGTTCAATTTTGCGGAACAACTATTTTTCGAACTTGTACGGGGTCGTCTGATATACGAAGTTGAGCCAATTGTTGTAGAAGAGGTTCGCGGTAGACGACCAATTCATATTGATCTTCGTGCACGCTTTGTCTGCAAAATAGCAGAAGGGCTTTTCAATGGGGAGCCCTTTGGCAAGGTCGCGCTCATACTCCTTTTTGAGGGTATCGCGGTCGTATTCCATGTGTCCGAGCACAAAGATCTGACTGTGGTCGAGCGAGCTTGCGATCGCTACGCCCGCACGGTGAGAGGTCGCAAGGATCTTCAGGCGCTTATCTCTGCGGATATCCGATTCCCGTACCGTGGAATGGCGGGAATGACAGATATGAAATTCGTCCGATATCCCGCGCATCAGCGGGTCGGGCGTATCGAAGTGCACTTTTCTGTGCGCAAATACGCCGAAGAGTTTGCGCGGAAGAGGATATTTCGGGATGCCGTAGAAATAGTAGAGCGCCGCCATCGCACCCCAACAGATGAAGATGGTGGAGGTAACGTTGGTCTTCGTCCAATCAAAGAGCTTTGTCAGTTCGTCCCAATAGGCGACGTCGTGGAAGTCCATGTCCTCCACGGGCGCGCCTGTCACGATCATGCCGTCAAAGTGCTTGTCTTTCACCTTTTCAAAGGGCTCGTAAAAGCGTTCCAAGTACTCCGCCTCGGTGTTCTTGGAACGGTAGCTTTCGGTATGGATAAGCGTAACGTTGACCTGCAGGGGCGAGTTGGAAAGAAGGCGCATGAACTGCGTCTCCGTTTCGATCTTCGTGGGCATCAGGTTGAGGATCGCGATCTCGATGGGGCGGATGTCCTGCGAGGTCGCGCGCTCATTGTCCATCACGAAGATGCGCTCTTTGTTGAGGATGGAATAGGCGGGTATGTTACGGTCGATGACGATGGGCATAACGTTCCTTCTTCGGTGAGATTTTCCCTGAAATTATACCTTTTCGAGCGCCTGCGCGAGGTCTGCGATGAGGTCGTCCGCGTCCTCGATGCCCACGGAGAGGCGAACAAGGTTGGGCGCGATGCCCGCCTGCACGAGCTGTTCGTCGGTGAGTTGGCGGTGCGTCGTGGAGGCGGGATGCAGGACGCAGCTGCGCACGTCGGCGACGTGCGTCTCCTGCGTTGCGATCTTCAGGCTCTCCATAAAGCGCGCGCACGCCTTCGCGTCGCCGCGGATACCGAAGCTCATCATGCCGCCCGTGCCTTTCGGCAGATACTTCTGCGCGCGGGCGTGGTATTTATCGTTCGGGAGGGCGGCGTAGTGCACCCACTCGATCTTAGGGTGTTTTTCAAGGTATGCCGCGATCTTATCCGCATTGCGGGAGTGGCGTTCCATGCGGAGCGCAAGGGTGTCGCTGCCGAGAATGGTCAGAAAGGCGTTCTGCGGGCTCATGATGGCGCCCGTATCGCGCATCATCTGCGCGCGGCACTTGGTACCGAACGCAACGGGAAGATCGGCGTATACGAGGCCGTGATAGCTCTCGTCGGGCGTGTTGAAGGCGGGGTAGCGCCGATTGCCCTTGAAGGCGAACTTGCCGCCGTCCACGATCATGCCGCCGAGCGCCGCGGCGTGCCCGTCCATATACTTGCTCGTCGAGTGTACGACGATGTCTGCGCCGAAGTCGAGCGGACGGCACAGCACGGGCGTCGCGAGCGTATTGTCCACGATAAAGAGCACGCCGTGCTTTTTGCAGATCGCGGCGATCTTATCGAAATCGAGCACGACGATGGCGGGGTTGGCGATCGTCTCTGCAAAGATGAATTTCGTCTTGCCGTCGATGAGCTTTTCGATCTCTTCGGCGGGTGCATCCGCGTCGAAAAAGCGCGCTTCAACGCCGAATTTGGGGAGCGTGGTCGAGAAGAGGTTGAACGTTCCGCCGTAGATCTCGCTCGACGTTACGATGTTGTCTCCCGCCTCGCACAGCGTCATGGCGGTGAGCAGGAGCGCGGACATCCCCGAAGCGCAGCCGATGCCGTAAGCGCCGCCCTCGAGCGCGGCGACTTTCTTTTCCAACACTTCCACGGTGGGGTTCGCAAGGCGGGTATAGAAAAATCCGTCCCGCTTGAGGTCGAACAGATCCGCCATCACCTGCGAGTCGCCGTAAAAGAAGGTGGTGCTCTGAACGATGGGGGGGATGCGGCTCTCGCCCGTTTGGGGTTTCCATCCCGCCTGTACGCAGAGAGTATCGATATTGTATTCATCGTTTTTCATAATATTTACCTCTATTTGATGCTCATTTCTTTGATCGCTCTGTCCAATGCGCGCTTTTGGTCGCGTTCGGCGAGCGCTTTCTTTTTATCGTAGGTGTGCTTGCCCTTGCAGAGCGCAACCTCCACCTTGATGAGGGCGTCTTTGAAGTAAAGTTTCAGCGGCACAAGCGTGTAGCCGCGCTCGTTGACTCTGCCCACGATCTTGGAGATCTCCATGCGGTTGAGGAGGAGTTTGCGCTCCCGCCGCGAATCGCGCGTGGAAAATGCGCCGCTCTTATCGTAGAGCGCGATGTGCATGTTTTTGAGGAAGATCTCGCCGCCGCGTATCTCGCAGAAGCTCTCCGAAAGGGACGTCCGCCCTTCGCGGATGGACTTCACTTCGCTGCCCTCGAGCACGATGCCTGCCTCGTATCGGTCTTCGATGAAATATTCGAAGGAGGCGGATTTGTTGATGGCAATGGTTTTCACAGACATATTATAGCACAAATTCCCTGTGCGCAAAAGGATTTTAATTTATTTTTTCGAGGAAAACGAACTGCACGCGCCGCGCGCCCCAATCCACGCCCGAGACCTTTACGCGCACGCTCTCGCCGAGGTGGAAGCTGTTCCGCGTTCCGCGCAGCAAAAAGCGCGTTTCAACGTATTCGTAACTGTCGTCCGGCAGCGTCTCGATGGGAACGAGCCCCTCGACGGTGTTCGCAAGTTCCACAAAGATGCCGAAGGACGTCACGCCCGAGATGGTCGCGTCGTACTCTTCGCCGATCTTGTCCTGCATATACGCCACGGTATAGAGGGCGTCTACGTCGCGTTCCGCCTCCGTTGCGTTGCGTTCGCAGGCGGAGGATTGGGTAGCGGCCTCCACCACGAACTTTTTATACTTTTCGCGCGTTTTTTCGGGATCGGAAAAGCTCTCTTTGATGATGCGGTGAATGCACAGGTCGGGATAGCGGCGGATGGGGGAAGTGAAGTGACAGTAACAGTCGGAAGCGAGCCCGAAGTGCCCGACGTTTTCGGGGGAATAGACCGCCTTCATCATGGAGCGCAGCATGACGCGGTTGACGAGAGAATAAAGCGGCGAATCCTCGAGCGAGCGCAGGAGATCCTGATAGTCCGCGGGGCTCACCTTGGAGGGATCGAATTTTGCGTGCACGCCCGCTTCGGTGAGGAAGGTGCGGAAGTCCTCCGCTTTTTCCTCGCTCGGGCGCTCGTGGATGCGGTACACAAAGGGCATCTTCCGTTCCGTCATAATGGTCGCCACGCTCTCGTTGGCGAGCACCATGAACTGCTCGATCATCTCGTGCGAGATGGTGCGCTGATAGTCGGGTATGGTGATCTTGCCGTCCTCGTACAGGATCTTTGCCTCTTTCACGTCGAGCGCCACGCCGCCGCGGCTCTCCCGCGCGCGCTTTAATATCTTGGTCAGCTCTACCGCCGTCTCCACAAATTCGATGAGGTCGGGGTATCTGTCCCGCGCCTCGCGGTAGCCTTCGGCGATGGCGGTGACGTCGGTATACGTCATGCGGTGGCGCGAACAGATGACGGAGGGCGCAACGCTGCGCTCGAGCACCTTTCCGCGTCTGTCCACCGTCATAAAACAGGAGAGCGTCAGGCGCGGTACGCCTTCGTTGAGCGAGCAGATGTTGTTGGAGAGCGCGGTGGGGAGCATGGGGATGACGCGGTCGGGGAAATATACGCTCGTCCCGCGGGCGAACGCCTCCTTGTCGAGCACGCCCTTCCATTTCACATAGTGCGTCACGTCGGCAATGTGCACGCCGAGGTAGTATTTCCCGTTCTCCTTGCGGATGGAGATCGCGTCGTCGATGTCGCGCGTGTCCTCGCCGTCCACGGTGATGATGAGCTCCTCCCTGAGATCGACGCGCCCCGCAAGGCTGTCGACGGGGGAGCGCTCCGCCTGCCGTTCCGCCTCTTCGAGGACTTCCGCGGGAAATTCCTCGCGCAGGCTGTGCGAGCGGATGAGCGCCTTTTCTTCTACGAAGAAGTCGCCGCCTTCGCCAAGCACTTCCACGATCTCGCCCTTGGGCATTCGTCCGTCGAAGTTGTAAATTCGCGCCACGACCTTTGTGCCGCCCGCAGCGCCCTTGCAGCGGTCGCTCGGGATGAAGATGTCGGAGTGGAATTTCTTTTCGTCAGGGTGGACGTACCCGCCGCTGCGCTCGCGCTGAAAAAGCCCGACGATCGTCTCGCAGCCCCGTTTGAGCACGGCAAGCACTTCGCCTTCGTCGCCCGCTCTTCCGCCTTTGCGGAACGCGAGCACCGTATCGCCGTGATAGGCGCCCCTGAGCGCGCGGTGGGGAATAAAGAGGTCGTCCGTGGCGGGATCGTCGGGCACAAAGAACCCGAACCCGCGTTCGTTGCCCGAGATCGTGCCGCGCATCGCGCCGAACTGCTGCGCCGTGCCGAACCTGCCGCGCAGATCGCATAAGAGCTCTCCGTCGGTGCAGAGGGAGCGGAGCATCTCTCCGAGCCCCGCCGCGGCTTTGCCTTTCAGGCGCAGTTTTTTGGCGATCGCCTCGTCCGTGAGCAGGGCGAAGGAGCCGTCTTTGAATTTTTCAAGCAATGTCTGTTTTGCGTTCATAAAAATCTGTCTATTATCAATTATGTGTAACGTTTCCGAGAAAATATCGGGTAGAGAAAACGGGCTGCATGATTGCCGCCCGTTCATTTCATCTGTTCAGTTCATTAAAGCACTTCGCCCCAGATCTCCGGGATCTGCAGAATAAAGAAGACGACCGCGAGTACGGCAAGCACTGCAAGGCAGATGACCGTCCACATTTTCAGCTTGGATTCGATCGAACGGCCTTTGTTCTTTCCGTAGAATGTCTCGCTCGTGCCGCCGAGCGCGTCGATGCCCTGAGAGTTGCCGGGCTGAAGCATGACGAGGACGATCGCGGCAAGTGCGGCAACCGCCATGAGCGCGATCAGCGTGTAGTTGATCGCATAATACACCGTTTCAAGCTCCGGGCGATAGAATGTTGCGGGAACAAGTAAATTCAACACAGTTGTATTCAATCCTTTTTTTCTGAAATACCTTGATAAAGTATAGCATATCCGCAGGCAAAACACAACTTTTTTTCGCCCTTTTTTACAATTTCTTTGTGTGAACCGCTTGAAATTTTTTTAAGGCGGCGGGGCGGAAAGCGTCCTCTCCGATTGACATTTGCGCGCGGATAGGATATAATTGAAACCATGGACAATCTTGTTCTCATCGGCATGCCGTCGTCCGGCAAAAGCACGGCGGGCGTGCTGCTTGCAAAGCGCATCGGGTACGGGTTCATCGATACCGACCTTATCATACAGGGAGAGCAGGGCGCGCTCCTTTCGCAGATCATCGAAAAGGAGGGCTCCGAGGGCTTTCTCGCCATTGAAGAACGCGTGAACGCGGGCGTCGCGGCAATGCGCTGCGTGATCGCCACGGGGGGGAGCGTGTGCTATCTCCCGCGCGCGATGGAGCACTTGAAAAAGCTCGGCACCGTCGTCTATCTGGAGCTGAGCGAGGAAGAGGTCGCGCGCCGCGTTCCCGATTTCGTAAAACGGGGCGTCGTCATGCGCGGCAATATCAGTACGCTGAAAGAACTTTACGCGGAGCGGGTCCCGCTCTATGAAAAATATGCCGACGTCACCGTCCGCTGCGACGGGCAGACGATCGACGAGACGGTGGCTGCGATCGCCGCCGCAACGGGATTTATTATATGAGGATCTGTATTTACGGCGCCGGCGCGATGGGCACGTCGCTCGGCGTTTTGTTGGACGAAATGTCTTTGGATTTTGTCACGCACAACGCGGCGCACGCCGAGGCGATGAACCGCGACGGCGCGATCGTGGAAGGCGCGATCACAAAGTGCGTCAAAGTGCGCGCAAAACTTCCTTCCCAAATGCAGGGAAGTTACGATGTTATCATTCTCGCCGTCAAACAGCGCGAAAACCGCGCGGCGTCGCTCTTTTTGAAGCCGTTCTTAAAAGAGGACGGCGCGCTCGTCACCGTACAGAACGGGCTTCCGGAGGAGGGGCTCGCCGCAGTGTTCGGCGCAGACCGCGTATACGGCTGCGCGCTCTCGTGGAGCGCGGAAAACATCCGCCCCGGGGTCGTGCGCGTCACAAGCGAAACGGGCTTTCATCTTGCGCTCGGCGCTTACGGCAAGGGGGCGCGGCTCGACGATCTTGCGCCGTTCTTTGCGCATGCGGGCACGCTCACGGTGGGGAACCTTAAAGAGCTCCGTTTTGCCAAACTTGCGGTGAACGCCTCGTTTTCCACGCTCTCCGCAATTTCGGGGCTCACCTTTTATCAGCTCGCGAAAAAACACAGGGCGCTTTCGCTTGCGCTCATCCGCGAGGTGCTCGCCGTCGCAAAGGCGAGCGGATGCAGGCAGCTCCCGCTCAACGGGCACGATCTTATGAAGGTGTTCGGCGGGAAGTTCGCAAAATTCCTTCTGCCCGCCGCGATGAAAAAATATAAGGAGACCCGCTCCGGCATGCTGCGCGACATCATGGCGGGTAAGCGGTGCGACGTTGACTTCGTAGCGGGCGCCGCCGTGCAGGCGGGCAAAAAGTGGGGCGTTCCGACCCCGCTGTTGGAGCGCGCCGTCGCGCTCGTGCACGATGTGGAGAACGGCATCGCCGAGATCGCGCCCGAAACGCTCCGCTTACTTACGGAATAATTGTCTGAGGAATGATACATGGATCTTGAAAAGTTAGCCGAGCGGCTGCTCCCCGGGGAGTATCCGCCCTTGGAAACCTTCGAAAAACGCTACCCGCCGCGTGATTTGCCCGCAAAAGCGGAGGTCACGCGCCTTGCACCGTCGCCCACGGGATTTATCCATCTCGGGAATTTGTTCGTCGCCATCGCGAATGAACGCATCGCGCACCAAAGCGGCGGCACGCTCTATCTCCGCATCGAGGATACCGATTTGAAGCGCAGGGTGGAGGGCGCCGTGGAGGCGGTCATCGCCGCGCTCGATTACTTTGATATCCGCTTCGACGAGGGCGCCGAGATCGACGGTCCGAACGCCTACGGACCCTACTATCAGCGCCGCCGCGCCGAGATCTACCGCGCTTACGCCAAGGAGCTCATCAAAAAGGGGCGCGCGTACCCGTGCTTCTGTACGGAAGAGGAGCTTTCGGCGCTCCGCGACGAGCAGACGGCGAACAAGGAGATCACGGGCTATTACGGCAGGTATGCGAAGTGCCGCAATCTGACGGAAGAAGAGATCTACGCCGCGCTCGATGCGGGCAAACCCTACGTCATCCGCCTCAGATCGATGGGGGACGCGTCGCGCAAGTTCACCTTTCACGACGAGATCAAGGGCGACGTCACCGTCACCGAGAACGATCAGGACGTTGTCATTCTGAAGTCGGACGGCATCCCGACCTATCACTTTGCGCATGCGGTCGACGATCATCTCATGCGCACGACGCTCGTTATCCGCGGCGAAGAGTGGCTTGCCTCCCTGCCCATCCATCTCGAGCTCTTCGACGTGCTCGGATTCAGGCGTCCCAAATACGGGCACAACTGCTCGCTCATGAAGATGGACGGCGAATCCAAGCGCAAACTTTCCAAGCGCAAGGATCCCGAACTCTCGCTCTCCTTCTATCGTCAGGAGGGCTACCATCCCTTCGCCGTCAAGGTATATATGCTCACGCTCCTCAATTCCGACTTTGAGGAGTGGCACAGAAAGTTCCCCGAAAAACCGCTCGAGGAGTTCCCGTTCCGCATCTCCAAAATGAGCAAGAGCGGCGCGCTCTTCGATTTGGACAAGCTCAACGATATTTCCAAAACGGAGCTTTCGGCGCTCGCTGCCGAAGAGATGCTCGCCTTCCTTAAAGAGTGGGCGTTCGCCTACGGAACGGAAAAGGAGCAGGCTTATTTTGCCGACGAAGCGTATCTTCTGAAGGTGCTTTCCCTCTGTATGGGGATCGGCGGCAAAAAGCGCCGCAAGGATTTTATCACCGCAAAGCAGGCGGTGGGCGAGATCGGTTACTTTTTCGGCGACTATGTGCAGAAAGATCGTTACCGCGTCGATATCTCCACGCGGGACGCAGTTTTGAAGGGATTTTTGCAGACGTACGACCCCGCGGACGACGCGCAGGCGTGGTTTGCGAAGGTCAAGCAAGTCGCGTCCGATCTCGGTTTTGCCGCAGAGATGCGCGACTACAAGGCGGACCCCGCGGCGTATAAGGGGAGCGTTTCCGACGTTGCCGAGGTGCTCCGTATCGCCGTTACGGGCAGGGCGAACTCGCCCGATCTGTGGACGATCATGCAGATCTTCGGGGAGGAGCGCACGCGCGAACGCATTGCGCACGCCATGAGCGTTTGAGAGGAGAAAAATGAGCAGAGCCGACGAAATTTTCATCGCGAATTGCAAAGAGATCATGCGCAGCGGCGTATGGGATACCGAGGCGCAGGTGCGCCCGCATTGGGAGGACGGCTCTCCCGCGCACACCGTAAAAAAATTCGGGATCGTCAACCGCTATAATTTGCAGGAGGAATTTCCCATCCTCACCATCCGCCGCACGGCGTTCAAGTCGTGCGTCGACGAGATCCTTTGGATCTGGCAGAAAAAGAGCAACAACATCCGCGATCTTCATTCGCACATCTGGGACAGCTGGGCGGACGAAACGGGCTCCATCGGCAAGGCGTACGGCTATCAGCTCGCCAAAAAATCCATCTATAAGGAAGGGGAGTTTGATCAAGTCGACCGCGTTTTATACGATCTCAAACACAATCCCGCGTCGCGGCGCATCATGACGAACCTCTATAATTTCGAGGATCTGCACGAGATGCACCTGTATCCCTGCGCCTATTCCATGACGTTCAACGTCTCGGGCGATACGCTCAACGCCATTCTGAATCAGCGCTCCAACGATATGCTCACGGCAAACAATTGGAATGTGGCGCAGTATGCGGTTCTCCTCATCATGATCGCGCAGGTGAGCGGGTTCAAGGCGGGCGAGCTCGTGCACGTCATTGCCGACGCGCACCTCTACGACCGCCATATCCCCATTGTGGAGAAGATCATCGAAAACGAGCCGAAGCCTGCCCCCAAGCTCATCGTCGATACTTCCGTGAAGAACTTTTATGATTTCACGGCGGATAGTTTCCGCCTCGAAAATTACGAATACACGCCGCTCGACGTGAAGATACCGGTGGCGATATGAGAGCGATCTTTCATGCTGACAGGGTGTGGGGCATCGGCAGGAACAACGGTCTGATGTTCTCCCTTCCCCGCGATATGAAGTTTTTCCGCGAGACGACAAAGGGCAAGGTCGTCGTGATGGGGCTGAACACGCTCTTATCTTTCCCGAACGGGAAACCGCTCAAAAACAGAGTCAACATCGTGCTCTGTCCGGACGACGTGAACGAGGATGTGATCACGGTGCATTCGCCCGAGGGACTCTTCGAAGAGGTAAAAAAATATCCCGCGGACGACGTGTTCGTCATCGGCGGGGCGAGCGTTTACCGCCTGCTCATTCCCTATTGCAGCGAGGTGCTCGTCACGCGCGTGGACGCCGTGGGCGGCGCGGATACCTTCGTGCCCGATCTCGACGCGGATGAGAATTTTCAGCTCGTTTCGGAGAGCGAGCCCGTGGAGGACAACGGCTATACGATCACGTTCAGAACGTACCGCAATCTTGCGCCGAAGGCGTATTAAAATCTGCAGCGAAGAACGCCCGACGGGCGTTCTTCTCGTATTTTGCCCCGCAAAAGTCCGCGGAAACGACGTATGCCTGCAATTTTTTTCACGGATAAGGGCGTTTTTTCTTGCCTAACGCGCGGAAATGTATTAAAATAACACCTTGGAAAAAAGAAGTACATGAGGTACATATGGTCAGAGAAGATTTAAGGAATATCGCCATCATCGCGCACGTCGACCACGGCAAGACGACGCTCGTCGATCAGATGCTCAAGCAGGGCGGCACCTTCCGCGAAAATCAGGTCGTGGAGGAGCGCGTCATGGATTCGGGCGCCCTCGAGCGGGAGCGCGGCATTACGATTTTGGCGAAGAATACCTCCATTCACTATAACGGGGTCAAGATCAACATCATCGATACGCCCGGGCACGCCGACTTTTCCGGCGAGGTCGAGCGCGTTCTGAAAATGGTCTCGGGCGTGCTCATCCTTGTGGACGCGGCGGAAGGTCCCATGCCGCAGACGCGCTTCGTCACGCAGAAGGCGCTCGAGATGGGGCTCCGGCTCATCATCGTCGTCAACAAGGTCGACCGTCCCGACGCCCGCGTCAAGGAAGTCATCGACGAAGTTTTGGAACTTTTGATGGATCTCGACGCCTCGGACGATCAGCTCGAGAGCCCGTTCGTGTTCTGCTCGGGGCGCGACGGCACCTCGTCGCTCGATCCCGATGAAAAGGGGACCGACCTTATCCCGTTGTTCGATACCATCCTCAGCCACTTCCCGCCCCTTGAAATGGACGAGAAGGGGCCCATGCAGCTCCTTGTCTCCTCCATCGACTATAACGACTATGTGGGGCGCATCGGCATCGGGCGCGTGGAGCGCGGCGTGGTGCGGCAGAACGCCGAAGTCGTCGTGTGCAACTACAATCATCCCGAAGTTTCGCTGAGGGGCAAGATCGTCAACCTCTACGAGATCGAGGGACTCAACCGCGTCCCCTGCGAGAGCGCCATGGCGGGCGATATCGTCTGCTTCTCGGGGTTGGAAAAAATCAACATCGGCGATACCGTCTGCGCCGCGGACTGCCGCGAGCCCGTTCCCTTCGTCAAGATCTCTGACCCCACGGTCGAGATGATCTTTTCCGTGAACGATTCTCCGTTTGCGGGCAAAGAGGGGAAGTTCGTCACGACGCGCCACCTGCGCGACAGGCTGTACCGCGAACTGCTGCGCGACGTATCCCTCCGCGTGGAGGATACCGATTCGACGGACGCTTTCCGCGTGAGCGGCAGGGGAGAGATGCACCTCTCCATCCTCATCGAGACGATGCGCCGCGAGGGCTATGAATTTCAGGTGAGCGCGCCCAAGGTACTGTTCCGCGAGATCGACGGCGAAAAGTACGAGCCCGTGGAGCGCCTCATCGTGGACGTTCCCGAGGACAACACGGGTCCCGTGTTTCAGAGCATGGGCGAACGCAAGGGCGAACTGCTGCACATGAACGCGATGGGGTCGCGCATGCGCCTCGAATTTCTCGTCCCTTCGCGCGGGCTCTTCGGCTATAAGAGCGAGTTCCTCACCGATACGAAGGGCGAGGGCGTCATGAGCTCCGTGTTCTTTGAATATCAGCCCTATAAGGGCGAGATCAGCCGCCGCACGACGGGTTCGCTCGTCGCCTTCGAAACGGGCGAGGCGGTCACGTACGGTCTCTTCAACGCGCAGGGGCGCGGCACGCTCTTCATTACCCCGGGCACGCCCGTGTATGAAGGGATGGTCGTCGGCTGTTCGCCCAAAGATGAGGATATCAACGTCAACGTCTGCAAGACGAAGCACCTCACGAATACGCGCTCGTCCTCTTCCGACGACGCGCTCCGCCTCATCCCGCCCAAGCGGCTCAGCCTCGAAGAGGCGCTCGAGTACATCGGCGACGACGAGCTTTTGGAGGTCACGCCGCTGAACATCCGCATCCGCAAGCGGATCCTCGACAGCGAACTCAGGGCAAAAGCGCGCGCAAAGGCAAAATTGCAGTAGTTTTCATAGTACTATGTCAGACATAACGAACAAATCCCGCGCAAACGGCGGGATTTTTCGTGCGGTCGCTGCATAGAGTAGAGTATGCAGAACGAGATCAGACAGAGTACTCTGACGTTGGAAAATCAGAGCAAGATCACCATGACGGGCGTAGAGCGCGTGGATAGCTTTTCCGAACGCATGATCGCGCTCACCGTAAACGGCAGGAAGGTGCGCATCGAAGGGAGCAAGCTCAGGGTGCTTGCCTTCTCGGAGGGGAGCGGCAATTTTTCCGCGAGCGGGCTTGTGGAGAGCATCCGCTATCTCGCCGCGGGCGGCAAGGTGGGGCGGCTTTTGCGGTGAGTCAGTTTTACGCCTTCCTTGTCTGTATTCTCACGGGAGCGGCGGGCGGCGCGCTGTACGATCTGATCAGCCTGATCCCCATTCCCAAAAAACTGCGTTTTTTTCGCATCGTCGCGGACGGGCTGTTCTGTCTTTTGTTTGCGGCGGTCTATCTCCTCGTCTCGCTCGCGGCGGAACTCCCGTCCCTGCGCTTTTATACGTTTTTGGGATGCGTCGTCGGGTTTGCGCTCTATTTGAAAAGTTTGCATAAATTTCTTGCTTTTA
>DBGBVX010000136.1:0-1423 GCA_048370055.1 Candidatus Gallimonas sp. | reverse complement strand
GCGCGGCGATCTCCGCCATGCGCCGCTCAAAGTCATACACGCGGCGGTTGTAGAGCATCTCCTTGCCGTAGAGCAGCATCTGCGCGGAAGTATTTTCCTGCGAGAAAACGGCGCCCGACTTTGCCTGTTCCCTGCCGCGGGAGAATTCTTCTTCGCTCACGCCCTCGCGCACGAACTGTCCGATCACATCTCGCACGGCGCCCAGGGCGTCGCCCGCCTTCGCGGGATTGACGCCCGCGTACACGGACAATACGCCCGTCTCCTCGTAGTGCGTGCAGTAAGAGTAGACGGAGTAAGCAAGCCCCAGCTCCTCGCGCACCCGCTTGAAGAGGCGCGAACTCATGCCGCCGCCCAGAATGGTGTTCATCACCTGCACGGCGGGGCGCATCGCATCCTCGCGCGCAGCCGTGGGAAAAGCGAGCGCAAAGTGCGCCTGCTCGATGGGCTTTTGGCGGAAGAGATTGCCCGCCGTCTGCACGATCTGTTTTTTACGCTCACAAAAGTGCGTCGGCGCCATGCCGCCGAAATAGCGTTCGGCGAGCTCGAGCGCTTCGGCAACATCGATGCACCCGGCAAAGGAGACGACGATGTTCTCGGGGCAGTAGCGCTCCGCGCGGTATGCAAGCAGATCCTCGCGCGTAAACCCCTCCACATTGGAGGCAGGTCCCAGAATGTTCCTGCCGTAGCCGCCTTTTCCGAACATGGCGCGGGCGAGAAGATCGAGGCAGAGATCCTCGGGCGAATCCTCGTCCATGTGGATCTCCTCGACGACCACCCCTTTTTCGCGCTTCATCTCCTCCTCGGGGAAATTGGCGTTGAGGAAGAGGTCGGCAAGCAGCGCGAACGCCTCCGCGGCGTGGTCGCTCGTCGCCTTGGAGTAAAAACAGGTCATATCCTTGCCCGTGAAGGCGTTGACCTGCGCGCCGAGTGCGTCGAACGCGTCGGAGAGCTCGAACGCGGTACGCGTGGGCGTGCCCTTGAAGAGCATGTGCTCGATGAAGTGCGAGATGCCGTCCTCGGCGTCCGTTTCAAAGGCGGCGCCCGTACCCACGAGCACGCCCATGGAGACGGACAGGAGCCCCTCCATCTGTTTGACGATGACGCGCACGCCGTTTGCAAGAGTTCTGGTTTCTATCATATCTGTTTCTCCTATGTAATTTTGCGAACAGGCGTCATACGGCGCCCAGATTTTCACTCACCGTCACGGCGCGCAGCCCCGCCCGGGCATATGCGCCGAGAATGCGCGGCAGCGCCGCAAGCGTATGCTGCATGGGGTGCATGAGCACGAAGTCCCCCGCCGCCACGCCCTGCGTCGCGCGCAAAAAGCAGGTATCTTCATCTTTATCCCGCCAGTCGACGGTATCCTTCGACCAGAGGATGGTCTTGAGGCCGAGCGCCTCGGCGGCGTTGACGGTGTCCTCGT
>DBGBVX010000135.1:0-6971 GCA_048370055.1 Candidatus Gallimonas sp. | reverse complement strand
GAAGGAATTGAGAATTTATAAAAAAGATCATCTGATTATGTTGACAATGGTTATTTTTATGTTATAATAGGATACAGGGATTGCCAATAAGAGCAAAATAAAAAGGAGTGTAGGTTTTATGGAAATCAATGAATATCTCGTAAAATTTTTCCAAGTCGTCCGCGATATGGAGAACATGGATTTCTTCGCAGGCGTTGCGAGGCTTTCGAGAACGGAGTTCAGACTTTTAAGAGAAGTCATCATGGAGGAAGAGAAGGGCAGAAGCATCATTTCGTCCGAGCTTGCCCGCCGCCTCGGCATCACCCGTTCCGCGATCTCTCAGATCGTTACCAAACTTGAGCTGAAGGGCATCGTCAAGCGCGTCGATTCTCCCACGGACCGCAAGATCGCGTATATCCGCCTTTCCGAGAACACGATCTCCGTTTTCGAAGATCAGTGCAAAGAGGCGAATGCGATCATGGCGCGCGTCGTCGAGCTGCTCGGCGATGATAAGATGAAGGCGTTCTTCGCACAGTACGAGGAACTCAGCACGGCGATCAACAAGGCGATCAAGGAAGCCAAAGGTCAATAACGGCAAAACAAAGAGCGGGGCGTCCGGACGGGCGCCCCGAATTTTCGGAAGGGGTAGCAAAATATGCTCAGACTGACAGACATCACAAAAGAATACAAGGTCGCGTCCGGAAGCGTTCACGCGCTCAAAGGGATCTCGCTCGAGTTCCGCAAGAGCGAATTTGTTTGCATCCTCGGGCCCTCCGGCTGCGGGAAGACGACGCTCCTCAATATCATCGGCGGGCTCGATCATTACACATCGGGCGATCTCGAGATACAGGGGAAGTCTACGACGCACTTCAAAGACCGCGATTGGGATGTCTACCGCAATCACCGCATCGGCTTTATTTTTCAGTCGTACAATCTCATCCCGCACCAAACGGTGCTCGGGAACGTCGAGCTTGCGCTCACGATCGCGGGCGTGGGGCGCGAGGAACGCCACCGCCGCGCAGCGGAGGCGCTCCGCCGCGTAGGGCTCGGCGAGGAACTGCACAAAAAGCCCAATCAGCTCTCCGGCGGGCAGATGCAGCGCGTCGCCATTGCGCGCGCGCTCGTCAATAACCCCGATATCCTCCTCGCAGACGAACCCACGGGCGCGCTCGACTCCGAAACGAGCGTGCAGATCATGGAGCTCATCAAGGAGATCGCGGGCGAGCGGCTCGTCATCATGGTCACGCACAACCCCGAGCTCGCCTACAAGTATGCAACGCGCCTTATACGCCTGAAAGACGGGCTCGTCGAATCGGATTCCGATCCGTATTCAAGCGCGGAAGAGCCCGCCGAAGAGGCGGCTTCTCAAACGGAGATCGCCGCCGCGGAAAACGCCGAAGCGGCAGCAGAGCTTTCCGATGAAAGCACCACCCCCCGAACGCAGAAAAAGGCGCGCGCAAAGATGAGTTTTCTCACTTCGCTTGCGCTGAGTTTCCGCAACCTGCTCACCAAGAAGGGGCGCACGATTTTAACGTCCGTTGCGGGCAGCATCGGCATCGTGAGCGTATGCCTTGTCCTCGCGCTCTCAAGCGGGTTCAATAACTATGTGAGAAAGACGGAAGAGGATATGCTTTCCTACTATCCCGTCACCGTCACGGAGAGCGCCTTCGATATGGCGTCTATCATGACGAGCTTTACCTCGCCGCAGGATATGCCCGATCTCGATCAGCTCGGCGACAAAGTGTACGTCGATTCTTTCCTCACGAGCCTTGCGGGGGGCATGACCATCCGCAACAACATCACGGAGGATTATCTGAGCTATTTGGAAGCCGCCGATCCGAGTTGGTACTCCGCCATTCAATACGGTTACGGCGCGACGGTCGCCGATAATCTGTTTACCTCGGTCGAAACGTCCGACGCAAACGGAAAACTTGAAACGACTTACCGCTCGCTCTCCGATCTGAAAACATATTACATCAACGTTGTGCAGACGAAGGCTTCCGAATATGCAAATCTCGTCGGGTTTGCCGATTTCTTCGGCGACGTCGTGAACGTCATGCCGGGAACGAGCGATATCTCCGCCGCGGATTACGGGGAATATGTTCGCTCGCAGTACGACGTCATCGACGGGTCTTTCCCTGCCGATGAACACGATATCGTGCTCGTCGTCGGCGCGAACAATCAGGTGAGCGATCTCACGCTTGCGCAGCTCGGCTTCCTCAATGAAGAGAAGTTCCTCGCGCTCTTTGAAGCCGGCAAGGACGACTCCGACAAAGATCCCGACGCGATCAGCGATTCGGCGCTCGTCGATTTTTCCGAGATCGTCGGCAAAAAGTTCGTGCTCTACAATAACGACAGCGTATACACTTCGTCGACTTATACGGGCGAAGATGAGAACTACAGCTACAACATATTCGGCGGTCAGCCCTTCCAATATACGGGAAAGGTCGATCGGGATACGTTCGAGAGCGCGTCGGATGATGACGGGATCGTTCTCCGCGTCTCGGGCATCCTGCGGCTGAAAGAGGGGCTTACCTACGGCTGCCTCACAAGCGGGATCAATCTTACGGGCGCGCTCGTGCAGGACTACATCCGTCAGAACATGCAGTCGCTGATCGTGAAGTGGATGAATGAAGAATCCGCATTCACGATCACAGAGGAATTCGTCAATTCCACTGGGCTTTCGGAGCTGCGCGATTTCATCGGCATGACGATCTATCTTTCGCCGAGCGAACATCTCAACAACGATTATTTCGATTCGCTTTCCTATCCTTATACGCCGCCGGTTGGTGACGAAACCGTGATTACGATCAATTACACCTACGATTCGGAGACCGTTGTGCGGGCGCTCGGCGGGAACGATACCGTCACGTCCATCTCCATCTATGCGACCGATTTTGCCGGCAAGGAACAGATGCTCGCCTATATGGACGCATGGAACGATTCGCACGATGAATCGGAGCAGATCACATATTCGGATACGGTCGGGCTGCTGATGGGCATGGTGCAGCAGATCCTCGACATCATCACCTATGTGCTCGTGGCGTTCACGGCGATTTCGCTCGTCGTATCCTCGGTCATGATCGGCATCATCACATATGTCTCGGTGGTGGAGCGCGTCAAAGAGATCGGCGTTCTGCGGTCGCTCGGCGCGCGCAAGCAGGATATCCGCAACCTCTTCAATGCGGAAACGTTCATCATCGGGCTTGCCGCAGGTGTCATCGGCGTGGCGCTCAGCTATTTTATCTCCATCTTTATCAATATCGCCATACATTCGCTTGCAGGCATCTCCGGCATCGCCGCGCTGCCGTTCACGACCGCGCTCCTCATGGTCGCCATCAGTATCGTACTCACGCTCATTTCGGGACTCATTCCCGCGCAGTCCGCGGCGAAGAAGGATCCCGTCATCGCGCTCCGCACCGAATAAAAGCGTGCCGTACCGTCCATAATAACGGTACTACCTTACTGCGAGGTGCACCATGAAGAAGAAGGTAAAAAAACTTACGGATGAAGAATACGAGAAGTATGTGAGAGACCTGTTGAAGAAATAGTCCGGAAACTCCGCTGCAACGGCAGCGGAGTTTTTCGTCATTTATTCCCAAGATCGCGCATGATGCGCCAAAAAATCCCCCGCATATCTGTGATAAAATCCATGCAAAACGCGCGCGCGGAGGGGCTATGTCAGCAAGAAAGATCGTCATTACGTCGGGGAAGGGCGGCGTCGGGAAAACGACCGTCTGCTGCAATCTCGGCGTACAGCTCGCGCGCAAGGGGCGGCGCGTTATCGTGTGCGACCTCGACTTCGGGCTCAACAATGCCGACGTTGTCCTCGGCGTGGAAAACAGGGCGCTCTACGATATTCTCGACGCCGTGGAAGGGCGGTGCCGCCCCAAGCAGGCGCTCGTCACGCATCCGCGCTATCCCGCGCTCTCCGTGCTCTCTTCCAACCGCGTGCTCGAGCGCTACGTCTCTCCGCAGGCGATCCGCCTCATCCTCGATACGCTTGCCCCGCAGTTCGATTATATCCTCATCGATTCGCCCGCGGGCATCGAGGACGGGTTCCATCGCGCGGCGTCCTGCGCGGAAGAGGCGCTTCTCGTCACCTCGCCGCACATCTCGGCGCTCCGCGACGCCGACCGCGTGACGGGGATCCTCAAAAGCTACCGCTTCGCGCAGGTCGGGCTCATCGTCAACCGCGTGCGGAAGGACTTCTT
Organism: Candidatus Gallimonas sp.; assembly: GCA_048370055.1. Classification (GTDB taxonomy): domain Bacteria; phylum Bacillota; class Clostridia; order Christensenellales; family Borkfalkiaceae; genus Gallimonas. The sequence continues at coordinate 2,778 of DBGBVX010000135.1, read as the reverse complement.
CAAACGGGGGGAGATCCTCGCGCCCGCGGAGATCGCCGAACTGCTGCGCCTGCCGCTCACCGCCGTCATCACGGAAGAGGACAGAGTGCAGCTTGAAAACATCGTCGGCAAATCGCGCACCTTCCGCGCGCTTGCGGAGGCGGTAGAGGGGATGCCCGAAAAAAATATTGCCGGAGGAAAGCGCCGATGAAAGAGGAAGAAAGAAAACGGATCGACGATATTCTGCATCGGGATAAGGCGATCATATCCGACGCCGTGGAGGCGGCTGCCGTGCGCGATTTTGCCCGCGTCGCCGCCGAATATTTTGAATTGGACGGCGATATTACCTTTTCGATGCGCGAGGAAAAGGGGAAATCCTACGTCAGCGTCAATTTCCGTATCACGCGCGTGAAAAATTTTACAACATTACCGTAATCCGGCGCAAACAATTTGACAAATTCGTTGCTTTTGTGTATAATCTCAGTGCGGAAGCAAGGGGGAGAGTCTTGATTCCGACAAACTGCAAGGAAGGTGATTGATCATGGCAAGAAATTTTGTTTTAATGACGGACACCGGCAGCGATCTCCCCGACGAATATTACAGCAAGCACGAGATCGACTGCGTTCCGCTCGGGTTTACCCTTGACGGCGTAACATACGGCGGCGACGACGGTGAATCAATGGAAGTAAAGAAGTTTTACGAACTTCTGCGCGGCGGCGCGCTGCCCAAAACGTTTCAGGCAACGCCCGCACAGGCGATCAACCACATCCGTCCTTACCTTGAGGCAGGCAAAGACGTGCTCATCCTCTCGTTCTCGTCGGGGCTTTCCGGTACCTGCGAAAGCTACCGCATTGCCGCGAGGGAGCTCCTCGAAAGTTTCCCCGCGCGCAAAGTGTTCGTCGTCGATTCGCTCTGCGCGTCGCTCGGGCAGGGGCTGTTCGTCGACTACGTCGTCAAAAAGGCTGATTCCGGCGCTTCCATCGAGGAAACGCGCGACTATGCGGAAGATCTGAAACTGCACATATGCCATTTCTTTACGGTGGACGATCTGTTCCATCTCAAGCGGGGCGGAAGAGTGAGCGGCGCAACCGCGGCGATCGGCTCTCTTCTCAAAATCAAACCCGTGCTGCATGTTGACGACGCGGGGCATCTCATCGCTATCGGCAAGGCGATGGGGCGCAAAAAGTCCATCTCCGCGCTTGTCGATAAGATGGTCGAGCTGAATACGCTCGGCGCGGACGATCCCATTTATATCAGCCACGGCGACTGTATCGACGATGTGAACTATCTTGTTTCGCTCATCAAAGAACGTTTCGGCGCGCGCGAGATCTTCGTCAACGAGATCGGCAGCGTCATCGGAACGCACTCGGGTGCAGGAACCGTTGCACTGTTCTTTGTCGGCAAACACCGTTAAACCGTCTTTGATACCGCAGGAAGCGCTCTGCGGTATTTTTATGGAAAAAATTTTAGCGCAGGGCATACAAAAGAGTTGCATTTCCGCCGCATTTATTGTAAAATATACAAGCGTTTTGCAGAGATGGCGGAGCGGTCGAACGCGCACGATTCGAAATCGTGTGATGCAGGAATGTATCCAAGGGTTCAAATCCCTTTCTCTGCGCCATATGGGAATAATACGAACCCCGAAAAGGAGTTCGTATTATTTTTTACCCGCGATTTCTTCGGAATGATCGTTAGACTAAAATAACCCTCTGAATTTGCTTTTTCGGTCGGCTATGGTAGCATAGTTCCTCGCGGATATCAACGGTCGCAAAATCGTTGCTGAAAACACCAACATAAACGAAAGAGCCGAGTAAGGATTGTGTTCCTTGCTCGGCTCTTTTACTCTCTATAAGTTATTTAGCGCGCCTATAATGCAACGATTTTTCTTTGTCCCGTTGACTTCCGCAGACTTGCCATTCAGAATACCGACTTTCAACGTCCTATGCACCTCTGCCTGTTGCCCGAAAAAGGCAAATACAAATTCAGAGGTGTTAAAATGGAAATGTTAGTTACAAAGTTCTCAAACGGCAAATATCGCAACGAAGGTGAATTGTTCAAAGAAGTTATCTCTTCCGAGAACGTCAAACTCATGGGCGAAATGATTGCCTTGCAAGCGCTCCGTACCGTAAAGAAATTCGATATGAAAGTTGTAGACAGACTGTATATCGGCTTAATCAAAGACCTGCACCACATGAACGAGATAGACTATATCGTATCGGATGGTTACGACGTAGCGCAAACTGCTATCTGCTTTCTGTATCAATTTGTAGGTCGTACAGCCAATGAAATCTACGGCAAAGACAGCAAAGGAAAAGAAATTACAATCAAACTTGCCTGCTATCGTGAAGTAGACCACTTCATCAATCTTCTTCGCAACAGACCAGATAGGCGAGGAACTACTGTTGAATCCATTGATTTTACTGATTATAAGGCATTGCCTATGGATCCCGTAAATTGCTTTGAACAGCAACAGACCGATTACAGCAAATACGATGAGCTTGCCGAGGCGTTACAGCTCTCCGCATTGGAACTTGCAATCCTGAACTGCTACATGAACGGCATGAGGCAAGCTGAAGTCTGCGCTGAACTCGGCATCGGCAGAGGAACTATAAATCACCGTAAATCAAGTATTCGCCAGAGATATTATTCGCTTTACGACGCCCTCTGATATGCCGATTAACTTCAACTCTCTTAAAGGCAGTTGCTTTACACGAAGCGGCTGCCTTTTTCTATGTGTTCTTTTATGATAAAGCCGCCCGAAAGGGCGGCTTTAAGTATGCTTGATTAAGTTGGTATTAT
>DBGBVX010000134.1:0-1170 GCA_048370055.1 Candidatus Gallimonas sp. | reverse complement strand
TGACTTTTTTTGATTATAGGCGATTTTTTCCGCGCCGTCAAGCGATTATGCGGCGTTTCTCACGGGTAAAATGAGATACAGGCTCTCTTTTGCCTGCTGATTTTGCAGGATAAAGGGGGAAACGGGCCCGTTGAAGGAGATCACGACGTTCTCCTCGTCGAGTGCGCGCAGCGCGTCGAGCAGGTACTTCGCGTTCATGGAAATGGTCATTTCCACGCCCTCGACGTTCGCCTTTACGCTCTCGTCCACGTTGCCGAAATCGGAGACGGACGTCACCTTCACGCAGTCGGAATCGATCGCCATCGTCACAAGGTTGTTCTTGTCGCCGCGGATGAGGATGGCGGCGCGCTCCACGCTCGCGATGAGCTCGTTTTTATCGATCGTCACGACCGTCGTGAACTGATTGGGGATGACGTTCTCCTTGCGGATGAAGTCCCCGTGATAGAGGCGGGAGACGATCGTCGTTCCCTCCGCGCTCACCAAAAGCATGCCGCCCTGTGCGTAGAGGGTAATCTCTTCGTCGTCCTTTTCCATCATTTTCGCGATCTCGGAGAGGGTGCGGGCGGGGCAGATGATGCTCCTCTCGCCGCTCTTGGAAATGATCTTTGCGGAGGCGAGCGCAAGGCGGTACCCGTCGAGCGCGACCATCTCGAGCTTATCGCCGAATTCCATCAGGCATCCCTTTAAAACGGGGCGGGAATCGTCCTGCGCGCAGCAGAACGTCGTCTCGGAGATGATCTTTTTGAGCGCGGACTGCTTCATCGTAAAGGAATTTTCGCCGATCTCAAAACTGATCGCGGGGAACTCCTCGGCGGGAAGGCTCTGCATAAAGGTGCCGGCGTCGCGGTATTTGATCTCCACGCCCTTTTCGCCGGTGGCGATGCTGATCTCCTCCCCCGTCAGTTTGCAGATGAAGTCGGAAAAGAGCTTGCCGGGGACGCAGATCTCGCCCTCTTCAAAAATTTCCGCTCTGATCGTCTTGCGGATGGAGAGCTCGCCGTCGGTGGCGAGCAGGGAGACCTCTTCGCCGAACGCGGAAAGTTTGATGCACTCCATGATGGGCGCCGTCGTGCGTGCGGCGCACGCCTTGCTTACTTTGAGAACGGCTTCCGAAAGGGAGAGCCCGTCGCAAACGAATTTCATGCCTTGCCTCCTTGCTTCTTATAAAAA
>DBGBVX010000133.1:0-4545 GCA_048370055.1 Candidatus Gallimonas sp. | reverse complement strand
CGAAAGAACAAGGAGTAAGCAAAATGAGCAGTATTTACGATATCGCCGAGATGACGGGCTATTCCGCCACGACCGTGGCGCGTGCACTCAACAACAACGGCTACTGCAAATCGAAAACCAAGGCGATCATTCTTGAAGCTGCCAAAAAACTCAATTATACGCCCAATCTTTCAGCAAAGTCTCTGCGGAACAATCGGACGCAGCGCATCCTGTTCTGTATTCCGGATATCTGCAATCCGTTCTATTTCCGCATGATCCAGGGCGCTTCGCGCGTGCTGGAAGAGAATAACTATTACGTCATGCTCTATTCCACCGAAAAGCAGATCGATAAAGAGCTGAAAATGCTCTCCCTGTTGCAGCAGAAGTATTGCGACGGACTCATCCTCATCTCCTTTGATTTCTGCGAAAAGAACATCGGAAAGATCCGTGAAGTCGGGCTGCCCGTCGTATTGGGAAACAGATACCTCGGGCAGCGTGAGGACGATCCCTTCGATTACATCTATGTCGATCACATCTACGGCATGGAGCTCGCGGCAACGCATCTTCTCGATAAAGGCTGCAAAAAGATCCTGCTTTTGACGGGCAGCCTTACCGAACAGACGACGCGCGAACGCGTGGAGGGCTTTTACAGGGCGATGAACGGGCGCGGCGTAACGGTCGACCCCGCGTATATCGTCGATTGTCATTACGATACGCAGGGCGCATATGAGGCGTTCCGCAGATTCCGCGAGCAGGGGCTCCCCGTGGACGGGGTGATCACCGCGAACGACCTTGCGGCATACGGCGTGCTCAAATATTGCAACGAAGAGGGCGTCCGTATCCCGCAGGATCTCCGCCTCGTCAGTTTCGACAATACCGATTACGCGGTGGTGAGCAAACCTACGCTCACTTCGGTGGATATGCGGCAGGACGTCTTGGGCGAAAACCTTGCGCTTCGCCTTTTGGAGCGTATCGAAGGAAATAAAAAAATCCACAACGTGACGCTCATGCCCACGCTTGTGGAGAGGGAATCGAGCAGATAGCTCACGGAGGGAACATGGCGGAGATCTCGCTGCGGAAAATCAATAAAATCTATAACGGAAAAGTGCATGCGATCCACGATTTTTCTTTGGAGATCGCGCAGAACGATTTCGTCGTCCTTGTAGGGCCTTCCGGCTGCGGAAAATCTACCATTCTGCGTATGATCGCAGGGCTCGAAGAGGTCAGTTTCGGCGAGCTGTACATCGACGGCGAGCTCATGAACGAAATCCCGCCGCGCGAGCGGAAGATCGCTATGGTGTTTCAGAACTATGCGCTCTTTCCGCACATGACCGTGTATGAAAACATCGCCTTCGGGCTGAAGCTTGCAAAGCTCGACCGCGAGGAGATCAAAGCGCGTGTGGAAGAGGCGGCGGGGATCCTCGGTATCAAAAACCTGCTCTCGCGCAAACCTGCGCAGCTGAGCGGCGGGCAGAAACAGCGCGTCGCGTTGGGACGCGCCATCGTCTGCAAACCGCGCATCTTTTTGCTCGACGAGCCGCTCTCCAATCTCGACGCCAAACTGCGCGCCTCCATGCGCGTTGAACTCATCAAACTTTACAATAAGCTCAAAACGACGTTCATCTACGTTACGCACGATCAGACAGAGGCGCTCACCATGGGCACCAAGATCGCCGTTCTCAAAGACGGCTGTCTGCAGCAGGCGGATGTGCCGTCGCAGATCTACGACTATCCCGCCAATCAGTTTGTGGCCTCTTTTATGGGCTCGCCGCAGATGAACTTGTTCGAGGTCGATCTTATCGAAACTGAAAAGGGGCTTGCCGTCCGTTTTCAAAACGGCGATATGCTTTCCCTTCCGGAAGAGATTGCCGCGCGGCTCGTCGATCGGGAGCATATCGGGCAGAAGGTCGTGTTGGGGATTCGCCCTGAAAACCTTTTCGTGGCGGAAGAGGGGGCGGAGGCGCCCGTTTCCGCAGTCACCGATTATTCCGAAACGCTTGGCAGTTCGCTCATTCTCGGACTTGCTGTAGAGGGTGCGCTCAATCAGACGACAGCGCTCCTCAGCGGCAGGGAAAACGTGTGCGCGGGGATCGCCGTGCGGCTCGCGACGGACGCGCGCTTTGTACATCTTTTCGACCATGCCGACGGACATTCGCTCCTCGATGCGCCCGCATATAATCTGTTCCGCGGAAGCGTCGCTATGGAGGACGGGATGCTCTGCGTGAGCATCGGGAAAAACAAGATCATGCTCGATAAGTACGATTGTTTGCTCAACGACGGCGTACTGAACAGCGCGGAGATCCGCGTGGGACTGCCCGCCGCGCAGCCCGCCCGCGAGGGCGGAGAGGGGCGTTTTTCATTGCGCGGCTGCGTGGTGAACGTGTTCCGCCAACATTCTCGCTCCGTCGTCTATGCGGCGATCGACGGCGCCGCCGAAAAGCTTGTATTTGCGTGCGGACTCGACGCGCCTTACCGCGTTGGCGAGACTTACGAGTTTTTCATGGAAAAAGAGGAGATCCGCCTCACCGATGCCGACGGAAATTCGCTCCTGAGCAGACATCCGACGCGCGGCAGATTCCGCGAACTTTCCCCCAAGAAGCTCAACTTTTCCAAGGGGCTCCGTATTCTTGAAGATGAGTTCGTCGGCGACGGCTATCTGCTCTATTGCGGCAGTGCAGAGGATTACTGCGTCGTCAAGGTGGGCAAGGACTATCCCGTCTATTTCAACGAACGCGTGAAGATCAGCGAGGGCTCAGGCGCGGCGCAATGAAAAAGCAGGCAAAGCGGCAGATCGTTATATGTATCGCAGTACTTGCCGTCATCGGGGCGGCGGTCGCGCTATGGGCTGTTTTCAGGCCGCGCACGCAATGCGCCGTTTTCATCGCGGCGGAGAACGCCGATACCGATCGGGTGACAGAAATCATATCCGATACGGGACCGGAGCGCGTTTCCGTCTCCTTCTGTTCCCCCGATGCGGCGGAGTATCCCTTCCGTTTTGCCGCCATGCGCGAGACGGACTGCGATCTCTTCGTCCTGCGGGAAAAGGAATTTGAAGCGCTCGATACGGAAGTTATTTTCTGCGATATCTCCGCATATACCGGCGGGGGAACGCCCGTGTACGGCGCGCGGCTCTCCGAGGATTCGGCGCTCCGCGCAGCGTTTACGGGGGATGGAACGTACTATCTTTGCCTGTACGCAAGAAGCCGTCACGTGCAGGACGGTCAAGCCGACGGCACGATCGGCAGCGTGATACAGGCGCTGCTGCAGGAGGATGCAAGTGGGGCTGTTGGATAAGCTGATCACGGGTACCTATAAAAATCAGCCGCGCCGCAGGCTCTTTCCGCAGACGCGCGGCGAAGTGTTTGCCGAGATGTTCCGCTATCGCAAGCGGATGCTCGTGAACATCAGCCTGCTCTGCGCGCTGTTTGCGCTGCCCGCGATCGTCTGCGCTTACTTCGGCTTGCTCTACAAGGGGATCCTGCCCGAACTCATCGAGGAGGGCAGCGTTGCGCTTCCCGTCGAGGGGAATTACGATCTTTCGCTCATCATCCTGAATTTTCAGATGAACAACTTGCTCAGCCTTATCGGGTTTGCGACCAACGCGCTCCTTTTTTTGGGGCTTGGCGGCGGGGTGCGCGTCATGCAGCTCCTCGCATGGGGAGAGCCCGTCGAATTTTTGCATGATTTCGGGAAAGGCGTCCGCGATAATTGGAAGTATTATCTCGGGTACTCGGTGCTGTTCAGTCTTGCAGTCCTGTTTTTCACATTTGTCACGGGATATTATCTGACTGCGGATACCTACACCGCGGTAAAGGCGTTTTCCATTGCGATCGCCGTGCTCGTCCTGTTTTTTGCAAGCGGAACGTTGGTGTTTGCGCTCCCGCATGCAAATTTGTATGAACTTTCTTTTTTCGGTACGCTGCGCAACGCATTTTTGCTCTTTATCGCGTCGTTCCCGAAAAATCTTTTATATCTTATTCTGACCGTATTGCCCATGCTGCTCTTTCTCATCCCCGTAATTGCGGTTCAGACGATCGTAACCGTACTCTTTCTGTTCATCTATCCCGCTTATATTCTGCTGATTTGGGTCCTGCGCTCGAATACACTGTTCGACCGTTTCCTCAATGTGGGCGAAAATGCGTATGCGGCAAATCGCGGGCTCGGCGGCGACGAGGACAGCGGACAGGAAGACGTGGCGGCAGCCGAACCGGAACGGGAATGCGGCGCAGCGGGCGAAACAAAATCCAAGGGACATAAGGAGGAAAAGCAATGAAAGAAAATCCAGTGATCGGGATCAGGCCAGTGATCGACGCGCGGCAGGGCGTGTACGATGTACGCGGCGGATTGGAAGAGCAGACGATGCGTATGGCGGAGGAGGCGGCGGAGCTGTTCCGCGCAAACGTCCGCTATCCGAGCGGAGAGCCTGTAAAGGTGGTGATCGCGGACGGAACGATCGGGCGGGTGGCGGAAGCAGCCGCCTGCGCGGCGAAGTTCCGCAGGGAGTGCGTGGATATCACGCTCACGGTCACGCCGTGTTGGTGCTATGGCTCGGAGACGATGGACATG
>DBGBVX010000132.1:0-28165 GCA_048370055.1 Candidatus Gallimonas sp. | reverse complement strand
ACGGGGTGCAAACGCTTGACGAATGCGCCCCCGATTTATATAATATCGTAGAAATCAATCGAGAAGAGGAAAACCGTTATGGAAAAGAAGATCAAAAAAGTTGTTTTGGCATACTCGGGCGGACTTGATACCTCCATCATCATCCCGTGGCTGAAAGAAAATTACGATAACTGCGAGGTCATTGCGGTCTCCGGCGACGTCGGGCAGGGCACTGAGCTCGACGGGCTTGAAGAGAAGGCGAAAAAGACGGGCGCTTCCAAGCTCTATGTGCTTGATCTCAAAAAGGAGTTCGTCGAGGACTACATTTTCCCGACCATGCAGGCGGGCGCGGTGTACGAAGATAAGTATCTGCTCGGCACGTCGTTCGCGCGCCCCGTCATCGCAAAAGCGATCGTCGATATCGCCAAAAAAGAGGGGGCGGACGCCATCTGCCACGGCTGCACGGGCAAGGGCAACGATCAGGTGCGCTTCGAGCTCACCATCAAGGCGTTTGCGCCCGAGATGACCATCATCGCCCCGTGGCGCATTTGGAACATCAAGAGCCGCGAAGAGGAGATCGAGTACGCCGAGGCGCACAATATCCCCCTCAAGATCAACCGCGAGACCAACTATTCCAAGGATAAAAACCTTTGGCACCTTTCGCATGAGGGGCTCGATCTCGAAGATCCCGCCAACGAGCCGCAGTACGAGAAGGAGGGCTTCCTCGAGATGGGCGTCTCTCCCATGCAGGCGCCCGATAAGCCCACCTATGTGAGCATCCATTTCGAAAAGGGTATTCCCACCGCCATCGACGGCAAGAAGATGGGCTCGGTCGAGATCATCGAAACGCTTAACAAGATCGGCGGGGAGAACGGCGTGGGGCTTGCCGACCTCGTGGAAAACCGTCTTGTCGGCATGAAGTCGCGCGGCGTATACGAGACGCCTGGCGGCACCATCCTCTACGAGGCGCACCGCCTTCTCGAAACGATCTGCCTCGACAAGGCGACCATGCACTATAAGCAGCTCGTCGCAGTCAAGTTCGGCGAGATGGTATACGACGGTCAGTGGTTCACGCCCCTTCGCGAGGCGCTCTCCGCGTTCGTCTCCAAGACGCAGGAGACCGTCACGGGCGACGTGAAGCTACGCATCTACAAGGGCAACGTAACGAGCGCCGGCATGACTTCGCCTTATTCGCTGTACAGCGAAAACATCGCGACCTTCTCCGACGACGGCGGCGCATATTCGCAGAAGGATTCCGAAGGCTTCATCAACCTCTTCGGACTGCCCATCAAGGTGAAGGCGCTGCTCGAACAGCATAAGCTCAAATAAGGAGTTCACGGACATTCACATGTTCAAAGTATTTATCGACGGGAGTGCGGGGACCACAGGTCTCCGCATTCGTGAGATGTTGGGAAAACGTTCGGATATTTCGCTGATCACGCTGCCCGAGCCGCTGCGCAAGGATACCGCCGCGCGCAAAGAGGCGATCAACGCTTCCGACGTAACGTTTTTATGCCTGCCCGACGACGCGGCGCGCGAGGCTGCCGCGCTCGTCGAGAACGCGCATACCGTCGTCATCGACGCCTCCACGGCGCACCGCACGGCGGCGGGTTGGGCGTACGGCTTTCCCGAACTCTCCGCAGAGCACCGCGCGGCGATCGCGCGGGGCAGGCGCATCGCCAATCCCGGGTGCTATGCTTCGGGGTTCATAGCGCTCGTCTATCCGCTCGTAAAGGCGGGGGTCGTCGCGCCTGACTATCCCTTCGTGTGCCACGCCGTCAGCGGCTACTCCGGCGCAGGCAAGAAGGGGATCGCGGAGTACGAGGCGGAAAACCGCCCGCCGCTCTACGATACGCCCCGCCTGTACGCGCTCTCGCTCACGCATAAGCACCTGCCCGAGATGAAGGCGGTGTGCGGGCTTAGCCGCACGCCGGTGTTCAATCCCTATGTGTGCGATTATTACTGCGGCATGACGGTGAACGTTCCGCTCTTTGCCGATCTCCTCGTCAAAAAGGTCACGGCGGCGGATCTCAGGGCGCTCCTCGGAGAGCACTATGCGGGCAGCGCGTTTTTATCGGTGGGAGAAGAGGCGAGCGGATACATTTCGGCGAACACGCTCAACGGGACGAACTGCATGCAGCTGCTCGTAAACGGCAACGACGAGCGCATTCTGCTCACCGCCCGCTTCGATAATTTGGGAAAAGGCGCCTCGGGCGCAGCAATTCAGAACATGAATATCGCGCTCGGGCTTGACGAACGCATTTCTTTGTGATATAATCGTAAGGATAGATTGACCTATGGTACAGCAGATTTCGGGCGGCGTGTGCGCCCCCAAGGGATTCCGCGCCAACGGCGTGCATTGCGGGATCCGCAAAAACAAAATCAAAAAGGATCTCGCGCTCATCGTCTCCGACGTGCGCTGCGCCGCGGCGTGCGTGTATACGCAGAACCTCGTCAAGGGCGCGCCCATCCTTGTCACCAAAAAGAACGTGGCGGACGGCTATGCGCAGGCGGTCATCGTGAACAGCGGCAACGCGAATACCTGCAACGCGAACGGCGTTGAGATCGCGGAGCAGATGTGCGCGCTCGTGGAAAAGTACACGGGCGTTCCCGCAGGCGACGTCGTCGTCGCGTCGACGGGCGTCATCGGGCAGCCGCTCTCCATCGATCCCATCGCGGGCGGCATGGAGGAGCTCACTGCGGGGCTCGGAGACAACAGCTCCGCGGCGGCGGAAGCCATCATGACGACGGACACCGTCAAAAAGGAGATCGCGTTCTCCTTTACGCTCGGCGGCGTTCCCTGTAAGATCGGCGCCATCTGCAAGGGCGTTGGCATGATCTGCCCGAATATGGCTACGATGCTCATGTTCGTCACCACCGACGCGGCGATCTCGCCCGCCATGCTGCAAAAAGCGCTCTCCGCCGACGTGAAGGATTCGCTGAACATGCTCAGCGTGGACAGAGATACTTCCACGAACGATACGCTCTGCGTGATGGCGAGCGGGCTCGCGGGCAATCGGGAGATCGTTTCGGCGGGCGCCGATTACAGGGCGTTCTGCAGGGCGCTGCACGCCGTGACTTCCGCGATGTGCCGCGCGCTCGCCGCGGACGGCGAAGGGGCGACCAAACTCGTGGAGTGCCGCGTGCACGGCGCGAAGAGCAAAAAAGCGGCGCGCCTTGCGGCAAAGTCCGTTATCAACTCCAATCTCGTCAAAGCGGCGATGTTCGGGGCGGACGCCAATTGGGGGCGCGTGCTGTGCGCGCTCGGATACGCCGGCGCCGATCTCGACGTCACAAAGATCGACGTGCGTTTCCGTTCGGGCGCGGGTGAAGTGTTCGTCTGCGAAAACGGCAGCGGGATAGAGTTTTCCGAGGAGGAGGCGAAGAAGGTGCTCTCCGATAAGGAGATCGTCATCGACGTCGACCTCAAAGAGGGCGGATATTCTGCGACGGCGTGGGGGTGCGACCTCACATATGATTACGTAAAGATCAACGGAGATTACAGAACGTGATAGGAAAAGAGGCGCAGGCGGAATTTCTTCTCGAAGCGATGCCCTACATCGAGAAATATCAGAATAAAATTCTCGTCATAAAATACGGCGGCAACGCCATGACGGACGATTCGCTCAAAAAGCTCGTCATGCGCGATCTTACGCTTTTACAGTTCGTCGGCATCAAAGTCGTTTTGGTACACGGCGGCGGACCCGAGATCTCTCAGATGCTCAAGCGTATGGGGATAGAGTCCCGTTTCGTCGGCGGGCTCCGCTATACCGACGCCGAGACTGCGGAGGTCGTCCGCATGGTGCTCGCGGGCAAAGTGAATAAGGAGCTCGTCCATATGCTCGGCTCGCTCGGCGCGAAGGCGGTCGGGCTTTCGGGCATTGACGGGAACCTGCTCAAATGCTCCAAGGAGAGCGAAGAGCTCGGATTCGTCGGCAAGATCGAGCAGGTGAACACCGATCTCATCCTGAGCTGCCTGAACGCAGGGTATCTGCCCGTCGTTTCCACGGTCGGGTATGACGACGAGGGGAATATTTACAACGTCAACGCCGATACAGCCGCTTCCGCGCTCGCGGGCGCGCTCAAGGCGGAGAGTCTCATTCTCATGACGGACGTGCGCGGACTTCTGCAAAAGGCGGGAGACGCCGATTCGCTCATCAAAAAAGTGTACGTTTCCGACGTTCCCTCGCTCATCAAAGAGGGCATTATTTCGGGGGGCATGATCCCCAAAGTGCAGTGCTGCCGCGACGCCATCCGCAACGGCGTCAACCGCGTATTCATTACGGACGGCAGGGTGAAACATTCTATTTTATTGGAGTTGCTCTCGGACGAAGGTCTGGGGACAATGTTTGTGAAGGGAGACTGATTTTTTATCAGTCCTTCTTTTACGATTTCGGGGTTTTGCTATGATGGATTTTTCCGAGATACAAAAATTAGACAAAAAATACCACGCCGAAACGTACGCGTACTTTCCCGTTGCCTTTGTCGGCGGAAAAAACGCCACGCTCGTTTCGACGGAGGGAAAAGAATACATCGACTTCGGCGCGGGCATCGCGACGAATATTTTCGGCGTCAACGATGAGGCGTGGAAGGCTGCGGTCATCGAACAGCTCGGCCGCGTACAGCACGTCTGCAACTATTATTATGCCGAACCGCAGAGCAGGCTTGCCGAGCTCTTGTGCACCAAGACGGGCGCAAAACGCGCGTTCTTTGCAAATTCCGGCGCGGAAGCCAACGAGTGCGCCTTCAAAGCGGCAAGAAAGTACTCCGCGATGAAGTACGGCGAGGGAAAGCGCGCAAAGATCGTCTCGCTCAAAAACAGCTTCCACGGCAGAACGCTCTTCACGCTCACGGCGACGGGGCAGGACGCCTTCCATCATTGGTTCGGACCCTTCGTGCCCGAGGTGGACTATGCCGAACCGGATATGGAAGATATCCGCCGCGTGGCTGACGGGAAAACGTGCGCCGTCGTCATCGAATGCGTGCAGGGCGAGAGCGGCGTTACCGCGCTCCCCAAGGCGTTCGTCACGGCGCTCGAGGCGTTCTGCAAGGAACGCGATATTTTGCTCATCTGCGACGAGGTGCAGTGCGGCAACGGCAGAACGGGCAAACTCTACGCCTATCAGCACTACGGGATACAGCCCGATATCGTCACGACGGCGAAGGGGTTGGGCGGGGGCCTGCCCATCGGCGCCTGCCTGTTCTTCGATATGACGGAGCACACGCTGCAGACGGGCGATCACGGCTCCACGTTCGGCGGGAACCCCGTATGCTGCGCGGGTGCGGTCAACGTCATGAGCCGTCTCACCGATGAATTTTTGCTCGAAGTGCAGGGCAAAGCCGACTATATGCGCGCCAAACTCAAGGGTTTCGACGGCGTGACGGAAGTCACGGGGCTCGGGCTTATGATCGGGCTCGGCGTCAACAAGAGCGCAAAACAGGTGGCGGCAGAGTGTTTGGAAAAGGGGCTTTTGGTGCTCACCGCGCACGAGCGCGTCCGCCTCGTCCCGCCGCTCACGATCACAAAAACAGAAATGGACGAAGGGCTTTCCGTCCTCAAGGAGGTTCTCAAGTGAAACATCTTCTCAAACTCGCCGATCTCTCGCGGGAAGAGATCTTATCCATCTTAAACCTTGCCGATCAGCTCAAGTACGAGCGCAAGCACGGTATCCCGCAGGAATATCTCAAGGGCAAAACGCTCGGCATGATCTTTCAGAAGTCGTCCACGCGCACGCGCGTCTCCTTCGAGGTCGGCATGTACGAGTTGGGCGGGTATGCGCTCTTTCTCTCCAACCGCGATCTTCAGATCGGGCGCGGCGAACCCGTCGAGGATACGGCGCGCGTGCTCTCGCGCTATCTCGACGGCATCATGATCCGTACCTTCGAACAGAAAGAGGTGGAGGATCTTGCAAAATACGGCACTATCCCGATCATCAACGGGCTCACCGATTACTGCCATCCCTGTCAGGTGCTCGCCGATCTCATGACCATCCGCGAAAAGAAGGGGAACTTCAAGGGGCTCAAACTCTGCTTTATCGGCGACGGCAACAACATGGCGAATTCGCTCATGGTCGGCGCCGTGAAAACGGGCATGGAGTTTGCGATCGCCTGCCCCAAGGGCTATGAGCCCGACGCGGCGCTCACCGCATGGGCGAAGGAAAACGGCAGCGTCACGGTAACGGACGACGTGTTTGCCGCCGCCAAGGACGCAGACGTCGTATATACCGACGTGTGGGCGTCCATGGGACAGGAGGAGGAAAAGGCAAAGCGCGAGAAGGCGTTTGCCGGTTATCAGGTGAATGCGGCGCTCATGGAAGTCGCGCAGAAGGACGCCATGGTGCTCCACTGCCTGCCTGCGCACCGCGGCGAGGAGATCACGGCGGACGTGTTCGAAGCGCACGCCGACGAGATCTTCGAAGAGGCGGAAAACCGCCTGCACGCTCAGAAAGCGGTGCTGTGCAAACTTATGAAATAAGCGGAAGGAGAACGCACGGATGAATAAAAAAGTATATCTGACGCTGGAAAACGGAAAGGTGTTCGAAGGGTACTCCTTCGGCGCGGATCGCGAAGTCATTGGCGAGCTCGTGTTCACCACGGGCATGACGGGCTATATCGAAACGCTCACCGACCCGAGCTATTACGGGCAGATCGTCACGCAGACGTTCCCGCTCATCGGAAATTACGGCATCATCCTCTCCGATAAGGAGAGCAAAAAGTGTTGGCTGACGGCGTACGTCGTGCGCGAGAAGTGCGACGCGCCCTCCAACTTCCGCTGCGAGATGACGCTCGAGGCGTTCCTCAAAGAGCAGGATATCCCCGCGGTCTACGGCGTAGACACGCGCGAGCTCACGCGAATCGTGCGCGAGGCGGGCGTCATGAACGCGGCGATCACCTTCAAGCCGCTCACCGATCTTTCCGCGCTCAGAGCGTACCGCGTGAAAAACGCCGTCAGCTCGGTCTCTTCCGGCAAGGTGCGCGAGACGGGCGACGAAGGCGGGCTCCGCGTCGTTCTCTATGATTTCGGCGCGAAACAGAACATCGTGCGCGAGCTTGTAAAGCGCGGCTGCCGCGTCATCGAAGTCCCCGCGTCCTGCACGGCGGAGGAGGCGCTCTCCTACGATCCTGACGGCATCATGCTTACCAACGGTCCCGGCGATCCCGCGGAGAACGTGGAAGTCGTCGAAAATATCCGCAAACTCATCGGGAAAAAGCCCATCCTCGGCATCTGCCTCGGGCATCAGCTCTTCGCGCTCGCCATGGGCGGGCAGACGCGCAAGATGAAGTACGGCCACCGCGGCGCCAATCAGCCCGTAAAAGATCTGAAAACGGGCAAGGTGTTCATCTCTTCGCAGAACCACGGCTACGAGGTCGTGAGCGATTCGGTGAAGAACGTGGGGAATCTCACCTTCATCAACGCGAACGACGGCACCTGCGAGGGCGTGGAGTATCCCGACGTCAATGCGTTCACCGTGCAGTTCCACCCCGAAGCCTGCGGCGGCCCGCACGACGCGAATTTCCTGTTTGACCGCTTTATCGAGAACATGAAAAAGGAGAACTGAAATGCCGAAGAGAAGTGATATCAAAAAGGTACTCGTCATCGGGTCGGGACCCATCGTCATCGGGCAGGCTGCCGAATTCGACTATGCGGGCGCGCAGGCGTGCCGCGTTCTGAAGGATGCGGGTGTCAACGTCGTCCTCTGCAACTCCAACCCTGCGACCATCATGACGGATAAAATGCTTGCGGACGAGATCTATCTCGAGCCGCTCACGATAGACAGTCTGAAGCGCATCATCATCAAGGAGCGCCCCGATTCGCTGCTCGCCTCGCTCGGCGGGCAGACGGGGCTCACGATGGGCTGCAAGCTCGCCAAAGAGGGTTTCCTCGATCAGTGGGGGGTCAAGCTCATCGGCACCAAGCTCGATGCGATCGACCGCGCGGAGGACAGAGAGCTCTTCAAGGAGACGATGGAGAAGATCGGTCAGCCCGTCGTCCCGTCCGATATCGCCTATACGGTGGACGAGTGCGTCGCGATCGCGGAAAAGCTCGGCTATCCCGTCATCGTGCGCCCCGCGTTCACGTTGGGCGGCGCGGGCGGCGGCGTCGCCTACGACGAGGAGGAACTTCGCCTCATTTCGCACAACGGGCTCATGCTTTCGCCCATCACGCAGGTGCTCATCGAAAAATACATCGGCGGGTGGAAGGAGATCGAGTTCGAGGTGCTGCGCGACAGCGCCGGCAACGTGATCACCGTCTGCTCGATGGAAAATTTCGATCCCGTCGGCGTGCACACGGGCGATTCCATCGTCGTCGCGCCCTGCCTTACGCTCTCCGATAAGGAATATCAGATGCTGCGCACGGCGTCGCTCAACATCATCACGGAACTCGGCATCGAGGGCGGGTGCAACTGTCAGTTTGCGCTGCATCCCGAGAGCTTCGAGTATGCCGTCATCGAGGTCAATCCCCGCGTTTCGCGCTCCTCGGCGCTCGCAAGTAAGGCGACCGGTTATCCCATCGCCAAGGTATCCACAAAGATCGCGCTCGGCTATACGCTTGACGAGATCAGAAACGATGTCACGGGCAAGACGTTTGCGTGCTTCGAGCCCGCGATCGACTATGTCGTCGTCAAACTTCCCAAGTGGCCCTTCGATAAATTCCTCTATGCAAAGCGCACGCTCGGTTCGCGCATGAAGGCGACGGGCGAAGTCATGGCGATCGGCACTTCCTTCGAGCAGGCGATCATGAAGGCGGTGCGCGGCGCGGAGATCTCGCTCGATACGCTCAATCATCCCAAGTTCGAGAACATGACTGCGGACGAGCTGAGAGGGGAACTGCACAAGACGACGGACGAGCGCCTGTTCTGCGTGTTTGCGGCGCTCAAGCGCGGGATCTCCGTCGACGAGATCTACGCGATCACGATGATCGACCGTTGGTTCCTCAACAAACTCCTCAATCTCGTAAAATACGAGCAGGCGATCGAGGGCAAAAAGATCTCCAAGGGGATATACCTCGAGGGCAAGCGGATCGGCTATCCCGATAAGGCGCTCGCACGCATTTCGGGCGAGAAACTGCCTGCGCACCGCCGCGCCGTGTTCAAAATGGTTGATACCTGCGCCGCAGAGTTCGCCGCGCAGACGCCCTATTTCTACTCGACGTACGACGAGCTCGATCACGATGAAGCGCTGCCTTTCGTGAAGAACAGCACAAAAAAGCGCGTCGTCGTCATCGGCTCCGGTCCCATTCGCATCGGGCAGGGCATCGAGTTCGACTATTCCTCCGTCCACTGCGTCTGGACGCTCAAGGAGCTCGGCTACGAAGTCATCATCATCAACAATAACCCCGAAACGGTCTCCACCGACTTCGACACGGCGGACAGGCTGTATTTCGAGCCGCTCACGCCCGAGGACGTGCAGAACGTCATCGATGTGGAAAAGCCCTACGGCGTCGTCATCACCTTCGGCGGGCAGACGGCGATCAAGCTGTGCGGTTACCTCGATAAGAAGGGCGTGCGCATCCTCGGCACGAGCGCCGATTCCGTCGATATGGCGGAGGACAGAGAGCGCTTCGACGAACTTTTGGAGGAGTTCCACATCGCCCGCCCGAAGGGGCTCACGGTCATGACCAAGGAGGAGGCGATCCGCGCCGCCGAAACGCTCGGCTATCCCGTGCTGCTCCGTCCTTCCTACGTCATCGGCGGGCAGAACATGACCATCGCCTTTACGGAGAACGATATCTCCCGCTATATGGACGTCATCCTTGCTCAGCACATCGAAAATCCCGTGCTGTGCGATAAGTATCTCATGGGCAGCGAGCTCGAAGTGGACGCGATCTCCGACGGCGTCGACGTGCTCATCCCCGGGATCATGCAGCATATCGAGCGCGCGGGCGTGCACTCGGGCGACTCCATCGCCGTGTATCCGCCTTACCATCTGAGCGACGCGATGCTTGAAAAGATTGTGGATATCTCCACCAAACTTGCGCTCTCGCTCAAAACGAAGGGGCTCATCAATATTCAGTATCTCATCTATCAGAATCAGCTCTACGTCATCGAGGTCAACCCCCGCGCGTCGCGCACCATTCCGTATATCTCCAAGGTGACGGGCGTTCCCATGGTCGAGCTTGCGACCAAGATCATGGTGGGGGCAAAGCTGAAAAAACTCGGGTACGGCACGGGGCTTTATCCAAATTCGCCCTACGTTGCGGTCAAGGTGCCCGTGTTCAGCTTTGAAAAACTCAACGACGTCAATTCTCAGCTCGGTCCCGAAATGAAGTCCACGGGCGAAGTGCTCGGCATCGGCAAGACCATCGAGGAGGCGCTCTTCAAGGGGCTCGTCTCGGCGGGATTCAAGATGTGCCATCCGACCAAGGAAAATCCCGTCGGCGTGTACATCACCGTCAACGATCAGGATAAGTTCGAGATCGTCTCCATCGCCAAAAAGTTCGCCGATCTCGGCTGTACGCTGTATGCGACGGCAGGCACGGCGAAGGTCATCTCCGAACTCGGTATCGACGTCACCGTCGTAGACAGGCTGAAAGCGACCAAGCAGGTCTCCAAGCTCATGGATGAGGGCAAGATCGGCTATATCATCTATACGGGCAAGACGGACGTCGACTCCATCAACGACTATATCGAACTGCATCACCATGCGATCCTTCTTGGCATCACGGTGCTCACGTCGCTCGATACGGCGAACGCCCTGTGCGACAGTATCGCGAGCAAGTTCACGGAATACAACACCGAGCTTGTCGATATCAACAATCTGCGCACCAAGAAGACGGAACTCAAATTTACCAAGATGCAATCCTGCGGGAACGACTACATCTATTTTGAGGACATGGAGGGGAAGATTACCTGCCCCGAATCGCTCGCCATCAACTTTGTCGACCGTCACTACGGCATCGGCGGCGACGGCATCGTGCTCATTGAAAGATCTGACGTAGCAGACGCCAAAATGCGCATCTTCAACAAGGACGGTTCCGAAGGGCAGATCGCGGGCAACGCCATCCGCTGCGTCGCAAAATACCTCTATGAAACGGGCATCGTCAAAAAGGAGACCATGACCATCGAATCGCTGAGCGGCGTCAAAGAGGTCAAGGTATATTCCTTCGGCGGCGTCGTCACGTCCGCAAGCGCCGATCTCGGGAAAGCGGAACTGCGCGGCGAGTGCATCCCTTCCGTGTGGAAAGGGGATAAGATCGTCAATCAGCCCATGGAGATCGACGGCAAAACGTATCACGTCACGCTCGTCAATCTCGGCAACCCGCACTGCGTCATCTTCTGCGACAAGGTGGACGACGTTCCCGTCTCCACGCTCGGTCCGCGCATCGAGAACAGCGAGTACTTCCCTGCAAAGACGAACGTGGAGTTCATTCGCGTCGTCAACGAGAGCACGGTGAAAATGCGTGTTTGGGAGCGCGGCAACGGCGAGACGTGGGCGTGCGGTACGGGCGCCGCGGCGGCAGCCGTCGCGTGCGTGCTCAACGGGCTGTGCAAGGCGGATACCGATATCACGGTCAAGCTCAAGGGCGGCGATCTCATCGTGCGCTATTCTTCCGACGGCTCCGTGACGCTCACGG
Source organism: Candidatus Gallimonas sp. (assembly GCA_048370055.1). Classification (GTDB taxonomy): domain Bacteria; phylum Bacillota; class Clostridia; order Christensenellales; family Borkfalkiaceae; genus Gallimonas. The sequence goes on along the minus strand of DBGBVX010000132.1, from coordinate 16,611 downwards.
GCGGCGTTGAAAAAATCTATGAAGGGACGGTGGAATTCTGATGGCGCGGTCAGCGCTCTACGAGGAGAGCGCCATCTCCACCGATGAGCGCGGGGAGCGCAGGAAATACAAGATCTTCCACATTGCAAGCCTTGTCTTTCTTGTGCTCGGCGCGATCATGGTGTTTTTCTCGCTCACGTTTATCCCTTCCATGCTCAGTCAGGATGCCACCACCGCGGTCAAGATTTTCAACGTCGTGCTCTGGTGCATCCCCATGGTGTTCTTCTTTCTCTTTTTCTTCATCTTTTGGAGGATCAAGCGCCGGTTTAATGTGAGCTACGACTATACTTTCGTACAGGACGAGCTCCGCGTTACAAAGGTGTTCAACGGAAAAACGCGCAAACACCTCATCACGATGAAGGCGGAACAGATGCTCATGATCGGCTATGCGGACACCGATTCATACGACCGTCTGCTCGCAGGGCAGCGCAATAAAAAGCCGACCTACCTTACGCCGAACAGCGAGCCGGCGGAAGGGAAACTCTTCATTTATATCCACTATTCCGGCTCTATGGAAAAGACGCTCTATGTGCTCGAGTGCAGGAAAGAGATGTTGGAGTATCTCGTGTTTGCGGCGGGCAGGAACAAATTCACGACCAAATGATCTATCTCGACAATGCCGCGACGACGCGCCCCTCGGAGGGCGCCGTCGCCAAAGCGGCGGTATATCTCAAAGAGGAATATTTCAATCCTTCCGCGCGCTATCATGGCGGCGCGGAAGTTTCTCGTATGCTCGCCCGCGCGCGCGCCTATCTTTTGGAGCGTGTCGCCGATCCCGCGCTCTTCGAGCTTGAGTTCACCTCCTGCGGGACGGAGGCGGATAATCAGGCGGTCTTTTCCGCGGCAAAACGCGGGAACGCCGTCACGACGGCGGGCGAACATGCGGCGGTATACGAGAGCTTCAAAGCGCTGAAAAACCGCGGCGTGGAACCGCGGTTCGCTCCCGTCAACGCCGACGGCGGCGTGGATGCGGACGCGCTTTTGTCGCTCGTGGACGATAAGACGAGCCTTGTCGCCGTCGTGCACGTCAACAATGAGACGGGCGCCGTCAACGATATCGCCGCGCTCGCAAAGCGCGTCAAACAAAAAAATCCGCGCGCGGTGTTTTTGAGCGACGGCGTGCAGGCGTTCGGAAAGCTCCCCGTGCGCCTCACAAAAGATATCGATTTTTACGCGGTCAGCGCGCACAAGATCGGCGGGCTCAAGGGCACGGGAGCGCTCATCCGCAGGAAAGCTTGCACGGCGTTTGCGCCATACATCTTCGGCGGAGGACAGGAGGGCGGCATGCGCAGCGGAACGGAGAACACCTTCGGCATTGCATGTTTCCATCATGCCGCAGAGGAAAAGTTCGCCTCGCTTCGTGAGGACGGCGAGCGGATAAGAGCGTACCGCGAACGGATGTGGGCGCTGCTCGATCACGATATTTTTCAGCGCATCTCTCCCGAAAACGGAACACCCTATATTCTGACCGTCTCGGCAAAGGGATTGCGCGGCGAGATCTTACAGCGCGATCTGTGGGATAACGGCGTGGCGGTCGGAACGGGGAGCGCGTGCAGCTCCAAAAAACCTTTCAGCCGCGTCATCGAGGCGTGCGGCTACGGCGAGGCAACGCTCTACGGCGTGCTCAGAATGAGTTTTTCCCCCGCAACGACGGCGGAGGAAACAGAAAAAGCGGCGCAGATCATCAACGATTGCGCGCGCAAAAGGATTTAACGGGTATTCGGAATATGGAAAAAGTCGTGATTATCCGCTATGCGGAGATACATTTGAAGGGAAAGAACCGCGGGTATTTCGAGCGCGTGTTCTCCGTCAATCTCGAAAAGGCGCTCAAGGGCATCCGTCATGAACTCAGGCGCATGAGCGGACGCTATCTCGTCGCTGCGTTTGACGATGCGGACGCCGAGGAGATCGAAAGCCGCGTCTCGCGCGTGTTCGGCGTGCATTCCTATTCGCCCGGGTACCTTACGGACAGCGATATGGAGAGCATCCTTGCTGCGGCGAAGCTCGTCTGCCCGCCGCAGGGGAGTTTTAAGGTGGATACGCACCGCGGCGATAAAAAGTATCCGCTCACGTCCATGCAGCTCAACGCCGAGGTGGGCGCAAAACTCATCGAGGCGTATCCTGCGCTCACGGTGGACGTACACGCGCCCGAACACTACGTCTATCTCGATATCCGCGACGGCGGCAAAGCGCTCGTATTCGGAACGTTCGAAGAGGGCGCGAACGGCATGCCCGTGGGTACTTCGGGAAAGGGGCTTCTGCTCATCTCGGGCGGCATCGATTCACCCGTCGCGGGATATATGATGGCGAAACGGGGCATGAACGTGGAGTACCTGCATTTCCACAGTTATCCTTACACCAACGAACAGGCCAAAGACAAGGTTGTGGAGCTTGCGCGCATCCTGTCGCGCTATGCGGGCGGGAACACGCTCATGACGGTGAGCGTGACGCACATTCAGGAGGAGATCCATAAGAATTGCGCGGCGGAGCTCAACGTAACGCTCCTGCGCCGCTTTATGTTCCGCATTGCCGAGCGCGTCGCCGCGCGCACGGGCGCGCAGTGCCTCATCACGGGCGAGAGCCTCGGTCAGGTCGCCTCGCAGACGATTGAGGGGATGACCTCCTCGAACGCAGTCGTAACGCTCCCCGTGCTTCGTCCGCTCGTCGGGTTCGATAAAGAGGAGATCATCGTGCGCGCAAAAAAGATCGGCACGTTTGAAACGTCGGTCCTGCCGTATGAGGATTGCTGTACTGTATTCCTCCCCGAATTTCCCGCCATCAAGCCCAAACTCTCCTTCATCGAAGAGGAGGAGAAAAAATTGGATATCGAAGGGCTCGTCAGGGAAGCCGTCGGAACGTTGGAGAAGATCGCGCTTTGAGCGCGGCTATTCGCTCCACCAATCTTCGGGGATCTTGCTCTGCCCGTCAATGTAAATTTCGGGAAGCGAGACGGGGGTCCCGATGTGATCGCCGTATTTCGGGATGACGGTATAGACGTACCGTTCGCCCGCCTTTACGGAATTGTCGCAGATGGTTTTGCGGTATTTTCCGCTGTAAATCGTGGTAATTTTGCCGCGATTTTCTCTTTTAACCTCATAATCGTAGTACTTTGTCTGACATAATACGATTTGGATCCCGCCGTTCTGATAAAAAATCGACGGCGTTTGGATGGTCGGGCAGGAGTAAAAAGAGCTCTGCCGGACGGGCTGCGCGCTCTTGCGGAAGAGCTCTTCGCGGTCGGTCCCCGCGGGCGCCGCCGGATCGGAGAGCAAAATGACGTGCTGTTCGTCGTAAACTGTCTTATCGTAGCGGAGCTTCACCACGCCGTCGCACGGCTCAAATGAAGCGGGCGCGCCGCCGCGGTAGAGGAATTTATTGACGCGCAGCGCGGCGTTCGCGGGCAGTCCTCCGCCCGTCGCCTGTACGGGGGAGTAATCACTGTTTCCCAACCACACCGCGACGGTGTGATCGCGCGTATAGGAGACGCAGTAGGCGTCGGTATTTCCCTTTTCGCCTTCTGCGGTCCCCGTCTTGGCGCATACGGGGAAGGAGAGCGTTCTCAGCTTTTTCGCCGTGCCCTCCGATACCGCCGTCTGCAGCATATCGTTCATGATGGCTGCCGTATCTTCGGAAAACACGCGCTTTTGCACGGGCGAGTGGATATAGAGCGTCCTTCCGCGTTCGTCCTCGACGCGCATGATCGTCGCCGAGGGGGCGTACTCGCCGCAATTTGCAAATACGGCGTAGGCGTCGGCAAGCGCGGGCAGGGTAAAACCGCGGCGCATCCCGCCGAGCGCAAGAGCGAGCGAAAGATCGTCCGCCGTGGTCGGAAGTCCCATCTTTTCGAGATAGTCCGCGGCGCGGGCGAGCCCGAGCTCGTTGAGAATCTTCACGGCGGGAATATTGACGCTGTGCGCGAGCGCGTATCTTGCGCTCATATATTCCCCCGTCGCGCCGCCGTAGTCGTCGGGGCAGTATCCGCCGAAGTCCGTCCGCTCGTCCAAAACCGGCGTGGCGGGGCAGATGAGGTTTTCTTCCAACGCGGGCGCATAGACGGCGAGCGGCTTGATGGTCGAAGCGGGCAGCCGTTCGGGCGTTCCCGCGGTCGAATACAGGGCGAGCAGCGCCTGTTTGCGGTTGTCGCGCACGAGCGTGCATACGTCCGAGTCTGCGGCGGTTTTTTCAAGTTCCGCTTGCAGCGAAGGGCGGTAATAGGTGTAGATCCTGAGCGAGCCCCAGTCTCCTGACTTTGCGTCGGGAAAGAGCTCCGCGAGTTCGTCGTACACGCGGGCGAGATAGGCGTTCGCGGCGCCGTTTTCGGCGGGCGCGGCGGGGATAGGGGTGTTCAGAGCGGATCGATAGGTCGTTTCATCGAGGAATCCCTGTTCCCGCATGAGTCCGAGTACGAGGTCGCGCCGCGCTCTGCACGCTTCCGCGTCGCGGAAGGGGGAGTATCGGTTGGGCGATTTGATGAGCGCCGCCAGCATGGCGCCGTCGGCGGGGAGCAGCTCCGCCGCGGATCTCCCGAAGTAGAAGTGCGCGGCGCTCTCGATGCCGAACGCGCTGTGCCCGAAGTAGATGGAATTCAGGTAGAGCGTCAGGATCTCGTCTTTGGAGTACTTTTTTTCAAGCAGGCGCGCGAGTTTGATCTCCTTCAGTTTGCGGTTGATCGTCTTTTCGCTCGATAGATGCGTGTTCTTGATGAGCTGCTGCGTGATGGTAGAGGCGCCCTCGCGGAAGGAAAAGCTCGTAAGATTGCGCCATCCCGCCGCGAGCATGCGCCGGAAGTCTACGCCTTTATGCGCATAAAAACGCTTATCCTCCACCGCGATGAACGCGTTTTTGACGTGCTCGGGGATATCGGAAGAACTTGCGCTCGCATGGATGGCGCTTGCTTCGATCTCCTCGCCGCTCTCATCGTACAGGGCGAGGAAGGTATCTTGCGGGGTGAGTTTGCTCTTATCGAGCCTGACGTTCGCCGTCACGCCGAAGTAGTAGAATAAACAGGCGAGCAAGATGACGGCAAGCACGCCGAGGATAACTGCGGAGATGGTAAGTACGCGTTTCACGAAGGCAGTATGCGCGCTTTCAGGAAAATTTTATCATGCGCACGCGCAAAAGTTGAAAAAATGCGCGTTCTGTGTTATAATGTAAAATCGGAGTTTGCAATGACGCTGAAAGAGATCATGGAAAAGAGCAGCCGCGTCGTATTTTTCGGCGGCGCGGGCGTTTCGACGGAAAGCGGGATCCCCGACTTCCGCAGCGCGGACGGGCTGTACCGTCAGAAATATACCGTCCCGCCCGAAACGATGCTGAGCGCCTCCTATTTTCACACGCATACGGAGGAGTTTTTTGCATTTTACCGCGAGAAGATGCTGCCGCTCGGGGCAAAGCCCAACGCGGCGCATAAAAAACTTGCCGCGTGGGAACGCGCGGGAAAACTCCTCGCCGTCGTCACGCAGAACATCGACGGGCTCCACCAAAAAGCGGGATCCGAGCGCGTTTTTGAACTGCACGGCAGCGTACACAGGAATTACTGCACAAAGTGCGGGAAGTTTTACCCCGCACAGTTTATCAGCGAGAGCGCGAGCGTGCCGCGCTGCGGATGCGGCGGGGTGGTCAAGCCCGACGTCGTTCTGTACGGCGAACAGCTCGATCCCGATACGGTGAACGGCGCGCTTGCGGCGATCGCCGCCGCGGATACGCTCATCGTGGCGGGCACTTCGCTCACCGTCTATCCCGCGGCGGGATTTATCGATTATTTCCGCGGCGAAAACCTTATTCTCATCAATCGTGACGAGACCCCGCTCGACGCCTCCTGCACGCTTGCCATTCACGGCAAGGTGGGGGAAGTGCTCGGTGCGCTCCCGTCATTTACGGAAAACTTATGAATTACGCCATCGTTACGTTCGGCTGTCAGATGAATCTCCACGAATCGGAGAAGATCGCGGGGATCCTGCGCTCTGTCGGCTATGAAAAGGAAGTTCCGCCCGAAGAGGCGGATATCATCGTATTCAACACCTGCTGTATCCGCGAAAACGCCGAAAATCACGCTTTCGGCAATATCGGCGCGCTCAAAAAGCTCAAGCGGCAGAAAAAGGGGCTCATCATTGCGGTGGGCGGCTGCATGGCGCAGGAGCCGGGCAAGGCGCAGGTGCTCAAAGAGAAATTTCCCTTTATCGATATTATCTTCGGAACGCACAATATCTTCGAGCTTGCGTCGCTCATCGAGCGCAAAAAGAGCGAAAAGCGCGTCGTTTCGCTGTATGAGGACAGATTGGAGACGGAGGACGGCGCAACCGCCTGCCGCACGAGCTATCCGAACGCATGGGTGAACATCACCTACGGATGCAACAACTTCTGCACTTACTGCATCGTGCCCTATGTGCGCGGCAGGGAGCGCAGCCGCAGCGCGGAGGTCATCGTGGAGGAGTGCCGTTCGCTCATCGCGGAGGGATATAAGGAGATCACGCTCCTCGGGCAGAACGTCAACTCCTATCGCGACGGCGACGTGGATTTTCCCGAACTTTTGGATCGCGTTGCCGCGATCGAAGGAAAATTCCGCCTCAGATTTATGACGTCGCACCCAAAAGATTTCTCCGAGCGGCTCGTCGCCGTCATGAAGAAGCACGATAAGATCCTCAATCTTTTGCATCTTCCCGCGCAGTCCGGCTCAAGCCGCATCTTAAAGCTCATGAACAGGCGGTACACGCGGGAGGAGTATCTTGCCAAGGTCGCGCTCCTGAAGCGCGAGATCCCCGAGGCGGAGATTACGACCGATCTCATCGTCGCTTTCCCGACGGAGACGGAGGAGGAGTTCGGGGAGACGCTCTCCCTTGTAAAGGAGGCGGATTTTTCCTCCGCGTTCACCTTTGTATATTCGCCGCGCACGGGCACGGCTGCCGCGAAAATGGAGGGACAGATCCCCGAAGAGATCGCCAAAGACCGCATCACGCGGCTCGTTGCCGCCGTCAACGAGAACACGCGCAGAAAGAGCGAGAAGTACGTCGGGCGGGAGATCGAAGTCCTGTGCGAGGATTTCGACGAAAAGCGCGGGCTGTATCTTGGGAGAGAGCCGCTCGGCAGGATGGGCTATTTTGCAAGCGATAAAAACTGCGTGGGCGAGTTTGTCCGCATGAAGGTCACGCGGGCGAACGGCGTATCGCTGTACGGGGAAAAGTTATAAACGGAGGATGATATGGGGCTTTCGCCGATGATGGAACACTACCTCTCCATGAAGGAGAAGTATAAGGATTGCGTGCTTTTTTACCGCCTCGGAGACTTTTACGAGATGTTCTTCGACGATGCGGTGCGCGTTTCAAAGCTCCTCGATCTTACGCTCACGGGCAGGGACTGCGGGCTCAAGGAGCGCGCGCCCATGTGCGGGATCCCTTATCATGCGGCTGACGCCTACATCGCAAAACTCGTCTCGATGGGCGAGCGCGTCGCCATCTGCGAACAGCTCACCGAGCCCACCGCGGGCAAGGGGATGGTGGAGCGCGACGTCATCCGCGTCGTCTCGGCGGGTACGGTCATCGAGGATAATCAGCTCGACGAAAAGAAAAACAACTATATCGCGTGCGCGTACAAAGGAGAAAAGGGGTACGCGCTCGCATGGGCGGATATCACGACGGGCGAACTCAACGCCGAGGAATTTGCGGGCAGAGAGAGCGTCGTCTCCGCGCTCGTCAATCTCGCGGTCGCGGAAGTCATCTGCAACGAGGCGATGCTCTTTGAGGCAAAGGACGACGTTGAGGCGAGCCGCGGCGCTCTGCCCAATTTTTCCTGCTATCTCCCGTGGACGTTTGAAAAGGCTGCCGCGGCAAAGAGCGTGTGCGAACAGCTCGGCGCGGCGTCGTTGGAGGCGCTCGGATTAGAGGATAAGGACAACGCGGTGCGCGCCGTGGGCGCGCTTTTGGAGTACCTCCGCGAAACGCAGAAGCACGCTCTGAAAAATATGAACCGTCTCCGCTGTATAGAGGCGGGGAGAAACATGACGTTGGACGCAAACGCCGTCCGCAACCTCGAGATCCTCAAAAACAACGCCGAGGGCAAGCGCTACGGGTCGCTTCTGTGGCTTTTGGATAAGACAAAAACGGGGATGGGTGCGAGAAAACTCGTCTCCATGCTCTCTGCGCCGCTCTGCGAAAAAGCCGAGATCGAAAAGCGGTTGGACGCGGTGGAGGAACTCTGCAAAGGCACCGTGATGCGCATGGGGATCGCCGATATGCTCGGCGGCGTGCGGGATATCGAACGGCTCACGGGGCGCGTCTCCAACGGGAATTTACAGCCGCGCGACTGTATCGCGCTCTCGTCGTCGCTTGCGGCGGTGCCCAATCTCAAATTTCAGCTCATCGGGTTCGGCTCCGCGCTCCTTCGCGAGATCGCGGACGATCTTGTGGATACCAAGGAGATCTGCGATCTCCTCGACCGCGCCATTTCTCCCGACGCGACGACGCTCAAGGAGGGCAGCTATATCCGCCGCGGATACAGCGAACAGCTCGACGAGCTCCGCGCAGTCAAAGATAACGGCAAATCGCTCGTGCTCGAACTTGAGACGCGCGAACGCGAGCGTTCGGGGATCAGAAACCTCAAAGTGGGGTTCAACCGCGTGTTCGGTTACTACATCGAAGTGACCAATTCCTTTAAGGACAAAGTTCCCTACTCCTATGTGCCGCGTCAGACGCTTGCGAACTGCGTGCGCTACACGACGGAGGAACTCAAGGATCTTGAGGGGAAAATTTTGGGCAGTACGGACGCCGCTTCCCGTCTTGAGGAACACCTCTTCAACGAACTTATGGAGGTGCTTTCGCGCAATATTCCCGTCTTTCAGCGCATCGCGGGGGCGATCGCCATGCTCGACTGCCTTGTTTCCTTTGCGACGGTCGCCAAGGAGAACAAGTACTGCCGCCCCGAGATCGCCGAGGACGGCGCGCTCGAGATCGAAGAGGGGCGCCATCCCGTCGTCGAAGCGATCTCCAAGGAGCGTTTCGTGCCCAACGACTGCCGCCTCGATAACGGAGAGGACCGCACGATGATCATAACGGGTCCGAACATGGCGGGAAAGAGCACCTATTTAAGGCAGGTCGCGCTCATCGCGTTTATGGCGCACGTCGGCTGTTTCGTGCCCGCAAAACGCGCGCGCGTTCCGCTCGTTGACCGCATTTTCACGCGTATCGGCGCAAGCGATAATCTTATTCTCGACAGAAGCACCTTTATGGTGGAGATGACGGAGGTCGCGAACATTCTCCGCAACGCGACGGAGAAGAGCCTGCTCATCCTCGACGAAGTGGGGCGCGGCACGAGCACGTTCGACGGGCTCTCCATTGCGTGGTCGGTCATCGAATATCTCACCAACAACGTGCGCGCAAAGACGCTCTTTGCCACGCACTATCACGAGCTCACCGAGCTCGAGGGCAAGCTCGAGGGCGTAAAAAATTACAAGATCAACGTGCGCGAGATCGGCGGGAGCATCGTATTTCTGCGCAAGATCGTGCGCGGCGGGGCGTCGCGCTCCTTCGGCGTAGAGGTCGCCTCGCTTGCGGGCGTGCCCGAAGAAGTCACTTCGCGCGCCAAAGTCATCCTCAAAGAGTTGGAACGCGGCGAAAAACGGCGCGAAAAGCTGCCTCCGCCCGCAGAAGAGGCGCCCGAAACGGAGGAATTTGACCTTCGCGAGGAGCTCAGGGGCATCGACGTCAATTCTCTCACGCCTATGCAGGCGCTCGCCTTATTGGCGGAACTCAAGGAGAAAGTCTCATGAACATCAATCTGCTTACGGCGGACGTCTACAACAAGATCGCGGCGGGGGAGGTCGTCGACCGACCCTATTCCGTCGTCAAAGAACTTGTGGAGAACGCCATCGACGCGGGCGCCGCGGAGATTTCCGTCGAGATCGAAGGAGGCGGCAAAAAGCGCGTCCGTGTGACGGACAACGGGAGCGGTATCGCAAAGGACGATCTGCCCCTTGCGTACGCCGCGCACGCGACGAGCAAACTGAAAACGGCGGACGACCTCTTCGCCATCCGTACGCTTGGGTTCCGCGGCGAGGCGATCGCCTCCATTGCGGCGGTCTCAAAAATGGAGATCGTGTCGCGCCGCGCGGACGGCGACGCCTATTCGCTCGCCTGTACGGGCGGCGCGCTCGGCGACGTTCAGCCTGCGGCGGGCGCGCAGGGGACCGTTGTCACGGTAGACGACCTCTTTTACAATGTGCCCGCCCGCCTGAAATTTCTCAAGTCAGACGCACAGGAGGAGGCGGATATCGGCAGCGTGATGGCGCGCTTTCTCCTGTCGCATCCCGAAATCTTCTTCACCTATCTTGTGAACGGGAAGATCAAATACCGCTCCTTCGGCGACGGCTTGCCCGCGGCGCTCGCCGCGGTCTACGGAACGAACATCCTTAGCGACTGCATCGAGATCAGCGCGGAAAAACACGGCATCAGGATCCGCGGATTTTTGGGGAACCGCAACTTTTTCAAGCCCAACCGCACATGGCAGAGTCTTTTTGTCAACGGGCGGTACGTCGTCAATCAGACGGTGGGTGCGGCGGTCACGAACGCCTATGCGAGCTACCTCATGAAGCGGCAGTATCCCTTCTATGTGCTCTTCCTCGACGTTCCGCCCGAGATCGTGGACGTCAACGTGCATCCCAATAAAGCGGACGTCCGCTTTGCCGATAATCAGATCGTTTACGGCTGCGTTTACTCCGTCGTTTCGGCGGTTTTGGACGGCAATTCCCGCGCGCTCGAATATCTCGTGAATATGCCCAAAACGGCGCCTCAGGAACAGGCAGAACAGATAAAAAGCGCGCCTGTGCCCGCCTCCGCTCCCGCCTCTTCCCCGGCGGCTGCGCCGCAAAGTTCCTCGGAGCCCGCGCGGCAGACGATGAGCTACGAGCAGGCGAAACAAGAGGTCAGATTCGACGTTACGCTCCCCAAGGGCGGGGAACCGCGCTTTTTTGAGGCGCCGCCCGTGCGCATGGAGGTGCGCGCGCCCGTATCTTCCGCTTGCGCCGAGGCGCCTTCCTCGCCCGCGGCCGAAGAGGACGTCTTTGCCGAAAATCAGAAATACCTGCGCGAGCAGAGCGCAAAAATGCGGCAGGAGCGCGTGGAGCCCGATACGCTGACCTATAAGGGCGAACTCTTCCGCACTTATCTGATCTATGAATCGGGCGACGCGGCGTATTTTATCGATCAGCACGCCGCGCACGAGCGCATCCTCTACGATCGTCTGCGCGAAAAGTGGGAAAAGCGCGCCGCGCTCTCTCAGCCCATGCTCGCGCCCTTCCTCATCACCGTCAACGGGCAGGAGTTTGCCTTTTTGGAGAAAAATTTCCCCATCCTGCGGGAGATCGGGTTCGAAGTCGAGGCGTTCGGCGACGACGCGGTGAAGGTCTCCGCCGTTCCCGTCGACTTGACGGATATCGATCTGAACGCCTTCTTTGCGGACGTGCTCTCGTCGATGGAATCTCTCCGCGCCATCCGCCTTGCCGATATCCTTAAAGATAAACTTGCCACCGCCGCGTGCAAAGCGGCTGTCAAGGGCGGGGAGTTCCTCACCGAACAGGAGGCGCGCACGCTCATCCGCGAGATGGACGGCGATCTCGGGCTCAAATGCCCGCACGGCCGTCCCGCTGTCGTGAAAATGAAAAAGAGCGAGCTTGAAAAGCTCTTCAAGCGCATCGTATGAAAAAATTGCTTGTCATCTGCGGCGCCACCGCGTCGGGCAAGACGGCGCTCGCCGTGGAGTGCGCGCGCAGGCTCGGGGGAGAGGTCGTCTCGTGCGACGCGCTCCTCGTGTACCGTGGGCTGAATATCGGCACGGCAAAACCAACGCGGGAAGAGATGGCGGGGATCCCGCACCATCTCATCGACGTTGCGGAGCCCACGGAAAATTTTACCGTACACGACTATGAAAAACTTGCGCTTTCCGCGATCGAAGATATCGGCGCGCGCGGGAAGGTGCCCGTGCTCTGCGGCGGCACGGGGTTTTACCTGAACGCGGTGCTCTTCAAAAGCGGATTCGGTCACGCCGCCGCAGACGAAGCTTTGCGGGAGAAGTATCGGGCGATCGCCGAGGAAAAGGGGAAGGAATACCTGCACGATCTGTTGCGTGAGGTCGATCCCGAGAGCGCGGCGATCCTGCATCCCAACGATGTAAAGCGCGTCGTGCGTGCGCTCGAAATTTTCGAGCTGACGGGAAAAAAGAAATCGCAGCAGCGCGACGAAAAGATCCCGCGCTTTGGCTACGAGGCGTTCGCGCTCGATTATCCGCGCGAGGAATTGTATGCGCGCATCGACCGCCGCGTTGAGGGGATGTTTGAGGCGGGGCTCGTCGGCGAAGTAGAGGGACTTCTCGCCGCAGGGGTGCCTGAGGACGCGCAGTGTATGCAGGGCATCGGCTATAAAGAGGTCATCGAAGGGCTAAAAAATGGAGATTTGCGCAGTATTATGCGTGACATAATACAGAAAAACACCCGCAATTATGCAAAGCGGCAGCTTACTTTTTTCAAAAAGCTGCCCGCGCTGCATTGGCTTGAGCCGTCGGAGGCGGCGATCGAGGAGGTAATGCGTATCTATGACCGTTGAAGAACGTATCGCGGGCGCGGAGGAGCGCCTGCGCGGAAAATTTGCCGCGATCGATGAGATCGCGCTGTTCAATCAGGAAAAAGTGCTGTCTGCGTTCAGAGCGGAGCGCCTTGCGCTCCGCCATTTTGCGCCGAGCACGGGCTATGGCTATGGCGACGAGGGGCGCGACGTCTTGGGCAAAGTATACGCCCGCGCGTTCGGCGCGGAGCGCGCCGTCGTTTCGCCTGCGATCCTGAGCGGAACGCACGCGCTCACCGTTGCGCTGTTCGGTTTGCTCCGCCCGGGCGACGAAGTGCTCTGCGTGAGCGGCGTGCCGTACGATACGCTCCGCGGCGTGATTTGGGGCGATGGAAACGGCTCGCTGAAAGATTTCGGCGTTTCTTTCGATGTGCTCTCGCTCGACGAAAACGGGAAAGTCGATCTGAAAGCTGTCGGCGGCGCGCTTGCGGGAAAAAAATACAAACTGGTGTATCTGCAGCGCTCCCGCGGCTATGAACTCCGCGATTCCTTTACGGTCGCCGAGATCGGCGCGGTATGTTCGGCTGTGCGTGCGAGCGGATTCGAAGGCTGTATCTTCGTGGATAATTGCTACGGAGAGTTTGTTGAAAAGTGTGAGCCTACGCAGGTCGGGGCGGATATCATCGTCGGTTCGCTCATCAAAAATCCCGGGGGCGGGCTTGCGCCGACGGGCGGGTATATCGCGGGCAGGGAGAAATATCTTCTGCAATGCGAAAACCGCCTGACTGCGCCGTCTGTGGGCGCGGAAGTCGGGTCGTATGCCTACGGCTATCAGCTCTATTATCAGGGATTTTTCCTTGCGCCGCACGTTGTGGCGCAGGCGCTCAAGGGGGCGCTTCTCATCGGGCAGTGCATGGCGGAGCTCGGTTACGAAAACTATCCTTCCCTCGACCGGCTCCCGCCCGACATCACGCGCGCCGTCCGCTTCGATACGGAAAAACAGCTCACCGACTTTATCCAATCGGTGCAAGACGTCTCTCCCGTCGATTCTTTCGTCAGGCTTGAGGCGTGGGATATGCCGGGGTATGACTGCAAGGTCATCATGGCGGCAGGGACGTTCAATTCGGGCGCGAGCATCGAGCTCTCCGCCGACGCGCCTATCCGCGAGCCGTATGTCGCCTATTTCCAAGGGGGGCTCACCTATGAGCACTGCAAACTTGCCGTGCGGGAGATCCTGAAAAAACTTCTTCGAAAATAAACCAAAAAGAAAGCGCCGCGAGCGCTTTCTTTTTTATATGATCGTGTTTTGCGCGGCATTGCGATTTTTCTGCCCGTGATTTCCGATCGATGAAAAATTTTCCGATTATTTTTGTTTTTGGGTATTGACATTCATAAAATTCGATGTTATTATGATGATATCAAAATAATATCATTTTTGGAGGGCTGTATGGAAAAAGAGATCAATGAGCGTCCTGCGCGCGAAAAGAACGGATGGGCGATGCTCGCCGTAGTCTTGCTGATGATCATTGTCGGGATCGCGATGTTTGCGGTTGGCGCAATGAATGTGAATGATATTCCCGCGTTTGCGGCGCTGATGGTGGCGGGGATGCTTGTCTTTCTTGCGGGGATCGTGATGACGTGCGGGTTCAAGACGCTTCAGCCCAACGAATCGTATGTATTTACGCTGTTCGGGAAATATTACGGCTCGCTCAAGCGCGACGGCTTCTTTTGGGTGAACCCGTTCTGTTCGGCGGTCAATCCCGCGCGCGCAACGATGGGAGTCAACAAAAAACTCTCCTTGAAGGCGATGACGCTCAACAATGAAAAGCAGAAGGTCAACGACGAAGAGGGCAACCCCATTGAGATCTCCGTCGTCGTCATCTGGCGCATCACCAACACGGCGCGCGCCGTATTTAACGTCGATAATTATATGGCGTATCTCTCTACGCAGTGCGACGCGGCGATCCGTCAGGTGGCGAGACAGTATCCTTACGACGTTTCGACCAACGGCGATGAGAAGTCGCTCCGCGGCTCGGCGCAGGAGGTCGCAGATATTCTGAAGGGAGAAATTCAGTCCCGCGCCGATATGGCGGGCATCGAAATTTTAGAGGCGCGTATCTCGCACCTTGCCTATGCGCCCGAGATCGCGGCGGCGATGCTGCAGCGCCAACAGGCTTCGGCGATCATAGCGGCGCGGCAGAAGATCGTCGAAGGGGCGGTCTCCATGGTCAAAATGGCGCTCGATAAACTCTCCGATGAGCAGATCGTCGAGCTTGACGACGAAAGAAAGGCGCAGATGGTGAGCAATCTCCTTGTGGTGCTCTGCGGCAATAAGGACGCGCAGCCCATCGTGAACAGCGGGAGCATCTACTGATGCGCTGTGAATCGTGCGGCAGCGCCGCAACGGTGGAGATCGTGTTCTCGGCGAGCGACGGCGGGCTCGTCGCGCTCCCGAAGGTTCAGCGCAAGAAGATGATCTTTACCTATTCTAAGATGACTGCGTTTGCCTGCACGGACTGCGGTGCGGTGTTCCACGTTCGGTTGGAACAGCCCGAAAAGCTCAAGCCTTTCGTCGATTATTCGGGCGGCGCTCGGTAAATTTGTGGAGAATGAGAGAATATAAATGCCGCGTGCGGCGCCTGATCCGCTTTCAGGGATTGAGCGCCGTTCCGCTCGCTGTCGCGCTCGTGTGTACGATCCTCGGGATCGCCTGCGCCGAACAGTTCGGGAGCGCGGCAGTCATTGCGCTCACGGTGTTGACGGGCGTCTGTTCGTTGGCGGCGGCGATCCTGCAAGCCGTCAGCGAGTGGTATTTATATGCGCTGTGTGACGAGCAGCTTGCCTACGACCGCGCGAACGGGAACGAAGAGGCGCGTGCGGTCTCCGAGCGCTACCACGCGAAACTGCTCGCGCTCCGAAACTCCGCGCGGCATAAGTTGAACGTTGCGCTCACGTCAGCCGATTTACTTATACTTTTTTGCGGGCTGATTTTCAGTTTGTTCCGCGTGATAAGTTTATTCACCGAGCGGGAATGGATGATCTCCGTTCTTTGCGTCGGTGCGGCGATGTTGATCTGTCTTATCGTGCAGATCATATCCGCATACGGAGCGGAGAGCGACAGAAGTGCATTCCGCATCGATATGCGCGCGGAGATCGCCTTTTATTTCAAGCGTGCCGAGGCGATGGGGCTGCATCCCTCAAAGGGGCTTGTCGTTCGGTTTCCCGTCGACTATTTCCTCGTTGACGAGCTGCGCGCGGAATACCGCGCCTTGCAGAAAAAGAGCGGCGCGTTCGGGTGGGTGATTGCTTTCCTGCTCATTGCGGTCGGTGCGATCGTTGACGAGAACAATCTCGCGGCGTGTTTCGTCGTGAGCGTCGCGGGAATCGTCGCGTGCGTTCTGATGACGGTCTGCTCTGTAATATATGCGCGGCGCCTTGGCGAACTCTTCCGTGTGAATGAAGAGCGCCTTCCGCGCGACGAGGCGGGTGAACTCAAACGCAAACTGCAAGGGACATTTCTCACGCTGCAAAGGCGTGGGAACGTCGTCTTTCTCGTTGCGCTCGTGCTTGCCGTTCTGCTTGCCGTCGCCGCGACGGTGACGGGCTACTGCCTCGGGGAGCTCACCTTCGCGCAGATTTTTCCCAACTTTATGGGTACGGTATTTGTTCTTTTGATCGTGTTCGCAGTCGTCGCGCTCGTGGTTTGGTTTATTCTGTATGCGATCTATCGCAAGGGCGCTGCGCCGTTGGAGAGGCTGTTGAGCGCAATGGGGCAAGAAGATGCTGTATCATAGCGCGTTGAACGTGGAGGATGTTATGAAAGAAGAGGAGTTGGAAAAAAGAAATAAAGCAAAAAAACAAATTCCGCTTCGCGTATCTCCTGCGCTGTATGCCGAGCTCATGGAGTGGGCGGAGGCAGATTTCCGTTCCCTCAACGGACAGATCGAATATCTCCTTACGGAGTGCGTAAAGCATCGGAAGGGGAAAGGCGATTAAATGTGTTTTTAAGAATTTATCACAGTATTAT
>DBGBVX010000131.1:0-4383 GCA_048370055.1 Candidatus Gallimonas sp. | reverse complement strand
CAAGGGTGAGTCCTGCAACACTAAAAAAGAATCTGGCGCTTTTAAACGCCAGACCCAAGAAGGTTTTACATTACCATACACCACAAGATTTGTTTGATCAAAATCTTTCTAACTGTTGCACTTAAGTTGACAATTCACCATACGAGAAGGTATATACGATCGTCACCGAGTGCCCGTTCGGGAGCGTAAAAGCGAGATCGCAGGATACGGGGCGCTCGTTCAGAAGTCGTATGACGGCTTGTACGTCTGTAAACGCCGCGGCGGTCTCTGAACCGAAAAAGCTTGCGGGGTCGTCGGTTTGCAGATAGACGGTATCGCCTTCGGCGCGCTCTTCGGCTTTAGCCGCGTCGAAGGGAAGCGCGGCGGCTTCGAGAAAATCGGATTCGGAGACGGATGCGGTCGTCGTCACCGTCTCATACAGTTCCTCCGCGAGAATGTCGTCCGACAGCGTTTTGAGCGTGTGGGCGAGCTCCGCGCCGCTCTCGGTCACCTGATAGACGGAGACGCTCTCGGCAAGGAGGTGCTCTCCGCTGAAAAGGGTGACGGCGCATGCGACCTTCGAGGCGGCGGCGGTGCGTTCGAGTTTGGTTTTCAGCGTATCCTCTTCGGGCGCGGAGCCGTCTGTGCAGGCGGTGAGGAGGAAAAGGAGCGATGCGGCAAAAAATAAAATTTTTTTGATGTGTTTCATTGCGTTCTCCCGTCAATGGAATTTTTTACAGACTGCGGCAACTGCGACGCCGACGGCGAGGATCATTGCCGTCCGGACAAGCAGCGCGGGCGCGGATACGTTCGCCGACTGCATGGTATCGGCGAGTTCGTCTTCGGCAGAATTTTCAAACGCGTTCCATGCCTCGGCGCATTGCGCGTAAGCAGCGGCAAAGCGTTCGTTGTCCATTGCCTGCGCGAGCTCCTGCTCGGATAGCGAGAGCAGTACTTCGCGCATCTGAAGGAGAAGCCCGAATTGCGCGGCTTGCTCTGCTGCGGCAAATTGCTGCAGCAGGTTTTCCAAACGATCGGTCTCCTCCGAAAATCCTTCGGCGAGCGTAAAGGAGACGGAGGCTTCTCCGCAGTAATTTTCATCGGATACGACGACCCTTACCGAATATACGCCTGATTGCACAAGGTCGTCAGAATCTATCATTTCGAAATCTATCGAAATATTATCGTATTCCAAAATGCAATCAAACTGAACATTATATTCCGAAATTTGCACATATATTTGAAAATCGTCGCCAAAAATGAGTGTTTCTGAATCTTTTACGCCTATTATTTCGATATAATTCGAAATATCAAATTTTGTCATATTTATATAAAATTGCGTTTGCGCCCCCGAAATGAAGGCGTATTCGTCGCTGTGGGCGATCCTCACGCGGAGAAGATAGGCGCCTGCATTCAGAATGGAAGGGACGGGTTTTCCCGTTTCGTCGAGGAGCTCGACGGCAAAACAGTCCGCGGCGGCGCTCGGAAGGAGTCCCGTCAGGTTTGTTTTCCAATCAAAGGGCTGTACGGCGCTCCCGCTGTAGATATATTCCGTTCTGACATTTGCAATACCGATCGCGGCGGGCGGCACAAAGAGCGTTCCGTCCGTTGCCGATACGGTATATCCGTTTCCGCCCGCCGTGATATGAACGGTATGTGTTCCGCCTTTCCAAAGCGAAGAAAAATTGTCTTCGGTCAGCGTCTGCCCGTCGATGATCACGCTGAGTTCAACGCCGAGGGGATGCTCCTCCGAGAGCTCGCCCTCCGTTACGGAAAATTGCAGCGCGGCGGCAACATCCTGCCATGTCGCGTAAGGGGAGAGCGTTATGTCGTTTGCCGAAAGGCTCACTTTGCGCGCGGAGATCGTGTAGCTGCCGTTTATCCATGTGATCGAATAATTTTTCGCCTCGGGCGAGGTCGCCCTTCCCGTGATCGCATATGTTCCCGCCGTATCTGCCGTCTCGGCGGAAAGTTCGATCCCGAGGTCATCCAACAGGCTCCCTTGCGTGACGGAATAAGTAAAATCGGGCTGCCGATCGCCGAACAATGCGGAAACATCGTCGATGCGGATGGTGACGGGGCGGGGCGTAATGGTATAAACGCCCTCTGTGATGGAAATTTCAAAGCGGTCGTCGCTGCACGAGCCTGTAATCGCGTATGTGCCGACGGCGCTGCCCGCCTCCTTTTCAAGAATGACGGTAAGGCTCGCGCCTGCGGGCAAGCCGATCGCGGTGTAGGTGAGCGGTGCCTCTTTCTCGCCGTAGACGGAACTTGAATCGGATATCTGAATGGTGACCTGCGGTTTTTCCTCCGGTTCTTCGGGGTGTTCGGGCGGCGTTGCCGTTACGTCTGCTTTCCATATTATATAGTATACCGTATCGCGAAAACTGTTCGCATACAGTCCCGTCGCGATCGGTTTGCCGTTCTCGGTCGTGAAGTTTTCGGAGGAGAGGAGGAGGGTCGTTTCCTGCATGGAGCCGTCGGCGAATTGCAGCATTGCCGCAGCAGACGCTGCGCCTTCCGAAATTTCTTTCGCAGTCACTGCCGTCACGATTTCGGCGGCGAAGGCGGCGGGCAACCTTTCTTTGATGTAGTTTTGCTCCTCCGCAGTTCGGTTTTCCAAAAGCGACAGGTAGTTTTCGTAGAGCGCGGTCGCCGCCGCGGGAATATTCTCCGCGTTCTGAAGAACAGCCTCTTCCGCGCAGTACTTTGCAAACTCCGGACGGAAAATATACAGCGTTATCGTCGCTGCGAAGGCGTATTCCGCATTGGAGACGCTGCTTTCATATACGCAGGCGGTCGGATGAACGGTGTATGTAAGCGGGATGCGCTCCTGCGTGCCGTCGGTAAAGTGCACCGCCGCATACAAAGAAAACGCTTGCAGGATGGCGCCGTTCTCGTCGTAAATGCATTCCGTAACGCTGTCTTCGGTGAGAGCGATCTTGGTGTGCGGTTGCAGTATAACGGTAAATTCTTCGGGCGCGAAGCCCTCTTTTTCAAAGAAAATATCCACGCGGGACTGCGTTTCAGGAGCCAAAAGGCTAAAAATAAAAACCCCGTTTACTGATTCGGGGGTATACCGGTTGCCGTTGAGTTCTGCGGTGCACGAAATGCCTTCCGCAGGCATGGCGATGGCGAGCGTAACGTCGCTTCCTGCGGGGAGGGGAACCGTTTCTCCGTCGCAAAAGCTGCGTTTCGCAGACTCTCCGCCATACGTTTCCGTGGTCACGGCAACATCCGTCGGAAGATCGGGGAGTGTCTCCGCAAAGCGAACGGAAACGGCGGTGTTTTCCGTTAAAATCGTTTCAAAACTCGCACCCGCGTGCGTTTTTCCGTTTATCGTATAATCCAACAGTCTGCACGGAACGTTTACTTCGGGCATCAGAGAAGATGCAACGCTCGCTTTCGGAACGAACAGGAGCGACAGCGCCGCGCCTTCGTCAAGGATGTATTCCCGCGGGGCAAGGAGCTCGGGCGCCGCGCCGTACACATTGTATACATCGCCGAGCGCCGCATCATAATCGAGCGTGAATTTCACGCCGAGGGAGATGCCGGGCTCGCCGAGCGCCACGGTCGCATTGCCGTTCCCCGTATAGGTAAAGGTCGCGGTGTGCGGCGTATCCTCTGCGGCAGGCAGTGTGAAGGATGCCGCCGAGGGCTGTAAAACGCCGTCCAACGTCACGGATATATCTCCATCCGCGGCGCGGACGGCTGCGCCGAGCGCTTCGGCATGTTTGGATAAGATCGTCAGCGTTCCCGCGCCCTGTCCTGCGCGGAAGGTATCCTCTTCCATCGTCCACCCCGCCGCGGAATACCATACGCTTCCGCGCAGATTCTCCGAGGGATATTCCCGCATGGCGCACACGGAGAGCGTCTCCGCCGCGATCTCTCCCGAAGGGGAAAGGTGGTTGATCTCGATATCAAAACTTCCCGTCTGAATGCCGAAGTCAAATCCGTACTCGCTGCCGCGGATGATCTCCTGCAGGAAAAACTCCTGACCGTTGACGGTCGCGCTTATGATATTGAGGGCAAGAACCGCGTTCCGGTCGGAGCATGCAAGCTGATAGCTCGCCTGTTCGCCCTCGATGTAGTAGATATTTCCCTGCTTGCCGAGGTAGTTGCCCGTATAATCGACGAGCGCCTCATCCATGAACAGTTTATTGAAAACGGATGAGGGCGCAGTTGCGTCCGCGTTCGTTTTCTGCGCGCGGGCAGGCAAAAGCGCAAGCTCTGCGGCAAGAAAAAGTACTGCCGCAATCAGAGGCAGGATCCATCTGCTGCGGCAGAGAGGTGTGTTCATAATACATTCCTCCTTTGTAAAACAAGATATTTACAATATAGCAAAACGCAAAGGCGGTGTCAATACGGTCGGAAAAAATTTTTTATCAAAAAACAGAAAAGTAG
>DBGBVX010000130.1:0-10008 GCA_048370055.1 Candidatus Gallimonas sp. | reverse complement strand
GCAACCGTTTTCGCGCAATTTATGCAGAAGAAGGCGAAGATTCTCCCCCTTGAGCCCGCTCGTCTCCAACTCGCCGCCGCACACGGCGCATGCGATGAGGAAGGTCCCCGCCTCGATGCGGTCCTTCATGGGTCTGTATGTCACTCCGCCGAGCTCCCTGACGCCCTCGATCTCGATCACGTCCGTCCCCGCGCCCGCGACGTTCGCGCCCATCGCATTGAGGAAATTCTGCAGATCGACGATCTCCGGCTCCTTCGCCGCGCCCGCGAGCACCGTCCGCCCCTCCGCTTTGACCGCCGCGAGCATGATGTTTTCCGTCGCCCCGACGCTCGGAAAGTCGAGAAGGATCTCCGCGCCCCTGAGCCGGTCGCACTCGCAGAAGATACAGCCGTCCCGTTCGGAAATGGATACGCCGAGCTGTTTGAGCGCATTGAGATGCAGGTCAATGGGTCTCAGCCCGATGTCGCAGCCGCCCGGATAGGCGATGAGCGCGCGGTGAAACCGCGTCAGGAGCGAGCCGAGCATAAAGACGGAAGAGCGGAGCTCCCCCGTGAGCACGGAAGAAATTTCATGGCAGCAAGCGTCCGCGCTCTCGATGACCGCGTTCCCGCCCGAAAACTGCACGTCCGCCCCGAGCTCGCGCAAGATCTGCGCCATGCACTTTACGTCCGTGATCTCGGGCGTATCGCGGATGACGACGCGTTTCTCCGTGAGGATAGACGCGGCGAGCAGCGGGAGCACAGAGTTTTTCGCCGACTGCAAGGCGACCGTGCCATACAGCTTCCGCCCGCCGTCGATAACGTATTTATCCATAATTCTCTCCTGTTGTATTTCGCAGACGGAAGCGCCCGCGTCGCCTTGGGCGGTCCCGCCTCTACACAGTACATTGTATGAGTTTTTGCGTTTGCGTGTGTCTGGACACGCCGTATACCACGCCCATCCCCGCAAGGGTGACGATGAGCGAGGTGTTCCCCGCCGAAACGAGCGGGAGCGGCAGTCCCGTGGGCGGGATACAGCCGCTGACGACGAGCGCATTCAGCGCGGACTGCACCGCGAACGCGAGCGTGATCCCGCCCGCAAGCAGATAGCCGTAAAAATTTCCGCAGCGCGCGGCAATGCGGAACCCGCGCCACACGATAAATCCGATGAGCGCAAACATCGCAAGCACGCCGAAAAAGCCCGTCTCTTCCGCGATCACGGAGAGGATGAAGTCGCTCTCCGCAAACGGTAAAAAGCGGTACTTCTGACGGGAATTGAAGAGCCCGACCCCGAAGAGATTGCCGTTCGAGAGCGCGTAGAGCGACTGAATGAGCTGATAGCCCTCGTCCTTGGGAGACGCCCACGGATCGAGGAACGCCGAAAGCCGCTGCAGGCGGTACGGCGCGGCGAGGATGAGCGCGGGCACGGCAAGCAGGACGGGGACGATCACGGCGGCAAGCGCCTTTTTGGAGGTACCGGCAAGAAAAAGCATCCCGATCATGATTGCGCCCACGCACATCGTGACGGACATGTTCGGCTCGAGCATGATGAGCACGCAGATCGCAAGTCCTGCGCCGAGCACGGGCAGGCACCCCTTCAAAGTCCGCATGCGGGCGGGATCTTTGGCGAAGTACCCCGCCGCAAAGAGTACGAATCCGAGTTTGGCGAGTTCGGAGGGCTGTATCGTCAGAGAGCCGATGCCGATCCACCGCGTGGCGCCGTAATTGCTCTTTCCGAGTCCCGGGACGAATACGAGCGCGAGGAGCACAAGCGAAACGATGAGCGCGGGAAGCCCCGCCCTGCGCAGTTTTTCATACGGGAGGAAACTTATCCCGATCATCGCCATGACGCCGAGCACAAAACCGACAAGCTGCTTTTTGAAAAAATAAAACGCGTCTCCGTACTGCACTTCGGCATTGTAGCTGCTCGCGGAATATACGCAAACGACGCCCCATCCCGCAAGCAGGATCACGGCGGCAAGGAACAACAGATCCCCCTTTGCCGCCGTTCCGTTATTCCGCCGCGTCCGCAAGCGCGCCCTCCGCGGAGCATTGCCGCGCACCGTCCTGCAGTTCCCGAAAAAGCTCGGCAAACCTTTCGCCGCGCTCCTCGTAGCTCTTGAACGCGTCGAAACTTGCCGAGGCGGGGCTGAGAAGAACGTTCTGCCCCTTTTCCGCCGTCATATAGGCGACGCGCACCGCCATATCGAAGGGACGGCAGAGCGTGACCTTTGTGAACTCCGCCTTGAGCGCGGCGTTCAGAACGCGGAAGGCGTTTTCCCCGTAGATGACGGCGTGCACAACGCCCGAGCGCTTGACCGCCTCAAAGAGCGGCTCGTATGTATACCCCTTATCTTTGCCGCCGACGAGCAGAACGCTCTCCCCCTTCACGCTTTCGATCGCCTTGATCGCCGCGTCCACGTTCGTCGCCTTGCTGTCGTCGATGAAAATAACGCCGTTCACCTCGCCGAGTTTGCTCATCCTGTGCCTGACGCCGCGGAAAGAGGAGAGCGCGGAAGCGATTTTCTCCGTATCCAACCCCATGAGTTTTGCCGCGCAGACGACCGCAAGGGCGTTCGCCACGTTATGATCGCCGTCGAGCGGGAGATCGGCG
Organism: Candidatus Gallimonas sp.; assembly: GCA_048370055.1. Taxonomy (GTDB): domain Bacteria; phylum Bacillota; class Clostridia; order Christensenellales; family Borkfalkiaceae; genus Gallimonas. The sequence continues at coordinate 7,416 of DBGBVX010000130.1, read as the reverse complement.
CAGTCCATGACCCGCTCTCCGCGCCAATAGATGGCGTCCTCCCTGCAATAGGCGCCCTCCGTCTGTTCCCTGAGCGAAAACCAAACGATCTTCGCGTGCGTCTTTTCGGCAAAGCCGCGCACGACGGGATCGTCGTGATTGAGCACCGCGTACTCGCTCTCCGCACAGTTTCTGAGCAGCCGCTGTTTGAGGAAGATATAGTTCTCCATCGTATAATGGCGGTTGAGATGGTCTTCGGTGACGTTCAGCTCGACCGCAATGTGCGGGCGAAGCGACGTGAGCGTTTCCAATTGGAAGGAGGAGATCTCCGCGACGGCGATCCCGTCCTCGCCCAATTCTTTCACGCAGGCGGTCATGGGTCTGCCGATGTTTCCGCACGCGACCGCGTTCTTTCCCGCCGCGCGGAAGACGTGTTCGAGCATACTGACGACGGTCGTCTTGCCGTTGGTACCCGTGACGGCGACGACGGGACAGCGGAGCGCCCGCGCGCCGAGTTCCGCCTCCCCGATGACGGCTTTTCCCATCCGTTTGAAGGAGACGGGCAGCGGATGATCGATGGGGATCCCGGGGCTTAAAACGAGCACGTCGCACTGCTCCGAACGGGCGGAGAGCTCCTCTTTTTTGACGGCGTGCGCCCCCTTGACGACAAGTTTCTCCGTTGCCGCGCGCACATTCTCGTCGGCAACGTCGTCATAGAGATACACCTTCGCGCCCTTGGAAAGAAGATATTCGGCGGCGGCAATGCCCGAGCGGGAAATGCCCGCCACCAAAAAAGTCTGCAGGGGAAAATACATGAACGTCCTCCTTCACCCCGTGCGGGGCTCAGACAAACGGAAACAGCAACGTCAGAGAGAGCGCCGCCGTAACCGCCGCGTAGGCATAGGAGATCTTCCCCTCGGAATATCCCTTATGCTGAAAGTGATGGTGCAGCGGCGCCATCAGAAATATCCGTTTGCCCGTTTTTTTGTAATATATGACCTGAAGGATGACGGATATGCTTGAAAGGACAAACATGAGTCCCGCAATGGGCACGGCGAGCGCGTTCCCCGAAAAGAGCGCGACACAGGCAGCAAACCCGCCAAGAGAGAGCGAACCCGTATCCCCCATAAACAGGCTTGCGCGCCCCGTGTTGAAAATAAGGTACGCCGCGAGCGCCCCCGTGAGAGAGAACGAGAGCAGCGAAAGCGCTCCGCTTCCGCCCTGCAGCGCGATGAGCGCCCCGAGCGCAAGAAAAAAGACGGCGCTCGTTCCCCCCGCGAGTCCGTCCAATCCGTCCGTGAGGTTGACCCCGTTCACCGTGCCCAAAAAAACGAGGAGCCCGAGCGGGAGCATCCACCATCCGATATCCGCGGCGTAACGCGTATACGGGATACGGAGCACCGTAAGCCCTTCCAGACAGCAATACAGCGACGCCATGAGCGCGACGGCGAATTGGAATACGATCTTCTGATAGGGCCTCAGCCCGAGGTTTTTCCCGCGCTTTAATTTTAAGATATCGTCGAGAAAGCCAACGGCAAGATAGCCGAGCCCCACCGCAAGCGCGACGAAGAAGGACTTGTCCGCCCCGCGCGCAAAAAGGAGCGCCGCAAACACGGCGGCGGCAATAAAGGCGAGCCCGCCCATTGTGGGCGTGCCCTCCTTGCTCGCATGCTCCTTGACGTAAGAGAGAATATGCTGTCCGCTGCCCGCCCGTTTGAGGAGCGGGATCGCCGCCGCGCAAAAGACAAGCGACAGCAAAAAAGCGATGAGCACCGCAAAAAACATTTCCCGCATATCAGTTCCCGATCAACGATTTAATAACAGCTTTGTCGTCGTAGTCGTATTTTATTCCCATGATCTCCTGATACTTCTCCGCCCCCTTTCCCGCGACGAGCAGGATATCCCCCTCGCAAAGATGATCGAGCGCGTACCGGATGGCTTTCTCCCGCTCCTCTACGACGACGTACTGCTTGGAAACGGCGCGATAGCCCGCCTCGATCTCCGAGATGATGGAGACGGGATCCTCATAGCGCGGATTATCGGAGGTGAGTACGCTGAAATCGGCGCAGCTTGCGGCGACCTCCCCCATTTTCGGCCGTTTGCCCGCGTCGCGGTTGCCGCCGCAGCCGAAGAGCGCGACGAGCCTGCCGCCGCAGTGCTCGCGGAGCGCCCGCAGCGATTTGAGCAGCCCGTCGGGCGTGTGCGCAAAATCCACGAAGATATCGCCGCCGCGGTAGTTCGCCACCCATTCGAGCCGCCCTTCGACGCAGGTATTCCCTATGCCGCGCGCGATCGCCTCGGCGTCCGCGCCCAACCGCTTGGCGGCGCAAGCCGCTGCGAGCGCGTTGAGGAGATTGTGCCGCCCCGTCATCGGGACCGTCGCTTCGCAGAGTTCGTCCTCTAAATTGAGCACCGCGCGGCATCCGCGCAGGTCCTCGCGTTCGAGTACGGCGAAGGCGTCGGCAGGCGTCTCCAATCCGTATGTAACATAGCCGATCTTCTGAGCGATCAGTTCAGCGGTGAAGGCGTCGTCGGCGTTGAGCACGGCAAATTTTGTGCGGGATGGGGAAAAAAGCAGTTTTTTCGCCGCACCGTACAGCTGCATATCCCCGAAAAAATCCAGATGATCGCGCGTGAGATTGGTGAACACGGCGACCTCGTAACAGATCGGCGCCTCTTTTTTCAGGGCGAGCGCATGCGCGGAGACTTCGAGGACGACGATCTCCACGCCCGCGTGCGCCATATCGGCAAGCAGGGAAAAGAGGCACACGGGATCGGGCGTCGTGAGCGATGGCGGAACGACGACGTTTCCGTAGCGCGCGCCAAGCGTACCGATGAGACCGACCTTTTTTCCCGCAGCCGCCATGATCTCCGCGATCATCGCGGAAGTGGTCGTCTTGCCGTTCGTCCCCGTCACGCCCGCGAATTTCATCGCCCGTTCGGGATGCCCGAAAAATGCGGCGGCAATGCGCGCCATGCTCTCCCGCCCGTCGGGTACGACGAGCTGCGGCACGCCGACGGGAAGTTCATGCTCGCACACCAACGCGGAAGCGCCGCGCGCGACAGCCTCCTCTGCATATTTGTGCCCGTCCTCCCGCGTGCCGCGGAAGCAGAAAAACAGATCGCCCTTCCCCGCGACGCGGCTGTCCGTGCACAATCCCCCGATCTCCGCGTCGCCAAGAATTTTTCCCCCGCGTACTTCGTACAAGAAATCAGAAAGTTTCATCTATCCCTCCACAGGTTCCAAGCCAAGAACTTCTATCATGCCTTCGAAGATCTCCTTTGCGCACGGCGCGGCGACGGTACTGCCGTAATAAGCGCCCTGCGGTTCGTCCACGATGACGAGCGCAAGATATTTGGGGCTGTTCGCGGGGAAACATCCGACAAACGAAGAGACGTATTTCCCCTGCGCGATGTGCCCGTTTTCATATTTTTGCGCGGTACCCGTCTTGCCCGCCACGCGGTACCCCTCGATGTACGCCTTTTTTCCGCTGCCGTCGCGCACCACCCCCTCGAGCATGGAGGTAAGAATGGCTGACGCCTCCTCGCTCACCGTCCGCTTTACAAGCATGGGCGAGGTCTCCGCGAGCACGGCGCCGTCGGCAGAGGATATCCGTTTGACAAGGCGCGGCGCATAATAGTACCCCCCATTGACCGCCGCGGCGGAGGCGCAGGCGAGCTGAAGCGGCGTGACGGCGATGGACTGCCCGAATCCGATGCGGGCAAAATCGCAGTCGCGGAGCGTGCTTTCGGGGAGCAGCATGCCGATCGCCTCCCCCGAAAAGTCGAGACCTGTCGCGCGGCCGAAACCGAACGCGTCGAGGTAATCGTAAAAGGTCTCCTTGCCGAGCGCGAGCGCAATATCGACAAAACACGGGTTGCAGCTGTTGTTGAGCGCCTCGGCGAGCGTCTGATTGGAGTGTTTCCCGTTGGCGTGATCGCTCCAACAGCGTATCGTCGTGCCGTCCACCGTGCGCGTCCGCGCCGAAGAAAAGACGCGGTTTGTCGCATACGCGTCGGCATTGCCCCGCAGATATTCCTCGATGTCCGCGGCGGCTGTCACGATCTTGAAGGTCGAACCCGGCTCGTACACATCGCTCACCAAGGCGTTGCGGGAGAGCGCGTTGAGCGCCGTCAGATCGTCGCGCGGGATCTCGTTGAGATCGTACGAAGGAAGGTTGACCATGGCAAGAACGGAAAAATCCGTCACGTCCATCACGATCGCCCGCGCCGCCTTGGCGGAGTACTCCGCATGGGCGCGCGCCATCACCTCTTCCGCGAGCGCCTGTATCCGATAATCGAGCGTGAGCGTCACGTCCATGCCGTCCGTCCCGGGGATATACGCCGCCGTCGCGCCTTCGAGATCGACGCCCACAAGATCGGTCTCGAACAGGATCTCTCCGCGCCCCCCCGCAAGGTAGCCGTTGTAATACTGTTCAAGCCCCGTAGCGCCCGCGCCGTCGTAGGAAGTGAACCCGAGCACCTGACAGGCGAGCGAACCGTGCGGATAAAAGCGTGCGTCGTCGCGCGCATAATAAACGCCCGAGAGATCGAGCCCCTCGATGCTCTGCACGGCGGTTTTATCCGTCCGTTTGACGAGCACGATCTCCGAACGGCTCCCGTCCTTCAGCTTTTTTAGCATTTCGTCGTACGGCAGCCCGAGGGCGGCGGAGAGCGTTTCGGCTTCCCGCTCTGCGTCCGTTACGGCATTGGCGCGCGCATAGACGGTATACGCAGGCGTATTGCCCGCAAGCAGTTCGCCGTTTGCATCGTAGATATTGCCGCGCCCCGCCGAAACGGGGATCTCGCGCGTCCATTGGTCGAGCGCGCGCGCATTCAGATCGTCCTCCCAAATGACCTGCACATAGAAAAAGCGTGCGAGAAAAAGGCAAAAAATAAAGGCTATCGCCACAGAAATAGCAAATAACCTCTTTCGTAAAACAGACAACGAATATTGCGTCCGTTTGATATGCAGTTTCCTCCGGATCAGACTCAGTCGGGCTTCACCATGCCGTGCTCCTGCGCCCACTGATCAATATAATCGGGATCCAACACGCCGTCGAGCTGATCCTGAATCTGCTCATACTGCTGCGTGAGATCTTCCAAACGCGCGTTCTTGGTGATGATATCGGCATTCACGGAACTCAGGATCCCCGTGTTGATGCAGACGATGACGATCGCAAGGATGATCGCCGCGGCGATCGCGCAGAGCACAAGTTTGGTTTTCAGGGAGAGCGCCGCGAGCGCGCTTGTACGCGTCTGCGCCTCGGGGAGCGCCGCCTCGTTATGGCGGAGCGTATCCAACGTGCGGCGCGTGGGAAGCGCGTCCTCTTCCACAGGCGCTGCAACGGGGACCGCTGCGGGCGCAGGCGCGGGAGCGGGCACAAACGCAGGCGCCGCCGGCATGACGACCGCCTCCGCCGCAGGCGCTGCAGCGGGCGCAGGCGCGGCGGGAGCGCGCATATCGATGAGTTCGCCGTTTTTATAGGCGAGCCCCTCGAAGAGCACCTTCTTTTTCCCTGCGGGATATGCAACGTAATCGGCGAGCCGCTGCGCGGTATTCGAGGGCGCGTGCTCCTCATACGTTTCGCGCACCGTTTCGTGTACGGGCGCCGCGGGCTGCGCGTATTGAACGGGCGCCTCCTGCACGGGAGCAGCCTCACGGACGGGGGCGTAAGCCTCCGTGCGCAGGCTCGGGCGCTCGAGCGTCGCCGTAGCGGCGCGCGCGCCGCTCTCCGCGGGGCGGGACGTCTGCTCTGCCGACGCGACCCACGTCTCGGCGCTATCGAACATCAGCCTGCGATAATTCTCGGAAATGTGATCGGAATGTTCGCGTTCCGCCTCGGAAACAGCACGGGAATCATCGCGCCGCTCATCGCGACGCGTTTGGGGTTCGCTCATGACCGCAAGCCTAGCCATACTCTTTTCTCCTTATCAATCTATTCGTCTCAGCGCCCGTTCATTCTAACTTTCGGGCGATCCGTAATTTTGCGCTTGAACTTCTCGAATTTTCCTCTACCTCTTCCCGACTTGCGGTGAGAGGTTTTTTTGTAATGATCTCGATCTCCTGTTTCTTCCCGCATACGCATACGGGGAAGTTCTTGGGGCAGGTGCATCCTTCCGCCATCGACCGGAATACCTCTTTCACGATCCTATCTTCCAAGGAATGGAAGGTGAGCACGCACGCGCGACCGTCTTTTTTCAGCCTGCGGATGAGCCCCGTAAGGCACTCCCTGAGTCCGTCCAACTCCCCGTTGACCTCAATGCGGATCGCCTGAAAGGTCTTGCGGGCGCAGGCGCTGAAACGGTATTTGGCGGGAACGCTCCTCTCTACGATGCCTCTCAGCTGTCCGCAGGTCGCGATGCGTTCCGTTTTGCGGGCGGCTGCGATGTTTCTGACGATGGAGGAAGCGAACGTCTCCTCCCCGTATTCTCTCAGGATGCGGAAAAGCTCCTCTTCCGCGTATTCGTTGACGACGGTCTCCGCCGTCAGCGGCGAGCGGTCGTCCATACGCATATCAAGCGGCGCGTCGTCGCACATATAGGCGAAGCCCCGTTCGCGGGTATCGATCTGATGGGAGGAGATCCCGAGATCGAGCAAAAACCCGTCGATTTTTTCCACGCCCGCTCCGTCGAACGCTTCGGCAAAATTCTTGAAGTCGGTGCGGAAGATTCTGAACCGTCCCCGAAAGGGTTCAAGCCGCCTTGTCGCCTCTGCGATCGCCTCGCCGTCCTTATCGGTGGCGACGAGCCTGACCGTGGGATTGCTCGCGAGGATGGCGAAGGAATGTCCGCCCCCTCCCGCCGTGCCGTCGAAGTAAATGCCGCCGTCCTTCACGTTCAGCCCTTCGAGCACTTCGTTTACCATGATCGGGCGATGATATTCGCTCATCGTCACTGCTCCGCGTTCCGCTTGTAGGCAAGCGCGTTCGCCTGCTGAATGCTCATGCTGCCGACGGATTGTTCGAACTTCTCCTGCGCCCAAATTTCGACGTAGTCGCCCATGCCGACGGTGACGACGTCTTTGACGAGCCCTGCGTAGTCGCGGAACGCCTTGGGAAGCTGCGCGCGCCCCTGACTGTCCTCCACCACTTCGTCGATGGAGCTCATGATGCGGCGCTTGGCGTCCATGAGTTGGGGATCTCCGGGATTGACCTCATCGAAGGAGGCGAGCTTCCTGCTCAGGACAGATTCCGGCATGACCGAGATACAGCCCGGAGCGTACTCCACGTAGTAGAGCGTTTCGCCCTTGGGGAAAGCACCCTTGTACTTGGCGGGAATGCGTATTCTGTTTTTCGCGTCCAACTGATGGGCGACCTTCCCGCTCAGGAACTTCATGGTAGACCTTCTCGCAATTTTTTATACTACGCTGGCTATTATAGCACCACCTTTGACCACTGTCAACCACCTTTGGGCATTTTTTTCGAATTATTTTCA
>DBGBVX010000129.1:0-28837 GCA_048370055.1 Candidatus Gallimonas sp. | reverse complement strand
AACTCGTACATAACCTACAACGAAAAGGTTATGGGAAAGAAATATAAAGTCTCTCATTTTGAGTGATTTCAATGAAGCGGGAACTACGCTTGAAAATGCAGACAAAAAGGTCGCCGCAGCGTTTTTTCATACGTTTGTTGACAACTTTTTATGTGCGTGTTATAATATAAGCCGCGTGTAACTATGCGCAATCGATCATACTTGCATGAGAGGAGGCAATCATTTATGGCAGATGTATGCGTTATAACAGGCGGCGGAAGCGGCATGGGGTTGGCGGCAGCCAAGTACATGCCCAAGGAAAAGATCATCGTCGTATCGGGCAGGACGGAGGCAAAGCTGCAGAAGGCTGTCGCCGAACTTACGGCGCTCGGCTATACGGCGTATGCCAAGGCGTGCGATACTTCCAAGCGCGAGAGCGTGCAGGAGCTCGTAAAATTCGCCGCGTCGCTCGGCACGGTCAGAAACGTCATCAACAGCGCGGGGCTCTCGCCCGCGATGTCCGACCCGGAGACCATCGTCAGGGTCAATTCGCTCGGCACCGTGTACGTCAATCAGGAATTTTCCAAGGTGATGGAGGCGGGCAGCGTGATCGTGGACGTATCTTCCAATTCCGCTTACGTTCTGCCGAAATTCCTTATCAGCAAAAAGGTGTATGCGCTCGCGGAGACCGACGAGGCGAAATTCGTGCAGAAGATCGTCAAAAAGAGCCATCTCGCGAAGGGGGATTATCAGCGCTCGGGATTTGCCTATGCGCTCTCCAAAAACTTCGTCGTGTGGTACGCGGCAAAGTGCGCTTTCGAGTACGGCAAAAAGGGGATCCGCGTCGTTTCGCTCAGCCCCGGGCTCATCGCGACGGATATGGGCAACCTCGAGGCGAAGGACGGCGGCATGCTCATCCCCTTCTCCGCGGAGGAGCGCATGGGCAAGCCCGAGGAGCTCGGTTTTGCGCTTGCGACCGTGGCGGACGAGCGCAACGGCTACCTTGCCGGCGTGGACGTGCTCTGCGACGGCGGCTCCACCAACGGCATGAAGGAATTCAAAAAGAAGAAATGATCACAGGGCAGCGGCGCAACGCCGCTGCCTTTTTTGTATACTGTAAGGGAAAAATACGAACCACGCCTTTGGCGGTATCTTTTTGGCGACTTTTTGCTCATCTTCACTTGTAATACCTCGGTATTATTGCGTCATCTTCACAAAAATCCGGCGCAAAAAATCTTCACGCCAAAGGTGCAAGGCAATCAAAAGCGGCAAGATGGGCGTCTCAGACGCGGCGAAGCCCGCAGCGCGTGCCGTGCGGCACGGGCAAGGGATTCAACAAAGTATGAGCGCCTCAGTTTCCGCTTTTGATCGGGTTCGTATTGCTCCCTTACAGTATACAATGCGTGCGGATCGTGACAGATCGTGCAGGATTTTGTAAAAGAAAATTTTACAATTCGGGCAATTCGTTTGACTTAATTCCCCGATTGTGATATATTCGTGTTATACACTTTTGCGGAGATCACGAATGAAGGCGCTCGAAGAAAAGATCTTGGCGGAAGGCACCATCCTCCCGGGCAACGTCCTGAAGGTGGGGAGCTTCCTCAATCAGCAGATGGACTCCGATTTTATCATGGAGATCGGGAACGAGATCGCGCGCCTGTACGCGGGTGAGAGAGTCACGCGCGTGCTCACGGTGGAATCTTCGGGCATCGCCCTTGCCGTGGCGGCGGGCATCGCCCTGCATGTGCCCTCGGTGTTTGCCAAAAAGCACCGCAGCGCCAACATGCCCAAGGAAGTGTATACCGCGTCGGTCTATTCGTACACCCATAAGGAGACGTACGAGATCGCGGTCGCAAAGGAATACATCAGGAAGGAAGACCGCGTGCTCATCGTGGACGACTTCCTCGCCAACGGCAACGCCGTGCACGGGCTCATGCGCATCCTCGAAGAGGCGGGCGCAGAGCTTGCAGGCTGTGCCTTTGCCATTGAAAAGGGGTTCCAAGGCGCGGGGGACAAGCTCCGCTCCGAGGGGATCCGTGTGGACTCTCTCGCCATCGTCGATTCGATGACGGATGAGAGCGTATGTTTCCGCGCGCAGTAACGGGCGCGGATTTTTGTTTTCGGCAAGACGATATTTATATCGCAAAAGGAGAATACTATGAAGAAACTTGTTGCATTGGGGCTTGCAGCGGCGGTCGCGACCGCGGGACTCGGAATGTTTGCGGGATGCAGCGGCGAGGGATTCGTCGTCGGACTCATCGCGCTGCACGATTCCAACTCGACCTACGATAAGAACTTTATCGACGCCATGGAGGAGGCGTGCGACGATCTTGACGTGGAACTCATCATCAAGACGAACGTTCCCGAGACGAACGATTGCTACGACGCCGCTTCCGATCTTGTCGATCAGGGCTGCGACGTCATCTTCGCCGATTCCTTCGGCCACGAGACGCACGTGATGCGCGCGGCGGAAGAGAACCCGCTCGTCGAGTTCTGCCATGCAACGGGCACGAACGCGCACATCTCCGATCTGCCCAATTTCCACAACGCGTTCGCGTCCATCTACGAAGGGCGTTACCTTGCCGGCGTTGCCGCAGGGATGAAGCTCGTCGAGATGTATGAAAACGGCGAACTCGAAGGCAAGTACGTTGACGGGAACATCAAGATCGGTTACGTCGGCGCGTACACCTATGCGGAGGTCATCTCGGGCTATACGTCCTTCTACCTCGGCGCAAAATCCATCGTCGAGGAAGAGATCGCCGATCACGACCTCGTCATGGACGTGCAGTTCACGGGTTCGTGGTTCGACGAAGTTGCCGAGCGCAATGCGGCGAACACGCTCATTCAGGGCGGCGCCGTGCTGATTTCTCAGCATGCAGATTCCATGGGCGCCCCTGCCGCATGCGAGAACGCAGGCGTTCCCAACGTCTCCTACAACGGCAGCACGGCTTCCGAATGTCCGGATACTTATATCGTCTCTTCGCGCATCAATTGGGTGCCTTACTTCAAGTACATGATCGAGCAGGCGAAGGGGATCTACGATACGCGTCAGGCGGCAAAGGCTGCTGCGGACGAAGCGGGCGAAGAGATCGATCTCGAGGAGGTCGACGTCTCCGAATATGCCATCGTTGACGATTGGACGGGCACCATCGATACGGGATCTGTCGTGCTTACCGAACTCGGGTCTGCGGCGGCAGCGGGCACGCAGGAGAAGATCGACGCAGTCATGGAGCAGATCAAGAGCGGCGCGCTCAAAGTGTTCGATACCTCCAAATTCACCGTAACGAAGACGAGTGATAAGAACACGGCGGCTACCGTCGATGAGAACGGACGTCTTACCGGATATAAGCCGAGCGTCGACATCGAGGGCGCCGAGGCGGTCAAGAACGGCGTGTTCGAGGAGTCCACGCTGCGTTCTGCGCCCTACTTCGACGTGCAGATCGACGGGATCACGCTTCTGAACGCTGCTTACGGCGATTGACGAATAGCAACAAACAAGCCGGCGAAGATACTCTCTCCGCCGCTTGTTCTTATTATACATTTTTTATGAGGTGACAAGTGGACGGAAATTTCGCGCTTGAACTCAAAAATATCAGCAAGTATTTCGGATCCGTTGCGGCGAACAAGGGGATCTGCCTCACGCTGCAAAAGGGCGAGATCCTTGCCCTGCTCGGCGAAAACGGGAGCGGGAAGACCACGCTCATGAACATGATCTCGGGCATCTATTATCCCGACGAAGGGCAGATCTTCGTAAACGGGGAGGAGGTCGTCATTTCCTCCCCGCAGGACGCCTTCCGCCACAATATCGGCATGGTGCATCAGCACTTCAAGCTCATCGATATTTTCACGGCGGCGCAGAACGTCGTGCTCGGCGCAAAGGGCGACCGTTACAGCGTCAGGCGCATCAACGAAGAAGTGGACGCCATCGCCAAAAAATACGGCTTTGAGCTCGACCCCAAAAAGAAGATCTACGATATGTCCGTCTCCGAAAAGCAGACGGTGGAGATCATCAAGGTCCTGTACCGCGGCGCGGATATTCTCATCCTCGACGAGCCGACCGCCGTCCTCACCCCGCAGGAGACGGAGAAGCTCTTTTCCGTCATGCGGGCGATGAAGGCGGACGGAAAGTCCATCATCATCATCACGCACAAGCTGCACGAGGTCATGGCGATCTCCGACCGCGTCGCGGTGCTCCGCAAGGGCGAATATATCGGCTGCGTGAATACGTCCGAGACGACGGAGGCGGCGCTCACCGAGATGATGGTGGGGCAGAAGGTGGAACTCAACATCGAGCGCCCCGTCACCAAGTCCGACCGTCCGCTTCTTGAGATCCGCGATCTCACCGTAAAGAGCGACGAGGGCAGCACCGCCATCGAAGACCTGAGCTTTTTCATCCGCGGCGGCGAGATCTTGGGCGTTGCGGGCATCGCGGGCTGCGGTCAGCGTGAGCTGTGCGAGGCGATCGCGGGACTTCGGAAGGTGGAATCGGGCGGCATCTACCATGAGGGCGAGTCCATCGTCGGGCTCTCTCCGAAGGAGATCTATAAAAAGGGCATCTCCATGAGCTTTATCCCCGAGGACCGCCTCGGCATGGGGCTTGCGCCCTCCATGTCCGTCACCGACAACATGATGCTCAAAAACTATCAGGATCACGAGTACGGCATCAAGCCCATTCCCGTGGAGGAGGGCGACGCTTCCTTCAAGGCGAAGTGCAAGCGCCTTCTCAACCGCATGGGCGCCTTCCTCAACCGCCACTGCATGTTCGTCGACCGCAAAAAAGCGCGCGCGGAGGCGGAAAAGGTCATTGAGGAGCTGGACATCGTCACGCCGTCCACCGAAACGCCCGTGCGGCGCCTTTCGGGCGGCAACGTGCAGAAGGTGCTGCTCGGCCGCGAGATCTTAACGGAGCCCAACGTGCTCATTACGGCGTATCCCGTCCGCGGGCTCGATATCAACTCCTCCTATCTCATCTACGATATCCTCAACCGTCAGAAAATAGCGGGGACGGGCATCCTCTTCATCGGCGAGGATCTCGACGTCATGCTCGCGCTGTGCGATAAGATCATGGTGCTCTGCCACGGCAAACTCATGGGCGTCGTGCACGCCGAAAAGACGACCAAGGAGCAGCTCGGGCTCATGATGGCGGGCGCGCTCGACCTTATGGAACAAAAGGGCAAGCCCATGGGCGTTGCCAAAGATTCGCAAATCGGGGAGGATCAGGCATGGAACGGGTAAAGGAACCGCTTATCCACATCACCAAGCGCGACAACATGCCCTTTTGGATGCGGATGTGCATCCGCGTCGGCGCCGTCCTGATCGCGCTTCTCATCAGCGATATCTTCATTACGGCGGCGGCAGGCGAACGCGGCGGCTTTTTCGAGTTTTTCGGCTCCCTCTTTTCGGGGGCGTTCGGGAGCGAGCGGCGCATCTGGCTGCTTTTGCAGAATACCGCGCTCCTGCTTCTCGTGGCGCTGGCGCTCGTCGTCGCGTTCAAAATGAAGTTTTGGAACCTCGGCGGCAACGGACAGGTGCTCATGGGCTGCCTTGCATGCGCGATCTGCATGTTCTACATGGGCGGAAAGGTACCCGACGGCGTGCTTTGGCTCATCATGCTTGTGGCAAGTCTTGCCGCGGGGGCGATTTGGGCGCTCATTCCCGCCATTTTCAAAGCGTTTTTCAACACCAACGAATCGCTCTTTACGCTCATGATGAACTACATCGCCATGTATCTCGTTGCGTTCTTCATTGCGTTTTGGTATCCGCAGGGCACGGGCGCGATGCCGCCCCTTGAGGACGGCGCGATCCCGCCGCTCGGCGGCGGGCAGGCGGGCAGGAGCCTGCTTCCCGTCATCGTTGCGGTGGTCGTCACGGCGCTCATCTTTTGCTATCTGCGTTTTTCCAAGCACGGGTTTGAGATCTCCCTCGTCGGCGAGAGCAAGAACACCGCACGCTATGCGGGCATCAACGTCAAAAAGGTCATCATCCGCACGCTCGTGCTTTCGGGCGCGCTGTGCGGCTTGGTCGGCTTCCTCCTCGTCGGCTCCATCAATCACATGGTCAGCACGAATATGGACGGCAATATGGGCTTTACGGGCATCATGGTCGCATGGATGGGCAAGTTCAATCCGCTCATCATGGCGGGCGTGTCGTTCTTTATCATCTTCCTTTCGCGCGGCATGGCGCAGGTCTGCACCGATTTCGGATTCACGAGCACCTCGCTTTCCGATATCGTTGTGGGGCTCATCTACTTCTTCCTCATCGGCTGCGAGTTCTTCATCGTGTATAAAGTGCACCTCAACTTCAAAAAGCGCTCCAATCAGCCGACGTTCTCCATGGCGGCGCAGGCGGAAGGCGCGGAAGACGCCGGCGGCGCTGCCGCGGAAGAAGGGACGCAACCTTCTGCGTTCGCCGCGCCGGAGGAGCGCGAAGCGGAACCGGCGGAACAGTCGGTTGAAAACGCGCAAACAACACTCAAAGAACACGGGGAGGAGAAGTAATATGGACGTATTTCTTGCAAACGCGATACAGTTCGGGGTCATCTTCCTCTTCGGGTGCGTGGGGGAGATCCTCACGGAAAAATCGGGGCACCTCAACCTCGGGATCCCGGGCATCATGTGCGCGGGCGCGGCGGGCGGCTGCTTCGGCGTGAAAATTTATATGATGTCCGCGGCGAACCCGAACGGATTCGTCACCGTGCTCCTCGCCATTTTGTTCGCGATGGTGTTCGCGGGGCTCCTCGGCGCCGTGTACGCCTTTCTCACCGTCTCCCTCCGCTGCAATCAGAACGTGACGGGGCTCGCCGTCACCATCTTCGGCGTGGGCTTTACCGCCTTTTTCCTCAACACGGTCGTCCTCACGGACGGCGTAAGCGCGGTGCTTTCCATGGCGGGGCGGGATTTCTTCAACGCAAGCATCACGGAGGACGGGCTCGGCTGGTTCGGCAAGATCTTCCTCTCGCACGGCGTCATGGTATATCTCGCGATCGTCATCGCCGTTCTTGCGGCGGTCATGCTGCGCTATACGCGCGTCGGGCTCAGCCTGCGCGCCGTGGGCGAAAATCCCGCCACGGCGGACGCGGTCGGCATCCGCGTGACCAATTACAAGTACGCGTTCATCATCATCGGCGCGGCGATCGCGGGACTTGGCGGACTGTGCTACGTCATGGACTATATGGGCGGCATCGTCGGCTCCACCGTTGCGGAGACCATACAGGGCATCGGCTGGCTCTCCATCGCGCTCGTCATCTTCACGCTGTGGAAGCCCGCCTTCGCGATCCTCGGCTCCATCGTGTTCGGCGCGCTCTATATTCTCGCTACGAGCATTTCGGGCATCCGCTTCGAGCAGATACAGCTTCTCAACCTCATTCCGTTCGTCGTCACCATTCTCGTGCTCATCGTCACGAGTATCGTCGGCAACCGCGAAACGCAGCCTCCCGCAAGTTTGGGTCTCTCCTACTTCCGCGAGGATCGCTGATGAGATCATGTCCGCCGCCCCGCATGCGCATCTGCGCATGCGGGGCGGCATTGTTCTTCCGAAAAAATGCTTGACAGCGCGCCTCGTACGGCGTATAATGAATGTAATCGAATATTCTTTGGGGCGGAGTGAAAGTCTCCACCGGCAGTAAAGTCTGCGAAGGGCGCAAGCCCCCGAACGGGTGTGATTCCCGTACCGACGGTCATAGTCCGGATGAGAAAAGAGAAAGCGGCATGTTTGCGCGCCCCTTGTACGGCAGGGGCGCGTTTTTGTTTGCGGAAACGGCAAAGGATACTCGAAATACATGGATATCAGAGGTCTTTGTCATGGCAACGGCAGCAAAAAGCTACTTTTCCTCCACGCGCATCGCGGTGCTGGCGCTCTTTTCGGCGCTTGCCGCGGTGCTGTACATCTTTAATTTTGCGCTCCCGTTCGCGTTCCCGAGCTTTCTTGAGTTCAAATTCGCGGATGTCCCCGTGCTCATCGGCACGTTCGCGCTTGGTCCCGCGTCGGGCTGTATCATCGTCGTCATGATGGTGCTCATCAAGCTCGTGTGCGTCTCCACTAGCACGATGTTCGTGGGCGATTTCGCCGATATCGTCATCGGGATCGCCTTCTGCCTGCCCGCGGGGCTCATTTACCGGAAAAACCGCACGCTCAAGGGGGCGGTATGGGGCTTGGTCGCGGGATCCGCCGTGTCTATCGCGGTCTCCGTTCTTGCCAACTGGCTGGTGCTCGTGCCGTTCTATGTGCAGTTCATGTTCGGCGGGAGTTGGGACCCGCTCCTCGGCATGATGACGCCGCTCTTCCCGTCCTGCACGCGCGAGAACTTCTATAACTTCTACCTGTGGGTCTCGGTGCTGCCCTTCAATGCGCTCCGCTGCCTCGTGGCGTCGCTCATCACGCTGCTCGTGTACAAACACATCTCGCGGGCGATCAACCGCATGAGCGTGCGCCTCGCGCCCAAAGGGGAGATCCCCCCGCAGCGCAGCAGGCTGAAAAACGCGATGGTCATCGTCTGCATCGCCCTCGTCGTGCTGCTGTTCGTCTTTTTTGCGGGGCTGAGGTATCTTCTCGCGCCATAAAGATTGTAAAAATCCTTGCGAAAAACCGCCTTATGCTGTATAATAATGGCATATGGCGGTTTTTCTTTCCCATTCGCCCGAGGAGACCTTCCGTTGGGCGCAGAACTATGCAAAGTCGCTCTCCGCGGGGGACGTGGTGCTCCTCGAAGGGGAGATGGGCGCGGGCAAGACGGTGCTCGCGCAGGGGATCGCGCGCGGGCTCGGCGTTCAGGAGGACGTTTTAAGCCCCACATACGCCTATGTGAACAGCTACGGACCGATGTTTCATTTCGATTGTTACCGCATCGGGAGCGAGCGGCAGGCGGAGGAGCTCGGTTTTGCCGATTACTTCGATTCGGGAAAGATCTGCCTTGTGGAGTGGAGCGAAAATATCCGCGGGCTCCTGCCCGAACACTGCAAAAAAATAACCATCGCCAAACGCGGCGAACGCGAACGGGAGATCGTAACGTGAAATTTTTAGCCGTCGATACGAGCGGAAAACAACTGAATACCGCCGTCTTTGACGGCGCGTGCGAACGGGTGTTCCGCCGCGGAGACTGCGCCATGCAGCACTCCGTGCTCCTCATGGACGAGATCGACGGGGCGCTTCGGGCGGCGGCGCTTTCGCCCGCGGACTGCGACTTTTTCGCCTGCGTGGCGGGGCCCGGTTCCTTTACGGGCATCCGCATCGGGATCGCCACCGTCAAGGGGCTGTGCCTCGCGCTCGGGAAACCCGCGCTTGCGCTCACCTCTTTCGATTGCCTCGCATACGCTGATAAGAGCGGAAAAAAACTCTGCCTCGTGGACGCGGGGCACGGGAATTTCTACGCCTGCGGGTATGCCGATACGGAAGTCGTGCTGCCCGCCGCGTTCATCAGCCGCGCGCAGGTCGAAGCGCTCATTGCGGAAGGGTTTGCGCCCGTCGCCGCCGAGCCGCTCTTCGAGGGAGTGCGGACGGCGGATATCGCCGCGGGGCTTTCCGCGGCGGCGCTTGCGAAGGCGGGGGAAGCGTGCGGGGCGCATGCGTTGGAAGCGCTGTACCTGCGCCGCTCTTCCGCGGAGGAAAAGCGATGAACGGGCGCGAATGGCAGTACGCCGATCTCCGCGCCATCGCCGCGCTCGAGGCGGAGTGCTTTTCCGATCCGTGGAACATGCGCATGCTCGCCGAATCCTTTCTCTCGGGGCGCTTTTTCGGGTCGCTCCTCGAGGAGGGCGGCGCCGTTACGGCATACGGCGGCATGAGCGTTGTGGCGGACGAGGCGGAGATTCAGCTCATCGCCACGGCGGAGATGTACCGCCGCTGCGGGCGGGGCGGGAAGATCCTCGAGGATCTCATCGGGGAGGCGGAAAAGCGCGGCGTAAAGCGCATTTTTTTGGAGGTGCGCGTCTCCAACGCGCCCGCGATGTCGCTCTATCTCAAACACGGCTTCCGCGGGCTGTACGCCCGCGCGAGGTACTATCCCGACGGCGAGGACGCGCTCGTCATGGTCAAGGAGCTCGGTTGATCTCTTATATTCGCAGGGGGGAGGGGAAAGACCTCGTGCTTTTGCACGGCTACCTCTCGTCCAAAGAGAGTTTCTACCCGCAGATAAATTATTTTTCGCAGTTTTTCCGCGTGACGGCGCTCGACTTCCCGGGGTTCGGGCAGGCGGAGCCGCTCCCCGCGGCATGGTCGGTCTCGGACTACGCCGGTTGGACGAAGGCGGCGCTCCGCGCGCTCGGGGTGCGCTTTCCGCATGTGATCGCCCATTCCTTCGGCGGGAGGGTGGCGGTAAAGCTGCTCGCGGAAGGGGAAGTTTTCGACCGCGCGGTGCTCGCGGGTTGCGCGGGCATCGTGCCGCGGCGCACGCTCGGCTACCGCGCCCGCGTGAAGGCGTACCGCGTCGTGCGGAAGTTTGCGCCACGCTATGCGGAAAAGCGCTTCGGGAGCGCGGAATACAGGCAGCTTTCGCCTCTCATGCGCGAGAGCTATAAAAAGATCGTCAACGAAGATCTTCGGGCAGACGCCGCGCGCATCGCGCGCCCTGTGCTGTTCATCAACGGCGCGGAGGACGCGGAAACGCCCCTTTCTTCCATCCGCGTCTACCTTTCCTGCGTGGAGGGGAGCAGGCTCTTTTGCATGGAGGGCTGCGGGCACTTCGCGCATCTTGAAAATCCGCTCGCGTTCAACGCGGCGGCGGAGGAGTTTTTACGATGAGTTTACCCACAGTTCTTTCCATCGTATTCGGCGGAATTTTAGCGGGATATGCGTTCGTCATGTGTTCGATGCGCCTCGTCGCCATCCTGCAGCAGGAGGGCTATGTAAGCGGCGCGTTTCTCAGGTGGTACTACCGCGGGCGCAATATCGAGCGCAAAAAGGCGTCGCTGCTCGCCGTGGCGATCGCGCTTTTAACGGCGCTCTTTTGCGTCTGCTTTTCCTTTTTGGGATACAAGCTCGCAAATCTCATCAGCGTTCTGCCCTTCGTGGGCGTATGCGTTCTCTATTGCTATGCCGAGGGCAAACACGCGCTCAAAGTTCCCTTAAAACCGACGATGCGCGCCATCCGCCTCGGCGTCGCGTACGCCGTCGTCATGTTCGCGCTCTGTATCGGGCTCGGCTTCGCGCTCACGGCGATCGCCGCGGCGGCGGATACAAATTGGGTCTACCTGCTCCGCTATGTGCTCTTTGCGGTCGTTCCGCTCCTTTGCCCGCCCGTTCTGGCGCTCGTGAACGCCTGCATGAAGGTGTATGAAGTGCCGCACGCAAACAAGTTTATACGCCGCGCAGAGGCGGCTCTCGCCGCAAGCGGCGCCGTGAAAGCGGGGATCACGGGGAGCTTCGGCAAAACGTCCGTCAAAAACTTTGCCGCCGTCATTTTATCCGAAAAATTCAAAGTCATCGCCACGCCCGCGTCCTACAATACGCCCGCGGGCATCGCGCGCACCGTGAACGAGGGCGGCTTGGACTGCGAGGTGTTCCTCGCCGAAATGGGCGCGCGCCGCAGGGGCGATATCGCGCAGCTGTGCGACATGGTGCGCCCGACGGTGGGTGTCGTAACGGGCGTATGCGCGCAGCATGTCCAAACGTTCGGCTCGCTCGAAGCGGTAAAAGAGGAAAAGGGCGTGCTCGCCGCGCGCACTGAAAAATGCGTTCTCGGGCGCTCCTGCGCAGACATGGGTGGGGCAAACGCGCTCGTTATGGGGCGCGATTTCGACGCGGAGGATATCCGCCTTTCCCTCGACGGCACGCAGTTCACGCTGCGCCTGCCTTCGGGGAGCTTCCCCGTCTCGGTGTCCGTTCTCGGCAGGCACGCTGCGGAGGACGTCGCGCTTGCGGCGGCGCTTGCATTCCTTCTCGGGATGACGTCCGGGGAGATCGCCGCGGGTATCGCCAAGATCGCTCCCGTGCCGCACCGTTTGGAGCGGAAGGACGCGAACGGCGTGGTCATTCTCGACGACGCGTACAACTGCAACGAAGCGGGCGCAAAGAACGCCGTCGAGGTGCTGCGCCTTGCGGAGGGAAAAAAGTTTGTCGTCACGCCCGGCATCGTTGAGCTCGGTCAGCTCGAGGAGGAGGTCAACGGCGCGCTCGGCGCCGCGCTCGTCGGGTTGGACAGAGTCATTCTCGTGGGCGAAACGCTCGTTTTGGACGTGCGCAACGGCTATCTTGCGGCGGGCGGCGCGGAGGAAAAACTCGCCATCGTTCCTACGCTCGAACGTGCGCAGGAGCTGCTCGCAAAGGAACTTTCCGATGGCGACTGCGTACTCTTTCTGAACGATCTGCCGGATAAGTACTGAGAGGTTCACAGATTTTTCCCAAACTGATGGTAATTTATAGCTATAAATCACTCGCGCAAGCAAAATTGCATTTTGCGCCCGCGCCCCACATTTGCGCATACCTGCGCTTATGGGGGTGAGCAACGCGTTATGCGCACCGCCACAGTGTGGCGTGCGCGCGTCGCGAACTAAGAAATTGCGATTTCAGCAGCAATTTCGTGACCGAGACGGCACATTCCCTTGGTGCCGTCGAGACAGTGAGCCGCCGCGCGCCATACTGTTGCCAAACAGCGGCGGCGAGAGAAAACACATTGTCAGGCGCTTGCGCCGTGCAATGGGTTGTCTCTCAAAATCACGACTTTTTCTTTCATCAGTTTGAAAGAAAAAGTGTGAACAAATACTACGCATGAAACACCTTCGGAAGAAAAATCATCTTCGGAGGTGTTTTTTTATGCCGACAGTCGCGGTGTTTTTCGGGGGAGCGTCCAACGAGAGCGAGATCTCCGTCATCACGGGCATGCTCGCCGTCAATCTGCTGCGCGGAACGCAGTACCGCGTTATCCCCGTCTATCTGCCGCCTGCGGGCGGTATGGCGACGGGGAAATTCAAGGGCGTGGAGGATTTTTCCTCATCCGCGCACACAAAGTTTATTCCCGTTGCGCTCGAAGGGCGTTCGATCGTGCGGGCGGAAAAGCGCAGGAAGGAGCTCGCGCGGGCGGACGTCGCGCTCAACTGCTGTCACGGCGGCATGGGGGAGGACGGTACGCTCGCGGCGCTCCTCCGATGGAACGGCATTCCTTCGGCGTCGCCTGCCGCCGCGCCCTGCGGCGCGTTTATGGATAAAGCCGTCGCGAAGCTGTTTGCCGCGGGACTGAATATCCCCGTTGCGCCGTCGTTTACGGTGGCGGAAAGCGCGTGGAAGGGGGCGGAAACGGATGTGCTCGCGCAGGCGGCGGCGCTCGCCTATCCTCTCGTCGTCAAGCCCGCGCGCCTCGGTTCGAGCATCGGCGTCGCCGTCGCGCGGGAGGAGGAGGGACTCAAAACCGCGCTCGACGGGGCGTTCTCGCTCGACGATAAAGCGGTCGTCGAGCGCTATTTCGAACGCAAGCGCGATATCAACTGCGCCGCATACCGCCGCCGCGGGGAGATCGTGCTCTCCCCCTGCGAAGAGGTGTTTTCGGGCGGGGACGTGCTCAGCTTCCGCGAAAAATACGAGGCGGGCAAGGGCAGCAAGCTCCCCGCCGACCTGCCCGAGGAGACCGCGGAACGCATCCGCGGCTATACCCGCGCCCTCTACGGGGCGTTCGATATGAACGGCGCCGTGCGGGCGGACTTTATCGTTTCGGACGGCGAGGCGTACTTCAACGAGCTGAACATGGTCCCCGGGTCGCTCGCGGGGTATCTGTTCGGCGGCTCGCTCGCCGAAGTCAGGCGCTTTTATCTTTCCCTTTTGGAGGAGGCACTCTCCCGTCCCGTCTCCGAAAAACGCGTCATCTGCACGGGAATTCTTGACGGTCCGCTTTTTTGCGGCTCAAAAAGTTGCAAACGGCGCGGAAATTTTGTATAATAAAACAAAAAACCGCGAGGCAGCAAAATGGCAAAGATTCAGATGAAGACGCCCATCGTCGAGATGGACGGCGACGAAATGACCCGCATTCTTTGGAAGGACATCAAGGATATCCTCATCCTTCCCTATATCGATCTGAAAACGGAGTATTACGACCTCGGGCTCGTCAACCGCGACGCGACGGGCGATACCGTCACCGTCGAGAGCGCGTTGGCAACGAAAAAGTACGGCGTCGCCGTCAAGTGCGCCACCATCACGCCCAACGTGCAGCGCATGAGCGAGTACAACCTGCACGAGATGTGGAAGAGCCCCAACGGCACCATCCGCCGCATCCTCGACGGCACCGTGTTCCGCGCGCCCATCGTCGTCGAAGGCATCCGCTCCTACGTTCCCACATGGACAAAGCCCATCGTGCTCGCCCGTCACGCCTACGGCGACGTATACGCCGCCGTCGACGAAAAGGTGGAGTGCGGCAGCAAGGCGTACCTCGTCGTCGAGGATAAGGAGGGCAGGGAGGTCTCCCGACGCCTCGTGCATGATTTCAACGGCACCACGGGCGTGGTGCAGGGCATGCACAACTGCGACGATTCCATCCGCTCCTTCGCGCACACCTGTTTCAGGTATGCGCTCGAAGAAAAGATCCCCATGATCTTCGCCACCAAGGATACCATCTCCAAGGTGTACGACGGGCGTTTCAAGCAGATCTTCGCGGAGGTGTACGAGGAGTACAAAGACGCCTTCGATCAGGCGGGCATTTGGTATCTGTATACCCTCATCGACGACGCCGTCGCGCGCGTCGTGCGTTCGGAGGGCGGGCTTTTATGGGCTTGCAAGAACTACGACGGCGACGTGATGAGCGACATGGTCGCCACCGCCTACGGCTCCCTCGGCATGATGACCTCCGTGCTCGTCTCGCCCGACGGCAAGTATGAGTACGAGGCGGCGCACGGCACCGTCACCCGCCACTACTACAAGCACCTGAAAGGGGAGGAGACCTCCACCAACTCCGTTGCGACCATCTTCGCATGGACGGGCGCGCTGAAAAAGCGCGGCGAACTTGACGGCATCCCCGAACTTACCGCGTTTGCGGAAAAACTCGAAAAGGCGACCATCTGCACCATCGAGGAGGGGGAGATGACGGGCGACCTCGTTCCGCTCTTTCACCGCGACGGCGTCACGCCCAAAAAACTCAATTCGAAGGATTTCCTGCTCGCCATCGCAAGCAGGCTCTGATCGGGCGCGCGGCTGCGCGGGCGATCATACGATGAAAAAGCGGCGCGCCTCCCAAAACGGGAGGCGCGCCGCTTAAATTAACGCCGCCGCGGCTTTCCTGCCGCGGCGGCGTTCCATCCGATCCCGCCGAAAACAGGCGGAAAGTTCAGTCTTTGCGAAGAAGGGATAAAAAGAGCACGGCGTATCTGAGGAAGTACACAAGCGAAATGAGGAGGGAGGCGACATAAGTGAGCGCCGCGGCGTTCAGTACCTTGCTTGCCGCGGGCACCTCGTCGGGGGAGAGGATACCATCCTCCACAAGCATCTTTTTCGCGCGGTGCGAAGCGTTGAATTCCACGGGCAGCGTGATGAGCATAAAGAGCGTGGAGAGCCCGAACAGCGCGATCCCGATATAGACCATCCATCTTCCGTAGGGCATGGGGGACGTCGTCCAAAGAAGGTCGAGCAAAAGTCCCACGATGATCACGGGGAGCGCAAGCCGCGAGCCGATGTTCGTCACGGGAACGAGCACGTTGCGGATCTTATAGGGCACATAGCCCGACTGCTTCTGCATCACGTGCCCCACTTCGTGCGCCGCCACCGCGACCGCCGCTACCGAAGTGCTCCCGTAGGAGCTCATCGAAAGGTTTACCTGTTTCTTTGTGGGGTGATAGTGGTCGGTGAGCCGCCCGTCCACGCGGTTGACCGATATATCGTTCACGCCGCGCGTGCGCATGAGGCGGGTCGCCGTATCGTAGCCCGTCATGCAGGAGCGCGTGGGCACGCGGTCGAACTTCGCATACGTCGAATTGACGCGCGCGCTCGCCCATGCCGAAAATGCCAAGCAGGGCAGGAGTATGAGCAAAAAGAGGAGATAAGAATACATTTTTGACCTCGCTCGCGCGTTCGACGCACGGTTATCTTATATCTATTATACCTCGGTCGGGTTGTTTTGTAACAAAATCCCGATAATTTTCACAAAAGAACATGAAAACTTTCCAAAAGATGCGTTCGTGCGCAAAAGCGTTGCCTTTTTTTGCAAAAATTGGTATACTCTTGCCATGGATAACAAGGTGTTTACCGACAAAGTAAAGATCACGGTCAAGGCAGGCGACGGGGGAGACGGCATGAACTCCTTCAAGGCGTATAAGGGCAAGCCCGCCTGCGGACCGGACGGCGGCGACGGCGGCGACGGAGGCTCCGTCTATATCGTCGCAGACGAAAACGTGCACGACCTTTTAGCGTTCCGCTATATCTCCAAATATTTCGCGGGAAACGGCGAGCGCGGCGGCACCAACAAGTGCTTCGGCAAACGCGGCGCGGACGTCGTCATCAAAGTGCCGTGCGGCACGCTCGTGCGCGATGCGGAGAGCGGTAAGATCATCTGCGACGTATACGACCACGGCGAAAAGATCTGCCTTTTGGAGGGCGGCAGAGGGGGCAAGGGCAACGTGCGCTTTACGACCGCGCGCCGCCATGCGCCCAACTTCGCGCAGAAGGGGGCAAAGACTTCCCCGCACGCCATCGTCCTCGAGATGAAGGTCATCGCCGACGTGGGGCTCGTGGGCTTTCCCAACGTGGGCAAGAGCACGCTCCTTTCCAAGATCTCCGCGGCGAAGCCCAAGATCGCCGACTATCATTTCACCACGCTTTCGCCCAATCTCGGCGTCGTGCAGTACTACGAAAATTCCTTCGTCGTGGCGGATATCCCGGGGCTCATCGAGGGCGCGGCGCAGGGCGCGGGACTTGGGCACGACTTCCTGCGTCATATCGAGCGCACGCGCATGATCTGCCATGTATTGGATATCGCGGGCACGGAGGGCAGAGACCCGCTCGACGATTACGAAAAGATCAACGCGGAACTTGCCGCCTATTCGGAAAAACTCGCCGCGCTCCCGCAGCTCGTCGTTGCCAACAAGTGCGACTGCGCGGGCGCCGCGGAGAACCTTGCGCGGTTTGAAAAGGCGTATCCCGCGGCGAAGGTGTTCCCCGTCACCGCGCTCAGCGGCGAGGGCACGAAGGCGCTTTTGGACGCCGTGTGGGCGCTTTTGGAAGCGCTCCCGCCCGCCGAAAAGATCCCCTCCGACGAATTTGCGTTTGAGGAGGCGGACAACACGCAGTTCGAGATCTTCAAGGATGAAAACGGCGCGTTCGTCGTCGTGGGCGGGCTTGTGGATATGCTCTGCCGGAACGTCGTTCTCAACAATCCCGATTCCATGGCGTATTTTCAGCGCACGCTCAAAAACAGAGGCGTGTTCAAGGCGCTCGAAAAGGCGGGCTGCGCGGCGGGCGATACCGTCGTCGTCGGTGACGTGGAATTTGATTATATCGTATAAACTGTGCAGGAGAAAGACATGACAAGCAAACAGAGAAGCAAATTAAAATCCATTGCGGCAAATTTATCGCCCGTCACGCAGATCGGCAAGGGCGGCATCACCGAGAACCTTCTGAATACGCTCTCCGAGTCGCTCGAGGCGCACGAGCTCATCAAGGTGAATATTCTGCAGAACGCGGAGGCGAATGCCGATACGATCGCGCAGAACGTCGCCGAGCTTTTGGGTGCGGAAGTCGTCATCGTCATCGGCAGAAAGGCGGTGTTTTACCGCCGTTCCTCGCGGAAGGATATCGAGCACATCGAGCTGTAAAGATCTTTTGACAATGAGGGCGAAATTGTGTTTCAGGAAAAAGCGGAATCAGGTTTTTATGAACGTAGTTTGGAACAGTGCACGATTGATGAAGCCAAGGATTGCCTGAATGCTCTTGCAAAAGAATTAACAAAAGTTAAAGAAATAAGCCGAAAAAAACAAAATATATTTAGTGCGGTCGGGATGCAAACGCAGGAAGTAAAGCACTCCAATTTTATGGCATGGTTGTTTGATCCTAGCAATCCGCACGAATTGGGGAACGACTTTCTTTGTCGTTTTTTAAAAAAATTGACGGCTTATGAGAATCAATGGAAGAGCAAAGGCGTAAATTCAAATTGTAAAATCCTTGAAAAAGAGGGCTTTGGGGTTTGGGATGAGTTCAAATCCTTTTATAATGATCCGAAGTTGAAGGTCATTACAGAGAAGACAATTCTTGGGAATGATCGCCGTATGGATATATACATAGAATCACGTGCTGCAAAAACAGTACTTGTCATTGAAAACAAGGTGTTTACTTCAACGCATGATGAGCAGCTGCAGGCATATGAAGATAAATTGAAACATTTTGGCGGGGGATGGCGGAAAATTCTTGTATACCTTACGCCGAAGGGGGATATACCGACTGACGACGGAAAATATAATCCCCGTTGGTGCATTATCAGTTATTATTCGATCTTACAGATCATGAAAGAAATGCTTGAAGCGCACAAGATCGCATTTCGGAAAAAAAGATCTGTAAGGGTGAAATTGTTGATGGAGGATTATATAGACATGGTGAATTCAGAGATTTTGGATAACAATCCGGAATTATATGCGCTGTGCAAAAAAATACGCAAAGATCATGCGAAAGCGCTTGATATTCTCATGCATTACAGCGATAACGTCAATGATGTATACGAATTTTGTGCCGAATGGATACGCTCGACGTTTTCCGATCGTCTTGAGATCATGCGGACATCTGAACATCAGTGCATTTTTATCACAAAACCGATCGCTGACTATTTCCGCAGGAAGGAATGTAAGATCGTTTTGGAAAACGGTAATTACTCTTTTTGCTGCGCGCTCTCTTCCAAGGACGGACCGATAGCGATTCTTGCCGGATTGGAGACGGAGGACGGAATTTGGAGCGAAGCGCAAAAGACTATCGGGCGCGCCGCGCATCCCAACCGTGAGATAAAAGACCGCAAATATCATCGTCTGTTTACGGTACCTCTTTTGACGGAAGAAGAACGACAGAAAAAATTAGATGAAGTATCCGAAACGCTTGAAACACATTTGATGGAATTTAAAACGAAACTGGAAGCGCTGGAATCGGACATGATCAACGCGTCTTGATTATTATGTCATGTTGCGAATTGTTCTGTTTCTGTTTGGAAAATTGAAAAATTCCATACAACCTCTTGTGTTTTCGGGAAAAATATGGTAAAATAGAATCGTATGATTCCCGAACGGGTCAAAAGTTTTTTATGGAGGATACAAGATGCAATATTCACGCGAAGTGGAAGAGATGATCTGTGTCGCGAAGGGTCCCAAGCATGACCCTGCTCCCATTCCCGAAGAAGGCAAATGGATCTGCGCGAAACAGATCACGGACATCAGCGGCTTCACGCACGGCGTGGGTTGGTGCGCGCCGCAGCAGGGCGCCTGCAAGCTGACGCTCAACGTCAAGGAGGGCGTCATTCAGGAAGCGCTCGTCGAGACGATCGGCTGCTCGGGCATGACGCACTCGGCTGCAATGGCGGCGGAGATCCTGCCCCACAAGACCATTCTCGAGGCGCTCAACACCGACCTTGTGTGCGACGCGATCAACACCGCAATGCGCGAGCTGTTCCTGCAGATCGTGTACGGCAGAACGCAGTCGGCGTTCTCGGACGACGGACTCACCATCGGCGCAGGGCTCGAGGACCTCGGCAAGGGGCTCCGCTCGCAGGTCGGCACCATGTACGGCACGGCGCTCAAGGGCGTGAGATATCTCGAGATGGCGGAGGGCTATGTCACCCGCCTCGCGTTGGATAAGGATAATCAGGTGATCGGCTATGAGTTCGTCTCTCTCGGCAAGATGACCGACTTCATCAAGAAGGGTCTCGAGCCCAACGAGGCTTGGACGAAGGCGATGGGTCACTACGGAAGATTTTCCGAAGAGCAGGGTGCGGTGAAGTACATCGACCCCCGCAAAGAGTAAGGAGGTGAGCGGTATGGCTTTGTTCGAAGGTTATGAAAGAAGAATAGACAAGATCAACGGCGTCCTCAAGCAGTACGGCATCAACTCCATCGAAGAGTGCAAAGATATCTGCCTTGAAAAGGGCGTTGACTGCGATAAGCTCGTGCGCGGCACGCAGCCCATCTGCTTTGAAAACGCCGTATGGGCGTACACCGTCGGCGCGGCGATTGCCATCAAGTCCGGCTGCAAGAAGGCGGCGGACGCGGCGGCAGCCATCGGCATCGGCTTGCAGTCCTTCTGCATCCCCGGTTCGGTCGCCGAAAACCGCAAGGTCGGTCTCGGCCACGGGAACCTCGGCAAGATGCTCCTTTCCGAGGAGACGGATTGTTTCTGCTTCCTCGCGGGGCACGAGTCCTTCGCGGCGGCGGAGGGCGCGATCTCCATCGCGATGAACGCGAACAAGGTGCGTAAAAAGCCCCTGCGCGTGATCCTCAACGGTCTCGGCAAGGACGCGGCGTTCATCATCTCCCGCATCAACGGGTTCACCTATTGCGAAACGGTGTTCGATCCCTATACCGAGACGGTCACAGTCACCAAGGAAGTTGCGTATTCCGACGGTCCCCGCGCCAAGGTCAAGTGCTACGGTGTAGACAACGTTCCCGAAGGCGTTGCGGTCATGAAGCTCGAGAAGGTCGGCGTTTCCATCACGGGCAACTCCACCAACCCCACGCGTTTCCAACATCCCGTTGCGGGCACCTACAAGAAGTGGTGCGTTGAGAACGGCGTGCAGTACTTCTCCGTTGCTTCGGGCGGCGGCACGGGCAGAACGCTCCACCCCGACAACATGGCGGCGGGCCCTTCCTCCTACGGTATGACGGATACGATGGGCAGGATGCACTCCGACGCGCAGTTCGCAGGTTCTTCCTCCGTTCCCGCGCACGTCGAGATGATGGGTCTCATCGGTATGGGCAACAACCCCATGGTCGGCGCTACGGTCGCGGTCGCGGTCGCCGTGCAGGAAGGCATGAGCAAATAATCTCTTAAAAACATCGGACGGGCTCCCGTATGCACGGGAGCCCGTTTTTTTTTGAGATCATACTATTTCGAAATATATCGAAATACAAATGACCGCGATTTTTGAATAAAATGCGCGAAGACAGTCGTTATTTCCGTAAAAACAGCCAAAATGTAGCGTTTGAAACGCTTGATCATATATTATTTCGATGAATATCAAATAAGGAAAAGGACGGGAAAACGCATAAAAAAGCGCCGTCCGCATGGACGGCGCTTACATTTTACTGTTACAGTTTTTCGGCGACCTGCCATGCCTGCCAAATGACGGTGCGCAGGTTCCCGACCTTATCCGCGTCGCCTACCACATGCACATGCGCGCGCTTTTTCGCGAGCGGGGCGGGGGTATATCCGACGGAGACGATCACGCTGTCGGCGGGGATGGTATGTTCGCTCCCGTCCTTCGCGCGGACGACGGCGCCGTCTGCGGTGATCTTGGCAACGGTGCTTTCAAGGTGTACGGGCACTTTGTTCGCGTCGAAGAAGTCGCGCAGATAGGAGGAGTTTGCAAGGCACAGCCCGCGGATCGCCATCAGGTCGTTCTTCGCCTCGACGATGACGGGCTTTTTGCCCTTTAAGTACAGGTCGTAGGCGATCTCGCAGCCCGTCAGCCCGCCGCCGATGATGACGACGTTCTCGCCGACTTCCTTGCCGTCGAGGTACTCGATCGCCTCCATGCTGCGTTCGATGCCCGGGATGCGCAGTTTGCGCGCTTTCGCGCCCGTGGCGATCACGATCTCGTCCGCGTCGAGCTCGGCGAGCGACCTGATCTCGCAATGATATTCTACATGGATGGGGAGCGCGGCGATCTGACGGCGGTACCATGCGATGAGTTCCCTGTCCTTTTCCTTGAAGGAGGGCGCCGCCGCCTCGATGAACACGCCGCCGAGGCGGTCGGTCTTTTCGTAAATGGTCACGCTGTGCCCGCGGAGCGCCGCGACGCGCGCGACCTCGATGCCGCCGATCCCGCCGCCCACGACGGCGATCTTTTTGCGTTTTTTGGCGGGCAGGATATCGTATTTGTGCCCCTGCATCGTCTGCGGATTGAGCGCGCAGCGCGCCATATGCTTGGCGTCGGAGAGGGGTTCGTCGTTTGCGGCGCCCTTATAGTGCGCCATCGCAAAGCAGGCGTTGTGGCAGCAGATGCACGGCCGTATGTCCTCGGAACGGTCCTCCATGAGCTTTGTCACCCATGCGCCGTCCGTCAGGAACTGCCGCGCGACGCCGACCGCGTCGATCTTGCCTTCCTTTATCGCTTCCGCGCCGACGTCCGGCTCCATGCGCCCCGCGCACACGACGGGGATATCCACGAATTTGCGGATGTGCGCCACGTCCTCAAGGTTGCAGTTTTTGGGCATATATGCCGGCGGGTGCGCCCAATACCATGCGTCGTAGGTGCCGTTGTCGGCGTTGAGCATATCGTAGCCCGCGTCCTGCAGGTATTTTGCGGCGCGTTCGCTCTCGCGCATGTCCCGCCCGACTTCCTCGTATTCCTCGCCGGGCACTGCGCCTTTGCACAGTCCCTTCGTCTTGCTGACGACGGAATAGCGCAGGGAAACGGGGTAGTTCTCGCCGCACGCTTTCTTGATCGCCTCCACGACCTCCACGGCGAAACGGTAGCGGTTTTCGAAACTTCCGCCGTATTCGTCCGTTCTTTGATTGGTGTAGGGGAGGGTGAACTGATCGAGCAGATATCCCTCGTGCACCGCGTGCACTTCCACGCCGTCCACGCCCGCCTCCTTGCACAGGCGCGCCGTCTCCGCAAAGGCGTATATCATCTTTTGGATCTCTTTTTTGGTGACTGCGCGGCATTTTACGTCTTCCGCCCAACGGGAAGGCAGTTCGGAGGGCGACGCGCAGATATAGGATATATCGAGCACGGGCTTGATGAGCGCGCCGAGCGCCCTGTGCTTCAGGAAGGGCACGAGGGGATTTGTGATGGCGAACGAACGCCCGAATCCCGCGGTGAGCTGCACGAAGAGCTTTGCGCCCGTCTTGTGGATCTCCTCCATATACGATTTAAGCTTGCGGAACATCCCCTTGTTCTTATACAGCCATCTGCCGCCGATCAGATCGCGCAGGGGGGCGATGCCGGGGATGATGAGCCCGACGTTGTTCTTTGCGCGTTCAAGGAAAAATTCCGCCGCCACTTCGTCGAAGTGGTTGGGCTCCATCCATCCGAAGAGCGACGTCCCGCCCATGGGGCAGAGGACGATCCTGTTCTTGATCTCTACGTCCCGTATCTTCCAAGGAGTAAAGAGCGGTTCATATTTTGCGTTCATAAAACGCACCTCCCTTATCTTCTGCGTTTATTGTATCACCGTTTTGCGCCGAAGTCAAGAGGGGTATGAAAAGTTAAAGCTGTATCGCTGCGCATATGCGCGATCGGGCAAAAGCGCGCGTTAGTTTCACTTATATCTGAAATATTTAATTCCACCATTTATTTATTCGAAAAAAAGATGGGAAAAATCGAAAAAATTAGCGAATTTTGCCGATTTAATGCTTGCTTTTTCTAAAAAAAAGTAGTATACTCATATTCGTTAGCAGGAAGCAAGCCTGCTCCCCGCAAAGCGCCGCAGGGCGCGTGGCGGCATAGTTTTGCTCATATCTTCATTCCCCCAATATAGTTTTGGCAAAAAGGCGATGTTTGCATCGTCTTTTTGTCGTTTATGGTAACAAAACAGGGCGCGGCGAACTGCCGCGCCCCATGTATTTTAAGGGGCGTTACATGCACTCCTTTAAGATCTCGTAGATCTCTCCGCCCGTCATCCTTTTGTAGCTGTTGGGCTGAATGGTCGTGCTGTAAGCGACTTCTTCCAAGAGCCGCTCGGTGACGGGGGTGCGGACGCGGAGTTCGCTGAGGCGCGCGGGCAGACCGCACTCGCGGATGAAGGCGGCGAGCGCGTCGATCCCCGCGAGCGCAAGCTGAACGTCCGTTTTGCCCTCGCCGCCGATCTCCCATACGTTTTTCGCGAAGCGGACGAATTTGGGGAGCCCTTCCTTTACGATATGGCGGTAATAGACGGGGTGGATGACGGCGAGCCCCATCCCGTGGTTGCAGTCGGTGTATGCGCCGAGCTGATGTTCGATCATGTGCGCCTGAAAATCTGTTTTTTTGCCGAGTTTGAGGATGCCGTTTTCCGCCATCGCCGAATCCCACATGAGGTTCGCGCGCGCCGTGTAATCGTCGGGCGCCGCGAGAAGGGCGCGCATGTTGCGGATAACGCTCTTCATCACCGCCTCGTTCAGATCGTCGGATACGTTGTCGGTATCGGGATAGCCGAAGTAGGTCTCCATCGCGTGGGAGAGCGTATCGAACGCGCCCGACATCACCTGCGCAAAGGGAACGCTCATCGTGTAAACGGGGTCGAGCACGGCAAAGCGGGGCGCGGCGCCGAACAGACCCGTTTTGATTTTCTTTTCTTCATGGGTGATCACGCCGCCTGCGTTCATCTCGCTGCCCGTGCCTGAAACGGTCACGACCGCGCCGAGCGGCAGGGGAACGCAGCGGGGGAAGGCGCCCTTTGTCAGCTCCGTCTCCCACACGTCCTCCTCGGTATTCGCCTGCAGCGCGACGATCTTGCAGCAGTCGATGACAGAGCCGCCGCCCATCGCAAGGATGAGCCCTACGCCGTGCGCCCGCGCGAGCGCCGCGCCTTCCTGCACCTTGGCGTATGTGGGATTGGGCATGATGCCCGAAAACTCCACCACCTGTTTGCCGCTTTCCCGCAGGAGGGACATGATCTCGTCGTAGATCCCGTTCTGTTTGACGGAACCGCCGCCGTAGGCGAGCATGACGGTCCCGCGGTATTTGGCAAGTTCTGCGGGAAGGTTTGCTTTTGCGGCGCCCTTCCCGAAGTATACCTTCGTCGGATATTCGAAAACAAAATTTTCCATCGTTTTATTCTCCTGATCGTATCTGAAAAAGTCTCAGCTTATAAAGCCGTTTGCGGCGAGGTAGTCGTCGATCGCCGAAGTCGCGGAAGGGCGCGCGAACAGCCCTTCGTGTACGGTCGCGCCCTTCGCGCAGCGGCGCACGAAATCCATGGAATTGGAAAATTGTTCCGTGTTCATGGAAGCCGACTGCGAAAAGGGGTAGATGTCGGTGCCGTTCCAATCGTAAGCCTCGAGGAAGGTGCCGATGATCATGGGCGCGGTATGCCACCAGATGGGGTACCCGACGAACACGGCGTCATACTGCGCGATCGTCTCCGCGGAGAGCGGGTCGGCGATGGCGGGGCGGGCGTCGCTGTCGCGTTCCTCCCGCGCAAGGTCGCCCCACTGCGTATAGGGCGTCGTCGGATAGGGAACGGCGGGGATCAGCTCGTGCACCGTTCCGCCCGTCTGCTGCCCGATGTATTCCGCGATCCTGCCCGTATTGTTGCTCGTGCTCCACGAAAAATAGACGATCAGAATATCGGAGCCGTTTGCGGGGAGGTCGGGCCCTGCGGGCTGTTCGGGACCCGATGGCTGCCCGGGGGTGCTTCCCGTATCGGGATCGGACGTCTGCGGAGCGCATGCGGCAAGGGAGCATGCCGCCGCCGCGGCGAGCAGGAGCGCGGGCAGCGTTTTCTTGAAAAATTTCATACGGTTTCCTCGCTTGAAATAAAAATAGAGGCGCGTCTTTCACGCACCTCTATTGTACATCGGCAAAGCCCGAAAGTGAAATGCTTATTTTTTGGGGGCGTCAATGCTCCGTGAGCATTGCAAGCTCCTCGAGAAAGCGCGAAACCGCGTGATCGGAGGGTTGATGCCGCTTCCATACCGCCACGCAGCGCATGGGCGCCGCGCCTCGGAGCGGGCGGAAGCAGATGGCGGGATCTTTATGGTACTGCGCCGCGCCCTCCACGAGCAGAACGTACCCCACGCCGCGCGCGGCGAGCAGCAGGGCGTTGTTCACGACGTTGAAGGTGGCGATGACGTTGAAATCGTCGTAGATGGGGCCGATGGTGTTGCGCGTATTTTGCTGCAATTCCCGCCGCATGGGCACGATGAGCGGGAGCCCGAGCAGATCTTCGGGCGCGAGCTCGCTCTTTCGGGCGAGAGGGTCGTCCGCCCGCATCAGAACGCCAAGCCGTTCGGCTTCGGGAAGGCGGATAAAATCGTATTTGTCCACATTCACGGGCTCTAAAAGAAAGCCCACGTCCAACGTGCCCTTGTCGATCCGCTCCAATACCTGATCCGCCATTGCGGTGAACAGCTCGAACCGGACGTTCGGGTATTTTCGTCGGATGCGTTCGATGATGTCGGAGACGGTGTTGGCGGAAGCTGCCTCCGCCATGCCGATGCAGACGCTCCCGCCCACGGCTTCTTTGGCGCTGAGCTCTTCTTTGATCTTGCGTTCGATGGCGAGCAGTTCCTCCGCGCGGCGGCGCAAAAGGATGCCCGCGTCGGTGAGCGTCACGTTGCGGTTGCTGCGCACGAAGAGGGGCGTGCCGAGCTCCTGCTCGAGTTCGGCGATCTGCCGCGAGAGCGTCGGCTGCGTGATGTACAGAATATCCGCCGCTTTCGTGATGCTCTCTTCCCGTGCGACCGTTAAAAAATATCTGAGTACCCGAAATTCCATGTCTGTATTATAGCACAAACGCGCCCGCCGCGCAAGGGGGGGGATGTGCGCGCGTTCCGCCGACGGGGCAAAACAAAAAATCCCGCGAAAAAACTGCCCGCGGGCGGGCGTTTTTTGTTGCCTTTTGCGCCGCTGTATGGTATGATATCGTGACTTTTCACGGAGTGATTTTTATGGTATCGCTGCTGCTCGCCGTCATCTATCTTGCGTTCATCTCTTTGGGGCTTCCCGATCCGCTTTTGGGCTCCGCGTGGCCCGTCATGCACGTCGATCTCGGCGCGCCGCTCTCCGCGATGGGGGCGATCACCATGATCATCTCCGCGGGAACGGTCGTCTCGAGCCTTGCCTCCGATTTTCTCACCCGCAAGCTCGGTACGGGCGTCGTCACCTTCGTCAGCGTGCTCCTCACGGCGGGCGCGATGATCGGCTTTTCCTTTTCGAATACGTTCTGGCTTTTGTGCGTGCTCGCCGTGCCGTACGGGTTAGGCGCGGGCGGCGTGGACGCGGCGCTCAACAACTACGTCGCGCTGCACTACAAGTCCCGCCATATGAGTTGGTTGCACTGCTTTTGGGGCGTGGGGACCATCGTCAGCCCGTTCATCATGAGCGCGTGCCTCACGGGCGCGCAGGGCTGGGCGGGCGGCTACCGCATCGTATCCTACATTCAGTTCGCGCTCGTCGCGATCCTCTTTTTCAGCCTTCCGCTGTGGAAAAAACGTTCGGCGGGGGAGCTTGCCGCCAAGCCGCTCACCCTGCCGCAGACGCTCAGATTAAGGGGCGTGGCGTTCATGCTGATCGGGTTTTTTGCGTACAGCGCCGTCGAGGCGACGTGCATGAATTGGGCGAGCAGCTACCTCACGGAGTTCCGCGGCGTCAGCGCGGAGCGCGCCGCCATGTTCGGCTCGCTCTTCTTCATCGGCATCACGGCGGGGCGCCTTCTGAGCGGGTTCGTCTCCGAAAAGCTTGGCGACAAAACGCTCATCCGCGTCGGGATCGGCGTCATCCTCGTCGGCGTGATCTTGATCGCGCTCCCCGTGCAGACGGACGTATGCGCGTTGGCGGGATTTGTCGTGGCGGGGTTCGGGTGCGCGCCCGTCTATCCGTCCATCATCCACGCCACGCCCTCCAATTTCGGCGCCGAAAACTCGCAGGCGGTCATCGGCGTGGAGATGGCGAGCGCCTATGTGGGCACGACCTTCATGCCGCCGCTGTTCGGGCTCATCGCGCAGTACATCGATATCGGCTATCTGCCGCTCTTTTTGGCGGTATTTTTGGTGCTGCTGTTCTGCATGACGGAACTTTTGAACCGCACGGTGAAGCCCTCCGTGCCGACGAAACAAGAATAAATCGGATTGCCGTCTGTGTATTTGGAGCGGGCTGCTTTCTGAAAATGCGAAAAGGCGCGGTTTGAAACCGCGCCTTTTTGCATCATATTATATGGAATATTATTTTGAAAGTGCGGATATAATAATTTTTATTCCGGCCTCCAATGGCGTAACAGCTCTCCCCAACAAGCGCTCAAAATCAGCGCTGTGAACTTCCATGGATCCTTTACGGATGGCGGCTTTTGTCGCAACCAACATAGGGATCATTCCTTCGGACATCCCAAGTCCGCGAAGCGCGACGGCGTATTCTTCGTCGCTCAGATGTCTTACCGGTATTTCTTTGCCGAGGATGTCTCCGAGCGTTTTCGCAAACCTATCGTAGCTTACAGGTTCGCCGCTCAGCTCATATATTGTATTTTCATTTCCACTGCCAAGCAATGCGGAGGCCGCCGCTTCGGCATAATCATACTTCAGGGCAAATCCGACTTTACCGTTTCCGGCATTCGTAACGAGCGGTGCGCCTGCCATGCACGCCTTAATCGTAGGAATTTCTGTTTCGAGATATGAATTGTTGCGAAGAATACAGTAGGGAACGCCGCTTTCCTTTAAGACTTTTTCTGTGGCAATATGCGCAATCGCGAGGGGCGTCGGGTCCTGCGGATCGTTTGTGCCGCTTGTATAAACAAGCAATGCCACGCCGTTCTTCTTTGCGGCATTGATTACGTTTGTGTGCTGAGCGATCCGCTTTTCGTGGACGGGTTCATTTGTTGAAACAACAAGGATGCGGTCAACCCCGACGAAAGCTTTTTCAAGAGAGGCTACGTCGTCAAAGTCGGCTTGCCTGACTTCTACACCGAGGGCGCTATACTTTTCTGCCTTTGTTTTGTCGCGTACGCAAGCAATAATATCGCTTGCCGATACGGATTTCAGCAAAGTTTCCACGGCATGACTGCCAAATGCGCCCGTTGCGCCCGTTACAAGGTACTTCATATAAACGTTCTCCTTTTTTATTTTTATA
>DBGBVX010000128.1:0-4831 GCA_048370055.1 Candidatus Gallimonas sp. | reverse complement strand
TACAAGAAAAACTCGGAACTCCAGATTATGACGAGTGTTTTGGATATTCTCTACTTTTGGCTTTGGGAGGACGCGCGGACGGCGCCCTTGCCCGCGATGTGGTTGGGCAGGCACCCGAACGGCTGCGCGCAGACGATATTTTCCGTGCCCGTTCCGGCGAGCGCCGCCATCTCGGCGGGAATGAGCCAACCCTCGCCCATCTTCACACCCTGATTGATGACCTGATCGGCGCATCTGCGCAGATGTTCAAAGTCGTGCAGCGGTTCGAAACGCCCCTGCTTTTTCATGAGCCGGATGATCGTTTTCTGCTTACCGTACAGCCATTTGTACACGATTTTGAACGCGACCGCCATGAGCCTTTTCTGCCCGTAGAACTTCGCGTCGTTCACGGTATTGATGACGCAGTACAGAATGAAATCCATGAGCGCGGGCACGACGGGTTCGCAGCCTTCGGAGAGCAGGAAATCCTCGAGGTGCGAATTGCCGAGCGGCGAATACTTGACGTAGATCTCGCCCACGATGCCCACTTTCACCTTCTCTTCGCCGCTCACCTTGATGGCGGCAAAGGTATTCAGAATAAGATTGGTGCATTTTTTCAGCTTTTTATAGGAGCCGTCGTCGAGCGCCGCCTTGAGTTTTTCCACGCATGCGGCGCGCGCCTTCGCCGCCGCCCCCTCTTCGAGCTCGTAGGGTTTGGTCTGATTGTAGCACGTCATGACTAGATCGCCGTAAAAAATGGCATAGGCGAGCTGAATAAATTCCTTTACGGAGAGCTTGAGCGAATTTCCCTTTTCGAGCCCCGAGAAATTAAGCGAAAGCACGGGAACCTTGGGGAACTCCGCTTTGAGCGCCTTGCGGATGAGCGGGATATAGTTGCTTGCGCGGCAGCCGCCGCCCGACTGCGTGATGAGCACCGCGGTATGCTCGGGGTCGTATTTGCCGCTCTTTAAGGCGTCGAGATACTGCCCGATGACGCAGAGCGCGGGGAAGCAGGTATCGTTATGGACGTGTTTGAGCCCTTCGTCGATGACGGCGCGCCCCTCGTTGTGCAGCACCTCCACTTTATACCCCGCACGGCGCATGACGTGCACCAAAAGATCGAAATGCCACGGGAGCATATCGGGGATGAGGATGGTATGCGTCTTTTTCATCTCCTCCGTGAATACGGGGAAGGGGTCGCGGAAATCTACCGTAGGTTTTTCGGGAATGTTTTGTTTCTCTTTCATAATACCGATTGGCGCGGCGTATCTGCGCGCGGAAGGACCTTATCCTTGTTTTCTGCTCTGTTCCTCGATCGCCGCAAGCATGGAACGGAGGCGTATCTTGACGACGCCGAGATTGTTGATCTCGTCGATCTTGATCTGCGTGTACAGCTTGCCGCGGCTCTCCAAAATGGAGCGCACTTCGTCGGTCGTGATGGCGTCGATGCCGCACCCGAAGGAGACGAGCTGCACCAAATTGACGTTTTTCCTGCGCGAGACGAACTCCGCCGCGCGGTACAGCCTTGCGTGGTACGTCCACTGATTGAGCACGTTGACTTTGACGAAGTTCCCCTCTTCAAAGACGGCGTCCTCCGAGAGCACCGCAAGCCCGAGCGAGTTCAAAAGTTTGGAAATGCCGTGGTTGATCTCGGGATCGGCGTGGTAGGGTCTGCCCGCCAATACGATGACCTGACGCCCCTCGTGCTCGGCGCTTGCAAGGATCCTGCGCCCCTCCTCCACAACGAGCGTATGGAAGAGCTGCATGCGCTCGAGCCCCGCCCGATAGGCTTTCCGGATGAGCGGCGCGGAAAGTTTGTACTTTTTGAGCGCGCGGTGCAGCGTTCTCACCGTCGTACTCTCGCTGTTGGGATCGAGGTAGGGCATGATGAGGTTTTCATCGCTGAGCCGCTCGTTGTTCGCTTTTAAGAGCTCGGGATAGTACGCCACCACGGGGCAGTTATAATGATTGGTGGAGTCGTGCTCGTCGAGGTTGTAGCTTTCGCAGGGATAGAAGATGAAATCCACGCCCTTATCGAGGAGCGATTCGATGTGCCCGTGCATGAGTTTT
The DNA here is from genome assembly GCA_048370055.1 of Candidatus Gallimonas sp. GTDB lineage: Bacteria > Bacillota > Clostridia > Christensenellales > Borkfalkiaceae > Gallimonas. Next base: position 2,782 of record DBGBVX010000128.1, on the reverse strand, counting down.
GCGGGATAGCACGCGGTATCCGAGGCGACGGTGTGCTGTCCGCGGAAATACAGATCGCGCGAACTGCGGTCTGAAAGCTGCACCTTAAAGCCGCACGTCTCGAAAAAGGTCGTCCACAGCGGGAGCTGTTCGAACATGACGAGCTGCAGCGGGAGCCCCACCGTGCCGCGCTCCCCCTTCGCCTCCGCGTTGGGCATGGCGAGCAGTTTTTCGTATTTGAACGTATAGATATCGGGAAGATCCTTCGGCTTGGGGAGCCCCGCGCCGCGCTCGCACTTGTTGCCCGAGATGAAGCGGCGCCCGTCGGAGAAGGTGAGGATATTCACGTTGCAGTGCGAGGTGCACCCCTTGCAGGTGACGGAGCGCGAGGAATAGGAGAAGGCACCCAGTTCCGCCTCGGAGACGAGCGTGCTCATAAGCGTATCTTCCGAAGTGTTCTCCTTGGCGTACAGCGCCGCGCCGAACGCGCCCATCAGCCCCGCGATCGCGGGACGGATGACCTCTTTGCCCGTCTCCTTTTCGAAGGAGCGCAGGACGGCGTCGTTCAGGAACGTCCCGCCCTGCACGACGATGTGCTTACCGAGCTCGTCGGGCGTGCGCGCGCGGATCACTTTATAGATCGCATTTTTGACGATGGACGAGGAGAGCCCCGCGGAGATATCCTCCACGCTCGCCCCCTCCTTCTGCGCCTGCTTGACGGAGCTGTTCATGAACACCGTGCACCGCGAACCGAGTTCGACGGGATGTTTTGCAAACAGACCGAGGCGGGAGAACTCCTCGATCTCCATGCCCATCGCCTTGGCGAACGTCTGAATAAAGGAGCCGCAGCCCGAGGAACAAGCCTCGTTGAGCATGATGGAGTCGATGGCGCGGTTTTTCACTTTGAAACACTTGATGTCCTGCCCGCCGATGTCGATGATGAAATCCACGTCGGGATTAAAGTGGAGCGCCGCTTTGAAGTGCGCCATCGTCTCGACGACGCCGAAGTCGATCTTGAGCGCGGCGCGCATCATATCTTCGCCGTAGCCCGTGACGCATGCGCCGCGGATGACGATACGGTCGCCGATGAGCGAATAGATCTCGCGGATGCGCTGCACGACGATATCGAGCGGCTGCCCGTTGTTGGTCTGATAATGCGAATATAAGATCTTGCAGTCGGGCGTGATGAGCATGAGTTTGGTCGTCGTAGAGCCCGAATCGATGCCGAGATAGGCGTCCCCCTTGTAAGTGAGGATATTTTCGAACTCGAGATCGCTCCGCATGTGGCGGGCAACGAACTCGTTATACTCCTCCTGCGTGCGGAAAAGCGGCTCGCCGACGGCGATGTTTTCCCCGTCCGAGACGACGGAGAGGCGCGCCGCGAGCTCGTCCAACGACTCTTCCCTGACTTCGCTTGCGTACATCGCCGCGCCGATCGACATGAAACAGGGCGCCGTATCGGGGAAAATCGCGTGCTCGTCGTCGAGCTTCAAAGTCGTTTTGAAGGCTTTCCGCAGCGCCTTCAAAAAGAAGAGCGGACCGCCGAGGAACAAGACCTTGCCCTTGATCCTGCGCCCCTGCGCGAGACCGGAGACCGTCTGATCGACGACCGCCTGAAAGATGGAGGCGGCAATATCCGCCTTGCTCGCGCCCTGATTGAGGAGGGGCTGAATATCCGACTTTGCGAACACGCCGCAGCGCGACGCGATGGGATACACGCGCTCCGCTTTGAGGGCGAGGGCGTCCATCTCCTCCACCGTGATGTTGAGCAGCGTCGCCATCTGATCGATGAACGCGCCCGTGCCGCCCGCGCAGCTGCCGTTCATGCGCTGTTCGGTGCCGCCCGTCACGAAAATGATCTTGGCGTCCTCGCCGCCAAGCTCCACCGCCGCGTCCGTATCCGGATACAGCTTGCGGATGGCGCCGTACGCAGCCTGCACCTCCTGCACGAAGGGGATCTTCCCGCGCTGTGCGATGCCGAGCCCCGCAGAGCCCGTGATGCACGCCTTGAAAGTATCAGAAATGGGGCGGATCTTTTCCAATTCGCCCAACACACATTCTTTTACGCGCGAATAGTGGCGCACATAGGAGGAGTAGAGGATCTTCCCTTCCTCGTCCAGTACGCACACTTTCACCGTCGTCGATCCGACGTCAATTCCGAGTAATTTTGCCATAGTGTTTCTCTCTTTGGTTTATTATAGCACAATCACACGGAACTGACAAGGCAACGAACGTGAAAAAATGAGGAAAAATTCCCTTTTTCGACAGAAATCTGCAAAAAATGCCATGCGCTTACCGATAGAAAAGCACAAAAAACAGTTGATTTTGCTTGATAAATAAGCGATTTTACACAATCGGAAGCCATCCGAAGCAAGCCCCGAAACAACGGTCATTCCCCTTTTCTGCCCATGAGGCGCGCCCGCTTGTTTGCGTACATGCGCCGCGTGGCGTCGCCGCCGCGCAGATGCCGCTCCCGAAGATTCACGCCGAGCACCTTCTGCACCGCCTCCCACAGCGAAAGATCGCTCGCGCGCAGCCGTTCGGCGACGTCTTTATGTACCGTCGATTTACTGATATGAAAATGCGCGGCGCACGTGCGGACGGTACAGCCCGTTTGGAGCATATACCGCGCCTCTGCGGCGGCGCGCTCCGCGATCGAATCCCACTCTGTTTCCGACATATCTCCCCCGCTGCGGCAATGCCGCAATGGTAAATCATATGCCGAATTTTGCACGAATATGCAGTTTTATGGCGCTTCTGCGGCAAAGCTATGCCAATGTTTTTCCTACTTTTCTGTTTTTTG
>DBGBVX010000127.1:0-2547 GCA_048370055.1 Candidatus Gallimonas sp. | reverse complement strand
AACTATAATTGTAAGCCCCTAAGGTTCGCCCGCAGAGCGGGAGGTGCTGTCAGGCACAAAGTGCCGTGTCAGCGACCTCCTGCTCAGATCACGGAATTTTCATACCTCAGCACTCGCAACAAATATTTTACACAAAAGATTTTTTGCGAAGAGGAGCGGTGAGCGTTTCAGGCGTACTGTTCGGTGAAGCCGAACAATCGCATACGGCGCTCCGCCGCGACGAGCCTTTGCGTGAGATAATTCGTGAACTTTTTTTATATTTTTTCTTTATAATCCGTCTCGTCTTTGATGCAGCTCTTGCCGCGGGCGATGGCGGTCACGCCCGTGCGGGCAAGCTCCATCACGCCGTAGGGCATGAGCATCGTCACGAATCCGTCGAGCTTGGACGATTTTCCCGTCAGCTCCAAAATAGTCGCTTCGGGGGAGACGTCCACGACCTTCGCGCGGAAGATCTGACTGATCTCGAGGATCTGACTGCGCGTCGAGGCGTCTGTTTTCACCTTGGCGAGCAGAAGTTCGCGGCAGACGGCGTCCTCCTCCACCTGTTGGATCTTTTTCACGTCGACGAGCTTATCCATCTGCTTCATCATCTGCCCGAGGATATAGTCGTCGCCGTTCAGAACGATGGTCATGCGGGAGAGGGCGTCGTTCTCCGTCTTGCAGACGGAGAGGGACTCGATGTTGTAGCCGCGGCGGGCGAACAGCGCCGCCACGCGTACGAGAACGCCGCTCTTGTTGGAGACGAGTGCGCTGATCGTATACTGATTCATCTTATTTCTCCTCCCAATTCGTAATGATCGTGTCGTACGTCGCGCCGGGCTTGATCATGGGCAGCACGTTCTCGTCGTTGGAGATGCGGCAGTCCACGACGACGGGCGTCTTTAACGCGAACGCCGTGGTGAGCGCGGGCACGATGTCTTCGTCCTTTTCGATGACGAGCCCCGTTGCGCCGAAGCTCTCGGCAAATTTTACATAGTCCGTCTTCTTGCGCACGTTGGTCTGCGAGAAGCGGTTGCCGTAAAAGAGTTTCTGCCATTGGCGCACCATGCCGAGCGCATGGTTGTTCATGAGGAGGATGGTGATGGGGAGCTCCTCCGTCACGGCGGTAGAGAGCTCGTTGAGGTTCATGTTGAAGCAGCCATCGCCCGTGACGAGAACGACGTGCTTCCCCGTCGCCTTCGCCGCGCCGATGGCGGCGCCGAGCCCATAGCCCATCGTACCCAAGCCGCCGCTCGTGCAGAGGGTGCGGGGCTTTTCGATGGGGAAGTACTGCGCCGTCCACATTTGGTGCTGTCCGACGTCGGTGACGACGATCACATCTTTCGGCGCGTGCTTTGCCGCCTCGATGAGGATGCGGTGTCCGAGTTCGGGCGCAGTATCCTTCGCCTTCTCCTCCGCGCGGTATTTTTTCGCGGTCTCGGAGAAGGAGCGCTTCTTCTCTTTGAGCATGGGAACGAGGGTAGAGAGCGCCTCTTTGATGTCGCCGAGCACTTTATAGGTGGCGGTCACGTTCTTGTCGAGCTCCGCCTCGTCGATGTCGATGTGGATGACCGTCTTGCCCTGCGCGAACTTGTCGCGGTTGAGCGCCACGCGGTCGGAAAAACGCGCGCCGAGCGCCACGATGCAGTCGCTCTCGAGGCAGAGTTTGGCGGCGGTCGCCGTGCCGTGCATGCCGATCATGCCCATAAAGAGGGGATGCGACGCGGGGCAGGCGCCCAAGCCCATCAGCGTGGAGACGACGGGCGCGTCGAGTTTTTCGGCAAGCGCGATGAGTTCTTTGGACGCCTCCGAGGCGATCACGCCGCCGCCCGCCATGATGAGCGGGCGCTCCGCTTCGGAGAGCGCCTTCGCGGCGCCTTCAAGATCGCGCGCGGGCACGCTCCTGCGGCGCAGGGGAAGGGGTTTCTGCGGCTCGTAGTCCGCCTCCGCGCTCTGTACGTTCTTGAGGATATCGATGAGCACGGGGCCACGCCTGCCCGAATTGGCGATGAGGAACGCCTCGCGGACGACGCCCGCGAGCTCGTTCACGTCTTTGACGATGTAATTATGCTTGGTGATGGGGAGGGTGACGCCGAAGATGTCGATCTCTTGGAAGGAATCGCGCCCCAAAAAGTTCGCGCCCACGTTGCCCGTGATGGCGACGAGAGGAACGGAATCCATGTATGCGGTCGCAATGCCCGTCACAAGGTTGGTCGCTCCGGGGCCGCTCGTGGCGATCACGACGCCCGTTTTGCCCGTCACTCTTGCCCAACCGTCCGCGGCGTGCGCCGCGCCCTGCTCGTGTGAGGTGATCACGTGCTCGATCGTTCCGTCGCGGTAAAGTGCGTCGTAAATATCGAGCACGGTACCGCCCGGATACCCGAACACGGTGGTCACGCCCTGCTCTTTCAAACATTCGATGAGTATTTCCGCTCCGATTCTCTTCATCAGCGCGCTCCCCCTTTGTCGTGGTGTTCCTTTCATTTTATTATAATTGCGCGCATATGTCAAGCGCTCCGCCGGAATTTACAAAAATTTTATAATTTATGCAAGAATATTTGCATATTT
>DBGBVX010000126.1:0-46183 GCA_048370055.1 Candidatus Gallimonas sp. | reverse complement strand
CTCTTCTATGGTAAAATGGTGGTAGTTCATACAGATCTCCTTTGACGTAAATTGGTTTCGCAACTCTATTTTACCACAGATTTGTATGAACTACTTTTTTTCTCCCTCATCTGTTGCACTTAATAGTATAATTCACCGCATGAAAAAAGCCCGCTGCCGAAGCAGCGGGCTTGCTTTTTCTATCAGAGTGCCGCGCCGAGGATCATCCAAAGCAGCAGCCCGATGAGCAGGATGCCGAACATACCGCATCTGCCGCACACCTTTGCAAGGGCGGGTTTCTCCTTGTACCACGCGAAGTAGAGCGCGATGCCCGCGGGGAAGATCACCGTCGAGAGCGCCTTCCATCCGATGACCTTCGTATCCGTGAAGGTATCCTTGAACCACGGACCGATCGAGGCGTAGAACGCAAGCGTCTCGTGCAAATCGACCGCAAATCCCACGCCGATGAACACGACCGCGATGATGAGATACACCACCGAGAGCCCGTTTCCGCCGCCCATGTTCGTGCAGAGGTTGAGCAGCATGGAGAGCATGCTCACGCTCAGAAAGAACGAAACGTCGCGGTCGGAGTGATTGGCGAGATAGCAGTAGTAGATGATCGTGAACGCCGTGAGGAACAGCGTGACAATACCCAATGCCAACATAAACATTTCCCCCAATAATCACATAATTTTCTTATATTATAGTACGAAAGGCAAAACTTGTCAATATTCTCGGAAAAAAATTCCGCAAAAAACTTTATCCCCTTTTTGTGCGTTTTTGCCGCACCGCCGGCGCCTGCACCTTCCGCCGCCCTGCCTGCATACGATGAATTGACTGTCCGAAAGAGGAGGTGCGGCGGAAGTGGCGTGGTTTTTATCGATGGAGGTATGGCAGCAGGCGCTTCTCGCCTCGCTCGTGATGTATTTCATGACGGCGCTCGGGGCGTCTTTCGTGCTCTTTGCCCGCCGCCCGAAAGAGGGCGTTTTTACAGTGCTTTTGGGGCTTTCCGCAGGCATCATGATCGCGGCGAGCTTTTTTTCGCTCCTTCTGCCCGCCATCGAGGCGGAGAGCCCTCTTCCCGCGTATCTGCCCGTGACGGTCGGCTTTCTGCTTGGCGGGGCGTTCATCGTGGGGAGCGATGCGCTCCTTTCGCGCAGGCAGAAGGCGTTCCGCGTGATGGGCGACAGGCGCACCGCGCTCCTCTATTTCGCCGTCACGCTCCACAATATCCCCGAAGGGATGGCGGTGGGGGTGGCGTTCGCCCTCGCGCCCCTCGGCGACGGCGCTGCGTTCTCCGCGCTCCTTTTGGGCTTGGGCATCGCCGTGCAGAATTTCCCCGAGGGGATGTGCGTCGCCTTTCCCATGCGCGCAAAGGGCATGAGCCCCGTAAAAAGTTTTTTGTTCGCGCAGGGTTCGGGCGCGGTGGAGGTGCCCGCCTGCGTGTTGGGCGCGCTCGCCGCCTCCCTCGTCGGGACCATCCTCCCGTGGGCGCTCGCCTTCTCCGCGGGAGCGATGGTTGCCGTCGTCTGTTCCGAGCTCATCCCCGAATGTTTTTCCGGCAATAAAACGCTCGCCTCGCTCGGCGTGGTGCTCGGTTTTTGCGCGATGATGCTGCTCGACGTCGCCCTTGGCTGAGCCCGCTCTTTCCGCGGCGCGAAAAATCGTGAAAAATCTCCCGCGAATGCTTGACGGGGGCGCGTAAAATTGTTATAATGTCGTTATGAAAAAGGCAGTGGATCTCTGCCGCAAAGCAGAAGAAACGGGAATTTTATAGGGGTTCGGACGGCAGTTTTTTTCGCATAGAAAGAAACTGCTCCTTTTCATTTTTTTACACGGTTTTTAAGAGATATTCAAGCGATAATCTGCGGGCGCCGCCCGCTTACACGGAGGCAACGAAGATGAAGAAAGTGGCTGTTATCATGGGGAGCGATTCCGATCTTCCCGTCGTTGAAAAGGCGTTTTCCGTATTCGAAGAGTACGGGGTCCCTTACGAGGTGCACGTCTATTCGGCGCACCGCACGCCCGTAGAGGCGCGCACGTTCGCGCAGAACGCGGCGGACGAAGGCTTCGGCGCGATCATCGCGGCGGCGGGCAAAGCCGCGCACCTTGCGGGTTCGCTTGCGGCGAACACCGTGCTTCCCGTCATCGGCATCCCCGTCAAGAGCTCCACGCTCGACGGGCTCGACGCGCTCCTTTCCACGGTGCAGATGCCCGCAGGCATCCCCGTCGCGACGGTCGCCATCGACGGCGCGCAGAACGCGGCGCTGCTCGCGGTGCAGATCCTCGCAACGTCCGATGAAAAGCTCATGGACAAGCTCCTCGACGCACGCAGGAGCGCAACGGAAAAGGTGCTCAAAAAGGACGCGGAGATCGCCGCAAAATACAACAAATAAGGTGCGGCTTTGCGCATTTATCGCGCAAAGAAGATATCTTACGATCGCGCTCTCTCTTTTTGTCATCCGAAGAGAGATCTGCAGATAAAATTCGTGAAAAATTTTTTTGGATTTCAAGGAGATAAAGGCTATGGAAAAGACCGTTCAGCTCTACGAGGGCAAGGCAAAAAAGGTGTATGCAACGACGGACGAGAATCTGTGCATCGTCTCGTATAAAGACGACGCGACCGCGTTCAACGGGCTCAAAAAGGGCACCATCGCGGGCAAGGGCGTCGTCAACAACCGTATGACCAACATGCTCATGCAGATCTTGGAGAAGGCGGGCGTTCCCACCCACTTCGTGGAGGAGCTCTCCGACCGCGACACCGTCGTCAAGAAGGTGAAGATCGTCCCGCTCGAGGTCATCATCCGTAACGTTTCCGCAGGTTCGTTCGCAAAGCGCTACGGCGTGGAAGAGGGGATCGTGTTCGACGAGCCCACCATCGAGTTCTCGTATAAGAACGACGATTTAGGCGATCCGCTCATCAATTCCTATCACGCCCTCGCGCTCCACCTTGCGACCAAAGAGGAGATCGAGACGATCAAGAAGTACGCCTTCAAGGTGAACGAGGTGCTCAAAGAGTACTTCCTGCACCTCGGCGTCAAGCTCATCGATTTCAAGTTGGAGTTCGGGCGCCTTCCCGACGGCACCATCGTGCTCGCCGACGAGATCAGCCCCGATACCTGCCGTTTTTGGGACGCAAAGACCAACGAGAAGTTGGATAAAGACAGGTTCCGCCGCGATATGGGCGGCGTAGAGGACGCCTACGCGGAGATCTTCAAGCGCGTCACCAAAGGAGAGTAACACCGTATGGAACACGAAATTCACGAAGAGTGCGGCGTGTTCGGCATCTTTGCGCCCGAGGCGCAGAAGGTGGCGTCCACGGCATACTACGCGCTGTTCGCGCTGCAGCACCGCGGGCAGGAGTCTGCGGGCATCGTCGTCAATAACGACGGCGTGTTCAATGCGTATAAAGACGTCGGTCTCGTCAACGACGTGTTCACGTCCGACGTCCTCAACAAGCTCGGGCTCGGGAACATGGCGATCGGCCATGTGCGCTACGGCACCACGGGCACGAGCGGGAGGGAGAACGCGCAGCCCATCGTCGTCAATCACCTCAAGGGCAACATGGCGCTCGCGCACAACGGCAACCTCATCAACGCCACCGAGCTGAGAGCCGAGCTTGAAAACGAGGGCTGCATCTTCCACACGACTTCGGATACCGAGGTCATCGCCTACGTCATCACCCGCGAGCGCGTGAAGGCGCGCTCCATCGAGGAGGCGGTGCTCGCCGCCATGAACAAGCTCAAGGGCGCGTATTCGCTCGTCGTCATGTCGCCCTCCAAGCTCATCGCCGCGCGCGATCCGCTCGGGTTCCGTCCGCTCTGCTTCGGCAAGCGCGACGACGGGAGCTATCTGATCGCGTCCGAATCCTGCGCCATCAACGCGGTGGGCGGGCACAAGGTGCGCGAGATCGAGCCCGGCGAGATGCTCGTCATCACCAAGGACGGCGTCAAGAACGATACTTCGCACTGCGGCGGCAAAAAGGCGTTCTGCGTGTTCGAGTACTTTTATACCGCGCGCCCCGATTCCGAGATCGACGGCTGCTATGTGCACGACGCGAGAAAGCGCGCGGGCGCCTTCCTCTACGAAAAGTATAAGATCGACGCCGATATCGTTATCGGCGTGCCCGATTCGGGGCTTGACGCGGCGCTCGGCTATGCGCAGGCGTCGGGGATCCCTTACGGCATCGGGTTCCTCAAAAACAAGTATATCGGCAGAACGTTCATCGCGCCCGATCAGAAACAGCGCGAGGACAGGGTGAAGATCAAGCTCAACGTCATCGCCTCCGCGGTGCGTGGCAAGCGCGTCATCCTCGTGGACGACTCCATCGTCCGCGGCACCACGAGCCGTCCCATCGTCAAACAGCTCCGCGACGCAGGCGCGAAGGAGGTGCATTTCCTCTCCTCGGCGCCCAAGTTCCTCAATCCCTGCTATTATGGCACCGATATCGACTCGCGCGATAATCTTATCGCCTGCCACCACACCACCGAGGAGATCGCCAAGATCATCGGCGCGGATTCCGTGGGCTATCTCGATATCGACCACGCGAGAAGGCTGACGGGCGAATATCAGGATACCTTCTGCTGCGCCTGCTTCGACGGCGTATATCCCACCGAGATCCCCGCGGCGCCCAACAAAGACCGCTTTGAACAGCGCCCGATCTCGAACAGACCCATCAGCGAAAACCCCAAATTCAAAAAGGCGTAAGGAGATACTCATGGAAAAAAGCTACTCCGAAAGCTACAAAGAAGCGGGCGTAGACATCACCGCAGGTTATAAAGCCGTCGAGCTCATGAAAAAGCACGTCGCCCGCACCATGCCCGAGGGCAAAGCGGATATCGGCGGGTTCGGCGGGCTCTTCCCGCTCGACGTCGCCGGCATGAAAAAACCCGTGCTCGTCTCGGGCACGGACGGCGTGGGCACCAAGATCAAGCTCGCCTTCCTCATGGATAAGCACGATACCGTGGGCATCGACTGCGTCGCCATGTGCGTGAACGACATCGTCTGCTGCGGCGCAAAGCCCATCGTCTTTCTCGACTATATCGCCTGCGGCAGGAACTTCCCCGAGAAGATCGCCTCCATCGTGGGCGGCGTGGCGGAAGGCTGCGTGCGCGCGGGCTGCGCGCTCGTCGGCGGCGAGACCGCCGAGCACCCCGGGCTGATGCCCGAGGAGGAGTACGACCTCGCGGGGTTTGCGGTGGGCGTCGTCGACGCGGAGAAGGTCATCGACAATTCGAAGATGAAGGCGGGCGACGTGATGCTCGCGCTGCCCTCGAGCGGCGTGCATTCCAACGGGTTCTCCCTTGTGCGAAAGGTGTTCGACGTCGAGCACTGCGATCTTTCCGCACCCGTCGAAGAGCTTGGCGGCAAGGGGCTCGGCGAAACGCTGCTCACACCCACGAAGATCTACGTCAAGCCCGTTTTGGCGCTCCTCAAAGAGGTGGACGTCAAGGGGATCTCCCACATCACGGGCGGCGGGTTCTATGAGAATATGCCCCGCTCCATCCCCAAGGGGCTTGGCGTGAAGATCAGAAAGGCGGACGTGAAGGTGCTTCCGATCTTCGGTCTCATCCAAAAGAGGGGGAACGTCTCCGAGCACGATATGTTCAACACGTTCAATATGGGCGTGGGCATGAGCGTCGTCGTTGCGAAGGAGGACGTCGAAAAGGCGATCGCGGTGCTCAGAGCCAACGGCGAAGAGGCGTATGTGCTCGGCGAGATCGTCAAAAGCGACGACGGGGTGATCCTGTGCTGAAAAAGGTGCCCATCGCCGTGCTCTGTTCGGGCGGCGGAACCAATTTACAGGCGATCCTCGACGCCGAGGCGGCGGGGAACATCCCTTCGGGGCACGTCGCGCTCGTCGTGAGCGACAATGCGAACGCGTTCGCGCTCGAACGCGCGAAAAAGGCGGGCGTTGAGACCGCCGTATTCGACAGAAAGCAGGTGCCCGACCGCAAAGAACGCGAGGCGCGCATCCTTGCGCTCCTTCGGGAAAAGAAGATCGGGCTTGTCGTCCTTGCGGGCTTCATGACCATTCTGAGCGAGCAGTTCACGAAGGCGTTTGAAAACCGCATCATCAACGTGCACCCGTCGCTTATCCCGAGTTTCTGCGGCCCCGGGTATTACGGGCTCAAGGTGCACGAGGCGGCGCTCGCGCGCGGCGTAAAGGTCACGGGCGCCACGGTGCACTACGTCAACGAAGTGTGCGACGGCGGTCCCATCATCCTGCAAAAGGCGGTCAGCGTGGAGGAGGGCGATACGCCCGAAACGCTGCAAAAGCGCGTCATGCGCGAGGCGGAGTGGCAGATCCTTCCCGCCGCCGCCGAGATTGTCTGCAAAAAGCTGCTGTAAAAAGTTCACGAATTTCTTTTTGAACTGACAAAAAGAAATTCCGTGAGTTTCAGGAAAACCCAACGTTCGCCTTCGGCTCTGCATTCGGTTTTCCTCGATAGCGCGCAGATGGCAACAGTATAGCGCGCGCTATCTCACCTTTCTGCGACGAGCGCAGGTATGCGCAAATGTAGGGCGCGGGCGGAGGGAAACCCTCCTTGCGCGAGTGATAATAGCTTGCCTCCCTCTTTGAGGGAGGTGGCTGCACGGTGAAACTGTGCAGCCGGTGGGAGTTTTGTCCTCCCTGTGTAAGGGAGGGTGGCGCAGCGGAGCTGCGACGGAAGGGTTGTTGTGTTATCATTCGTTGCAAAAGGCGTCACTTGTTATGCCTTTTGCGCCCCTATTTGCCGCTCACGCGGCTTTCAGGTAGGTGTGAATTTGCGCGAACTATAATTGAAAGCCCTTATAAAGTTCGCGCAAAGAGCGGGAGGTGCTGTCAGGCACAAAGTGCCGCATCAGCGACTTCCTGCTCAGATCACGGAATTTTGTCGCGCCTTTGCGCGAGAAAATTCGTGAATTTCATGGAGGTTTTATATGGCATACATCAGAAAAAGCATGAAGCGCGCGCTTGCGGGCAATTCCTACCCCGGGCGCGGTATCGTCATCGGCAAGAGTTCCGACGGAAAGAAGGCGATGTTCGCCTATTTCATCATGGGCAGGAGCGAGAACAGCCGCAACCGCGTATTTGTGGAGAACGGCGACGAAGTCACCATCTATCCCTACGACGAAAGCAAGGTGGAGGATCCTTCCCTCATCATCTATTCCCCCGTCAAGCAGGTGGGGAGCGATATCATCGTTACCAACGGCGATCAGACGGATACCATCGAGGAATATCTCCAAAAGGGTAAGTGCTTCCGCTGCGCGCTCAACACGCGCACCTTTGAGCCCGACGCGCCCAACTATACGCCCCGCATCAGCGGCATCCTGCACCTGAAAAAGGGCGGGTTCACCTACGAGATGTCTATTCTGAAGAGCGCGGACGGCAAGGGGGGCAAGTGCAACCGCTTCACCTTCGATTATGAGCCCGTCAACGGCACGGGGCATTTTATCCACACCTACGAAAAAGACGGCAATCCGCTCCCGACCTTTGCGGGCGAGCCCGAGCGCGTGGCGATCCCCAACGACGTAAACGAATTTGCCAAGGAGATTTGGGAAAATCTCAACGGGAACAATAAGATCTCCCTCTATGTCCGCGCCGTCAATTTGAGAACGTGGCAGAGCGAGAGCGTGCTCATCAACAAGTATCAGAAATAACCAACGCGCCTTTCCGCGGCGGGCGCGGCTCCGCCCGCGCGGCGGATATAACAAACGTGAAGATATACGGAGGTCATGATGAACGAATTTTCTTTGAAGTACGGCTGCAATCCCAACCAAAAGCCTGCGCGCATCTACATGGAGAACGGCGGCGATCTTCCCGTCGAGATCCTCAACGGCAGACCCGGTTACATCAACTTTCTCGACGCTTTCAACTCATGGCAGCTTGTAAAGGAAGTCAAGGAGGCGACGGGCATGTGCGCCGCAACGAGCTTCAAGCACGTTTCACCCACGTCGGCGGCGGTAGGGAAGGCGCTTTCGCCCGCGCTCAAAAAGTCCTGCTTTGTCGACGACATCGAGGGGCTTGACGATTCTCCGCTTGCCTGCGCATACGCGAGGGCGCGGGGAACGGACAGAATGTCCTCCTTCGGTGATTGGATCGCCCTTTCAGACGAGTGCGACGAAGTGACCGCCAAGATCATCTCCCGCGAGGTATCCGACGGCATCATCGCCCCCGCATACAGTCCCAAGGCGCTCGAGATCCTCAAAGCCAAGCGCAAAGGCGGCTATAACATCGTAAAGATCGACCCCGATTACGTTCCCGCCGAGATCGAGCACAAGCAGGTGTTCGGCGTCACGTTCGAGCAGGGGAGGAACAATTTCAAAATCGACCGCGCGCTCCTCAACAACATCGTCACCAAAAACAAGGTGCTTCCCGAGGATAAGGCTGTCGACCTCATCATCTCGCTCATCACATTAAAGTATACGCAGAGCAACTCCGTCTGCTTCGCGGCGGACGGGCAGGCGATCGGCGTGGGCGCGGGGCAGCAGTCGCGCATCCACTGCACCCGCCTCGCGGCGCAGAAAGCGGACCTGTGGCACCTCCGTCAGCACGAGAAGGTGCTCTCGCTGCAATTTGCCGAGGGCGTGGGCAGACCCGAAAAGAACAACATCATCGACCTCTACCTCTCCGACGACGCGGACGAGGTGCTCGCCGAAGGCGAATGGCAGAAGAACTTCGCCGTCCGTCCCGAGCCCTTCACGCGCGAGGAAAAGGCGGCGTACCTCAAAACGATCAAGGGCGTTTCCCTCGGGTCGGACGCGTTCTTCCCCTTCTCCGACAACATCGAGCGGGCGTACAGGAGCGGCGTGAGCTACGTTGCGGAACCGGGCGGCTCCGTGCGCGACGACCTCGTGATCGAGGCGGCGGACAGCCACGGTATGGTGATGGCGTTCACGGGCATGCGCCTCTTCCATCACTGAGTTTTCAAGCGGAATATGTGCGCAAACTCATCGCATAGGGGGTTTGCGCTTACACTTTTTATAAAATGAGGCAATCGATATGGATATCTTAGTCGTAGGCGGCGGCGGCAGAGAACACGCCGTCATCAAGGCATTGCGGAGCAGCAGAAGGGCGGGCAAGATCTACGCGCTCCCCGGCAACGGCGGCATTGCGGCGGACGCGGAGTGCGTTCCCGTCAAGGCGACGGACATCAAGGGCATTGTCGCGTTCGCGCGCGAAAAGAAGGTGGATTTCGCCGTCGTCACGCCCGACGATCCGCTCGTTCTCGGCTGTGTGGACGAACTCGAGGCGGCGGGCGTTCCCTGCTTCGGTCCCAATAAGAACGCGGCGATCATCGAGGGGAGCAAGGTCTTTTCCAAGAACCTCATGAAAAAGTACAACATCCCCACGGCGGCGAGCGAAACGTTCACCGATCCCGCCGCGGCGGTCGCGTACCTGAAGACCGCGCCCTATCCCACCGTCATCAAGGCGGACGGGCTCGCGCTCGGCAAGGGAGCCGTCATCGTGAACACCTTCGAAGAGGCGGAACATACGGTCAAAGAGATGATGGTGGACCGCATATTCGGCGCAAGCGGCGAAAAGATCCTCGTCGAGGAATTTCTCACCGGTCCCGAAGTCTCCGTGCTCTCCTTCACCGACGGCAAGACCGTCGTGCCCATGGTCTCCTCCATGGATCACAAGCGCGCGAAGGATAACGACGAGGGGCTGAACACGGGCGGCATGGGCACCGTCGCGCCCAATCCTTACTATACCAAGGAGATCGCGGCGGCGTGCATGGAAAAGATCTTCCTGCCCACCATCCGCGCGATGAACGCGGAGGGGCGCACCTTCAAGGGCTGCCTCTATTTCGGGCTCATGCTCACCAAAGACGGCCCCAAGGTCATCGAATACAACTGCCGCTTCGGCGATCCCGAAACGCAGGTGGTGCTGCCGCTTTTGCAATCCGATCTCCTCGAGATCATGCTCGCGGTGCGCGGCGGGAGCCTGACCGCGGACATGGTGCGCTTCAAAGAGGGCGCGGCGTGCTGCGTGGTGCTCGCTTCCGAAGGCTATCCCAAGCACTATGATACGGGCTTTGAGATCACCATGCCCGAGGTCGGCGCCAACGAGGCGATCTATGTGGCGGGCGCAAAGCTGCAGGATGGAAAACTCCTCACTTCGGGCGGCAGGGTGCTCGGCGCCGTCGCCACCGCGCCCACGCTAGAAGAGGCGATCGGCGAGGCGTACGCCTTGGCAGATAAGATCCATTTCGAAAACGCATATATGCGGCGGGATATCGGCAAGCGCGCCCTCGCCGCGATCAGGGGGGAATAAGCGTGGTCTACAGAATTTATGTGGAAAAGAAAGAGGGGTTCGATAACGAAGCGCGCGCGCTTTTGTCGGACGTAAAGGAGATCCTCGGGATCGCGGGCATCGACCGCATCCGCATCCTCAACCGCTACGACGCGGAGGATATCGGCGAGTCGCTCTTCAAAGAGTGCGTCAAAACGGTGTTTTCCGAGCCGCAGATGGACGTCGCGAGCGAGGGCGCCGATCTCGCGGGCGCCCGCGTGTTCGCCGTCGAGTATCTGCCCGGGCAGTTCGATCAGCGCGCGGATTCCGCGGCGCAGTGCATTCAGCTCATCTCCATGCAGCCGCGCCCCGTCATCCGCACCGCAAAGGTGTACGCCGTGTACGGCAACGTCACGGAAGAGGCGCTCGCCGCCATCAAAAAGTACGTCATCAACCCCGTGGAGAGCCGCGAGGCGTCGCTCGCCATACCCGAAACGCTGAAAATTTCGCACCCTGTTCCCACCGAGGTGCCCACGCTCACGGGCTTCCTCGATCTCGACGAGGCGGGGCTTGCGGATTTCGTCAAAAAATACGCCCTCGCCATGGACGAGGACGATATCGCCTTCTGTCAGGCGTATTTCAAACGCGAGGGGCGCGATCCCACGCTCACCGAGATCAGAATGATCGATACCTATTGGTCCGATCACTGCCGCCATACCACCTTCCTCACCACCATCGACGGTGTGACCTTCGAGGACGAGCTCCTGCAAAAGACGTACGAGGAGTACCTCGCCGCGCGCGAGGAGATCGGCAGGACCAAGCCCGTCAACCTCATGGATATCGGCACCATCGCGGCAAAGCTCTTAAAAAGGCGCGGGCTTTTGGAAAAGCTCGACGAATCGGAGGAGATCAACGCCTGCACCGTCAAGATCAAAGTCAACGTCGACGGCGAGCTGCAGGATTGGCTGCTCCTTTTCAAGAACGAAACGCACAACCACCCCACGGAGATCGAGCCCTTCGGCGGCGCGGCGACCTGCATCGGCGGCGCCATCCGCGATCCGCTCTCGGGCCGCAGCTACGTCTACGCCGCCATGCGCGTGACGGGCGCGGGCGATCCTCTGCAGCCCGTCTCCGAGACGATGCAGGGCAAACTCCCGCAGCGCAAGATCTGCACGACCGCGGCGGCGGGCTATTCCTCCTACGGCAATCAGATCGGTCTCGCCACGGGGCAGGTCGACGAACTCTATCACCCCGGGTATGTGGCAAAGCGGCTTGAGATCGGCGCGGTCATCGCGGCGACGCCCGCCGAGAACGTGCGGCGCGAAGTGCCCGCCCCCGGCGATAAGGTCATCCTCCTCGGCGGCAGAACGGGGCGCGACGGCTGCGGCGGCGCGACGGGTTCCTCCAAGTCGCATACGCTCGAATCGCTCACCCACTGCGGCGCCGAGGTGCAGAAGGGCAACGCGCCCGAAGAGCGCAAGCTTCAGCGCCTCTTCCGCAACAAAGAGGCGATGCTCCTCATCAAGCGCTGCAACGACTTCGGCGCGGGCGGCGTATCCGTCGCCATCGGCGAACTTGCCGACGGGCTCATGATCGACCTCAACGCCGTTCCCAAAAAGTACGACGGGCTCGACGGTACCGAGCTTGCCATCTCCGAATCGCAGGAGCGCATGGCGGTCGTCGTCGAGGCGGATAAGACGGAGCAGTTCATCGCCCTCGCCGAGAAGGAGAATCTCGAGGCGACCGTCGTCGCCACCGTCACGGAGAATCCGCGCCTCGTCATGACGTGGAACGGCAAGACCATCGTCGACGTCTCCCGCGAATTCCTCAATTCCAACGGCGCGGAAAAACACGTCGTCGTCGCGCCCGAAAAGGCGCAGCCCTACGCGCGCGAAGTTTCGGGCACGTTTACCGAAAATTACAAAAAACTTGCGGGCGATCTCAACGTCTGCTCCAAGCGCGGGCTTTCGGAGCGCTTCGATTCCACCATCGGCGCGGGGACCGTCCTCATGCCCTTCGGCGGGAAGTATCAGAATACGCCGCCGCAGGCGATGGCGCACCTCGTCTCCGTCGAAAAGGGGCACACCGATACCATCTCGTACATGGCGTGGGGCGGCAATCCTTACGTCGCCGAAAAGAGTCCCTATCACGGCGCCTATCTCGCCGTCGTCGAGAGCGTGGCAAAACTCATCGCCTCGGGTGCGTCGTATGAAGACGTCTATCTCACCTTCCAAGAATATTTCTTGAAGCCCGGGCACGACGCCGCCCGTTGGGGGCAGCCGCTCGCGGCGCTCCTCGGTGCGTTCAAGGCGCAGGTGGAGCTGAAGATCGCCGCCATCGGCGGAAAGGACTCCATGAGCGGTACCTTCGAGCATATCGACGTTCCGCCCACGCTCGTCTCCTTCGCGGTCACCACGGGCAAAGCGGGCGAGGTCGTCTCGCCCGAATTCAAGGCGGCGGGGCACAAGGTCGCGCTCCTTTCGCCCGCCTACGATGAAAACGGCTTGCCCGTCACGGCGTCCCTTCTGAGCGTGTTTGCCGAAGTCACGGCGCTGCTGCGCGCGGGCAAGGCGGTCGCCGCCTATACGCCCGGGTTCGGCGGCGTTGCCGAGGCGGTCATGAAGATGTGCTTCGGCAACATGATCGGTTTCCGCTATGCGGACGGCGCTTCTTTGGAGGAGCTGTTCGGCTATAAGTACGGCTCCTTCGTGCTCGAGCTCACCGAGGATATCCCCGTCGGCAAGCCGCTCGGCGAGACGACGGACCGTGCGGATATCTCCCTCGGATTCGAGCATATCTTCCTCAGCGAGCTTTTGCGCGTCTACGAGGAAAAACTCGAGCCCGTGTACGCTTGCAACATCCCCACGCCGCAGGAGAGCGTGCCCACGTTCACCTGCCGCGCGGAGAGCAGCCTCGTGTGCGGCGCGCCTGTCGCGCGCCCCAAGGTGCTCATTCCCGTGTTTCCCGGCACCAACTGCGAGTACGATACGGCGAAGGCGTTCGCGGACGCGGGCGCCGATCCCGAGATCTACGTCATCCGCAACCGCACGGCGGACGAAGTCGCGCGGGCGGCGGAGGAGTTCGCCGCCAAGGTGGGGGAGAGTCAGATCGTGTTCATCCCCGGCGGGTTCTCGGGCGGCGACGAGCCCGACGGCTCGGGCAAGTTCATCACCGCGTTCTTCCGCGGCGAGCGCGTGAAGGAAGAGATCACGAGGCTTTTGGAAGCGCGCGACGGCCTCATGGGCGGCATCTGCAACGGGTTTCAGGCGCTCATCAAGCTCGGGCTCGTGCCTTACGGCAAGATCATCGAGACGGACGCGAACTGCCCCACGCTCACCTATAACAACATCGCAAGGCATCAGTCGCGCATCGTGCGCGTGCGGGTAGCCTCCGCAAAGTCCCCTTGGCTCGCGGGCGTCGAGGCAGGCGATATTTTCTCCGTGCCCATCTCGCACGGCGAGGGCAAGTTTGTTGCCTCCTCCGAACTCATCGAAAAACTCGCCGAAAACGGTCAGATCATGACGCAGTACGTCGATCTCAACGGCAACGCGACGATGGACGTGCACTTCAACCCCAACG
This sequence comes from Candidatus Gallimonas sp., assembly GCA_048370055.1. Taxonomy (GTDB): domain Bacteria; phylum Bacillota; class Clostridia; order Christensenellales; family Borkfalkiaceae; genus Gallimonas. The sequence continues at coordinate 32,406 of DBGBVX010000126.1, read as the reverse complement.
GCTCCGCTGCGGCGATCGAGGGCATCCTCTCGCCCGACGGCAGAGTATTCGGCAAAATGGGGCACGCCGAGCGCAAGGGCTACGGGCTGTATAAGAACGTTCCGGGCGAGTATGATATGAAGCTGTTCGAGAGCGCGGTGAGATATTTCAAATAAGTTTAATCGGCGAAGATATGCTGCGCAATACGGTGTCGCCTTTGCGCCCGCCTTGGTTGCGTACGTCTTTGTACGCGCCCTGCAGCGGTTACGCAGGCTCCTTGTCTTGCTTGCATCTTTTCGCCGATTGTAAGTTCTGTGCTGCAGTTTCGAGCGCAAAATATAATTTTGCCTGCGCGAAGAATGGAGAATATTTTCAGCGGCGGAGATATGGAAGGAGATTGTCATGAAAACAGATATTGAGATCGCGCAGGAGGCGGAGCTCGAACATATCGGCAGGATCGCCGAAAAAATCGGGCTCTCTGAGGACGAGATCGAGTACTACGGAAAATATAAGGCGAAAATCGATCTTTCGGTGATGGAAAGACCGCGCGCGGACGGCAAGCTCGTGCTCGTTACCGCCATCACGCCCACGCCCGCGGGCGAAGGCAAGACGACAACGACCATCGGGCTTGCGGACGGCATGCGCCGCATCGGCAAAAAGGTCGTCGTCGCGTTGCGCGAACCCTCTCTCGGTCCCGTGTTCGGTGTCAAGGGCGGCGCCGCGGGCGGCGGGTATGCGCAGGTCGTGCCCATGGAGGATATCAACCTGCATTTCACGGGCGATTTCCACGCTATCGGCGCGGCGAACAACCTGCTCGCCGCCATGCTCGATAACCATATCTTTCAGGGGAACCGCCTCGGCATCGATAAGGACCGCATCACATGGAAGCGGTGCGTGGATATGAACGACCGTCAGCTCCGTTACATCGAGGACGGCTTGGGCGGCGGCAAGAACGGCGTGCCGCGGAAGGACGGCTACGATATCACTGTCGCGAGCGAGATCATGGCGATCCTGTGCCTTGCGACCTCTCTTTCCGACCTCAAAGCCCGCCTTTCCCGCGTCATCGTGGGGTACACGTTCGAAGGGAAACCCGTCACGGCGGGCGATCTCAAAGCGGCGGGCGCCATGGCTGCGCTTCTGAAGGACGCGATAAAGCCCAACCTCGTGCAGACGCTCGAACACACGCCCGCCATCGTGCATGGCGGTCCGTTCGCTAACATCGCGCACGGGTGCAATTCCGTCATCGCAACGCGCACGGCGCTCAAACTCGGCGATTACGTCGTTACAGAGGCGGGCTTCGGCGCAGACCTCGGCGCGGAGAAGTTTCTCGATATCAAGTGCCGCATTGCGGGGCTCAAGCCCTCTGCGGTCGTCGTTGTGGCGACGGTGCGCGCGCTCAAAATGCACGGCGGGCTCCCCAAAAACGCGCTCGCGGAGGAAAATCTCGCCGCGCTCAGGGAGGGGATCCCCAACCTTCTGCGCCATGTGCGCAACATGAAGGAGGTGTACGGGCTGCCCGCCGTGGTCGCGGTCAACCGTTTCCCCACCGATACCGACGAAGAGATCGGGTTGGTGATGGACGCCTGCAAGCAGCTCGGCGTCAACGTCGTTCTGTCCACCGTGTGGGCTGACGGCGGTAAGGGCGGCGAAGAGCTCGCCCGCGAAGTCGTGCGCCTGTGCGAAGAGAAGAGCGACTTTCAGTTCTGCTACGACGAAAAGTTGCCCATCAAGGAGAAGATCGGCGCCATCGTCACCAAGGTATACGGCGGGAAGGACGTCGCCTATACGCCCGAAGCGGACGCCGAGATCGCGCGGCTCGAGGCGCTCGGCTTTGCCGATACGCCCGTCTGCATGGCAAAAACGCAGTATTCCTTCTCCGACGACGCAACGCGCCTCGGCGCGCCCGAAGGGTTCACCGTCACGGTGCGTAGCGTAAAGATCTCCGCGGGCGCGGGATTCGTCGTCGCGCTCACGGGCAATATTTTAACGATGCCCGGGCTTCCGCCCGTTCCTGCCGCCGAGCGCATCGACGTCGACGAAACGGGAAAGATCACAGGACTGTTCTGATGGATGAAACTTTGATAAACGCCGCGGTACCGCTCATTTTGGAGTGGTACCGCGTTTGCAAACGCGACCTTCCGTGGCGGAAGCAGCGCACATTTTATACGGTGCTCGTCTCCGAGCTCATGCTGCAGCAGACGCGCGTAGAGGCTGTCAGGGAGCGCTATGTGCTCTTTTTGCAGCGCTTTCCCACGCCCGCGGCGCTCGCCGCGGCGAGCGAGGAGGAGGTGCTCAAAATGTGGGAGGGGCTCGGCTACTACTCCCGCGCCCGCAACCTGCACAAGGCGGCGAAAGTGCTCGCAGCGCAGGGCTATCCTTCCGATTTCAAGGGCGTGCGCGCCCTCCCCGGCGTGGGGGATTACACCGCGGGGGCGATCTGTTCCATCGCGCTCGGGCTCCCCGAACCCGCGGTAGACGGCAACGTGCTGCGTATTCTCAGCCGCCTGTACGCCGACGGCGGGAACATCGACGAGCCCGCGACCCGCGCGCGTTTTTCCGCGCTCCTGCGCGCGGCGTATCCGCCCGAGACGGGGGATTTCTGCGAGGCGCTCATGGAGCTTGGCGCCATCGTATGCGTGCCGAACGGCGCGCCGATGTGCGGAACGTGCCCGTGGGCGGGGCTTTGCCGCGCGCACCTCGCGGGCGAAGAGGAGCGCTATCCCGTCCGCAGCGAAAAGAAGGCGCGTCGCGTCGTGGAGGCGGCGGTGCTCGTGCTCCGCTGCGGCGATCGCTACGCGCTCGAAAAACGCCCCGCAAAGGGGCTCCTTGCGGGGCTGTGGCAGTTTCCCTTTTTTGAGGGCGAAGCGCCGGAGGTAGGCAAGCCCGTCGCCGAAAAACGCGCCAAGCACATTTTCACACATGTGGAATGGCGCATGCACGGCATGCTCGTGCATGTGAACGCGGAAGATCCCCGCTATGTGTGGGCGACCGCAGATGAGATAAAGCGCATATATGCCGTTCCGTCCGCCTTTAAGGCATTCATGGAGTGGATAAAATAGATCCGCGCGATGATAGGCGTTTTTACACGTTTGTTACATTTTTGTGCGGACATTTTTACATGTATATGATATCATAGGGGAGTACGGAGGGAGAATATGTCAAATAAACTGCCGGTTTGGGAGACGATCGTCACGGCGGTTCTGCTGATCGTCGCCGGATTCGGGATCGGAACGACTGTGCAAAAACGCGTCGATAAGGGCAGCGGCGAGCTGACGCTGTCAAACTACACCGATTATTTGCAGGTATCCTGCGGCGTCAATTCCGGAACGGGCGCCGGAAGCACGGCGACATACAGTTATACCGTCTTTGTAAGCGCGCATGAAAACTATGCGATCCGCGATCTCGTGCTTTCCTATACGATCACGGGCGGCGGAGCGAGCGTTTCCTCGGATCTGCAGACAGATCTCTCGTCGGGGGAAATGTACACCGAGATGGGCAGCGTGCAGTCGGATGCGCCACTCGATCTTTCCTCGATGCGCGACTTCAAGATCATCGTGACCGCGATTTCGGGCGTTTACGAATATGCGGTGTAGGGGGCGGGATGAAAAATATTCAGTGTGTCTTTTTCATAGTGCTCTCTGTCGTCGAAGCCGTGTGCGCGGCGATCTTCAAGCCCTTCCCCGCGGGCATCATTTTTCTGCTCGCCTTACTCGGCATTGCGGGCGCGCTTCTCGTCCGTTTTGCCTATCCGATCGCCCGTTGGAGCAATCGTTGGTATTCGCTTTGGAACAGGAAAAACGCGGACGACGCGGACGACGAGCCGAGCACGTTCGCCCTTGTGACGACGAAACTCAGCGGATATGCCGCGCTTTTCGCGCTGCAGATCATAATGTTTCTGTAAAAAAGAATGCGCCGCCTCCCTTCAAAAGGGGGGCGGCGCGGCGCTTATTCGGGGCAATTTTCTTTTACCATCTGCAAATAGGGCAGGGGTTTGTATCCCAATGAGGAATACAGCCTGATGGCGCGCGCGTTGTCGGGCTCTGCTTCGAGACGGATACGCGCGGCGCCCAACGTATCCACAAAGGCGAACAGTTCGCTCCCGAGCCCTTTCCCGCGGAAAGCGGGGCGGAGGTACACCTCGTCTACCCAATACGTCAGCCCGCCGCCCTCGCGCGAGAACGTCTTTTGCAGCAGGGCGTAGCCTGCGGGCGTATCGCCGTCGCACAGGATGTAGCATACGATGTAGTCCTCCGAACGCATGAGTTCCTCAAAGGCGCGCATATGATAGGAGGACGGCACGGGGTGCGCCACGGCGGGGGAGCTGTAAAATTCTTCGGACATGGCGAGGAAGAGTTCCTTATCCCCGCGGGTGATTTTTCTGAGCATAGGGCTATTGTATCAGAGCGCGGGCGCGCTGTCAAGCCCGCGGGGGCAATATTCTTGTTCCAAGTTCTTGACATCCCGCCCCGCAGGTGTTACAATATAATAAGGTAATACAAAACTATGACAAACGGAAGGATATGAAAATGAGTGTATTGATCTGTGATTCGAACGGGGAGCTTTGGCATACCCGCGTCAAGGAGCTCGGGCTCGACTATATCTCCATGCCCTATTTTGTGGACGGGCAGGAATACTTCTATGATCTCGGCGAAAAGACGGATTTCCGCCAATTCTACGATCTCGTGCGCGGCGGCAAGATCCCCACGACGCAGGCGCTCAACCCCGAAGATTACAAGCGCTTTTTAACGCCCTACTTCGAAAAGGGGGAGGACGTGCTCTATATCAGCTTTTCGCACAAGCTCAGCGGCACTTTTCAGTTCCTCGACCTTGCGCTCAAGGAACTCAAAGAGACGTATCCCGACCGCAAGTGCACGGTGTTCGATACGAACAGCATTTCGCTCGGTACGGGGATTCAGGTCGAGGAGGCGGCAAAGCTCAAACAAAAGGGCGCTTCCGATGAGGAGATCCTCGCGTTTTTGAAGGATTTTACAAACCGTATCTGCGTATACTTCACGGTGGACGATCTCATGCACCTCAAGCGCGGGGGAAGATGTTCCGGACTCGCGGCGGTCGCGGGGACGATTCTCGGGCTCAAGCCGCTCCTGTCCGTCGGCGCGGACGGCGGGCTTACGGTGCTTGGCAAGATCTCGGGCAGAAAGAAGGCGATCCGCACGCTCGCCGATAAGATCATCACCGAGCTTGAGGACGAAGATAAGTACAGCGTATACATCGTGGACGCCGATTGCCCCGAAGAGGGCGATAAGCTCAGGGATATGGTGCTCGAAAAGCGCCCGAACGCGCATATCGTCCGTCAGATTGTCGGTCCCGTCATCGGCGCGCACTGCGGTCCCGGCACGCTCGGCGTCATCTTTGTCGGTGCAAAGCGCCCCGTCCCGCTTGCATAAAATATTTGCATATCATCGGGCGCCCGCCGCATGATCGCGGCGGGCGCCCTTTTTTGCGCGCGAGCCCATGCCTCGGCATGGAAAAATTGCAGAGAAAAAACCCGCCGTACGGCGGGCTTTTTGTCATACTGTATTTTGCGGGCAGGCGCTGTAAAAGCGCTGCCTGCGGGCGGGTTACTCTGCCTTGAAGGGCAGAAGGGCTGCAACGCGCGCGCGCTTGATCGCGGTCGCGAGCTCGCGCTGATGCTTTGCGCAGGTGCCCGTCATGCGGCGGGGAAGGATCTTGCCGCCCTCGCTGATGAACTTTCTGAGCTTGTTCGTCTCTTTGTAGTCGATCGTGCTCTTCTCTTGGCAGAACAGGCAGACCTTCTTGTAGTTCTGTCTCTTATAGTTCTTCTTGGCAGGACGCTCGCGCACCTCGCGGTTCTCGCGGGCGGGCGTCTCGGAAGCTGCGGGAGCCGCCTCTGCGGGCGCTGCCTGCTCCGTTACGACCTCATTCTCTTCCATGATATTATCTCCTTACGAAATTTGAATGTTCCTTCGCTCAGAAGGGGATATCCCCGTCGTCGTCGAAGGCTTCGAGCGCAGGTTTCTTCTTGGGAGCCGCGCTCCGCTCGCTGTTTGCGGGTGCATCGTAGAAATCATTGCCGCCGTCGGAACTGCCCTTGGGCGTCAGGAACTCAACGTCCTGCGCCATAACGTCGACCGAGGTGCGGCGCACGCCGTCGTTGCCCTCGTATTGGCGGATCTGCAGATCGCCGTACACCGCGATCTTGTTTCCCTTTTTGGTGTACTGTGCGACCTGTTCACCGAGCCTGCGCCACGCGGTCACATTGTAGAAGTCCGTCGCGCGGTTTTCGCCGTAACCTCTGTTTACGGCGACGGCAAAGCGGCATACGGGCACGCCGCCCGAAGTCTCCGTGAGCTCCGGATCGCGCGTGAGATTTCCGATCAAAAACACCTTCGTCATTTTACTTTTCCTCGACTTTCGTAATCATGCGGCGCAGCACAACGTCGGAAATGCCGGCGATACGGTCAAGTTCGCGAACCGTCTCACCGTTCGCACGGAACGTCATGAGTGCATAGAACGCTTCGTTCCTGAACGCGATGGGGTACTGCGTCTTCTTGACGCCCCACTTGTCGGTCGCCTCGACGGCGCCGCCCATAGCGGTGACGATATCGGCGTACTTTTTGAGTTCCGCCTCTCTCGCCTCGTCCTCCATGTCGCTCCGGAGCAGGATAAGCATCTCGTACTTCTGCATAATTTTTCACCTCCCGGTCTGAATCGGCATACCTTTTCGGTATGCAAGGCTTATTTTCGGGCTATGCCCGTCTTGATATTGTACAATAAAATCGCACGGAAGTCAACGTTTTTTGACTTCCGTGCGCCCTGTTTTTTTGCCTGCCGCTCAAAAAGCGGTCAGTTTCCGTCCGTTCCGCCCGTGCCCTCCCCGAGGTTCGGTATATCACCCGAGAGGATGTTCTTGATGAGGGCGATCGTGCCGTTTACGGTGAGTTCATTCAGGTTGTCGTAAGTTCCGCCGTTATATTCAAAGGAGAACCCGAGCGTCTGATAGGGATTGTCGTCGATGAACTCATGGAACCACATCTGCCACAGCGTGAGGGAGTTGATCTTGGAGGCGACTTCCGTGATGTTGCCCGCGATCTCGAGCACGGGGGAGTTCGTGTTGTCGACGATCCCGACGATCCCGCCCTGTTCGTTCGTCTCTTCGCCGCCGAAGAGCAGGTACCACACGCCGCTTAAATAGCGGTCCGCTTTGATCGTTTCCGCGCCTTCGTCGATGGCGCCGTCGCCGTCTGCATCCTCGCCGATCGTCCATATGATTTCCGTATCCGATTCGTTAACGAAAGCGCAGCTTTCGCCGCCCGCGAGCAGCGTATAGTATCTTTGAGAGACGCTCTCCTCCATCACGATGTAGTATTCCGTGGAGGAAGCGCCCGTCTCCTCGTCCGTGGTCGTCTCGCTGCGGACGCGGTATTGCACCGCGTTCTCGCCTTCGCCGATGGTGATATACCCGTTTTCGGGAACATACTGTTCGCCGCCCAACGAATAGTAGGGGATGACCGCCTCTAAATCGACGCGTTCGAGGCGGGAGGGCAGGTAAGTTGTCACCGTCTCGCCGTTTTCGTCCGTCGACTGCTCTTCGCCGAGCACATAGCGGTAGTAATACACGCTCCCCGCGTCTGCGCAGAGGGGATAGGCGACCGTCTCCGTTTCGGGGTCGCCGTTGCGGATGTGGGTGCGCGTCGTCACATAGTACAGGCGGTTGCCGTCCGCGTCCGTGTAGAGGGTCGCGGTGCTCTTCGTGTTTTCGGGCACGATGCCGCCGAGCCCTTCTTCCGTCACGATCTTATCCCCTTCGGGGAGATCGGCGAGCGTTTTCTCTGCTCCGTACTCGACGATCTTCCATACGGGGGCGGCGGGCGTGAGCGCATATTCGACGTTCGTATAATAGCGGTACGTCGTGATCTCTTCGCCGGTCTCGTCCGTCGTCTTCTCCACATGGCGGTAGACGTCCGCCTCGTCGATGAGGGCGCTCAAAAGCGCATGATTGCTTTCCGTCGGCAGGAAGTAGCCGCTGTATACGGGCGTCGAAGTGCCTTCGAGTACGCGCGATTCCGCGACGATCTGATTTTCGCCGAGCACGATCGCCTCGGGGCGGATGACGCTGCCTTGGAGATCGTCGTTCCCCTCCGGATCTTTTTCGGGATTATACTCTTTGATGAGCGTTTCGTAGGACGCGCTTGTGCTCAGATCGAGGTAGGAATAGAGGTCTGCGCCGAACACGTCCGCGACGGTGAGGTTGCCCACGTCGGCAGAGAGCGTTTCGAGCGTGCTGTCTTTCAGCGCGCGGAGAATGTTGTTGTCGTTGACCGCGTCGCCGAGGATGTCGCGCAGGCGCAGGTTGTCGATGGCGGAGGAAATATCGCCGATCGCCGTATCTTTGAGCGATATCAGAAGCTGCGCCGCGTCGTCGTCGATGGTGATCACGTCGCCCAATGTGAGCGAGTCGATGGCGGTTTGGTCGGTCAGGTCGGAGATGCTCCAATCTGCCATCGCCTGCAAAATGCTTGCGGAATTTTCGTCGATGGTGATGATCTGCGCAAGCTTGAGCGATTCGATGCGGGCGGCGTCCGTCATGTCGCCGATCGTCCAATCTTTGATCGCGGCGAGGATGCCCGTCGTGTTCTCGTCGATGGAGACGATGCTGCCGATGGTCGCGTTGCTGATGAGGTCCTCTTGCGTGATGTCGTCGAGGGTGCGCTTGGGGTAGGGTTTCCCCGTGAGCGGATCTTCGAGCATGACGACTTCGCCGTTTTCAAATTTGTAGTTCACGCCCTCGGTGCCGTAGGCGAGGTAGAGGAGCGCCTCGTTGGAGTTCTCGCCGATGCTGATGACGGAATCCACGGTGATGCCGCTGATGATCTGATCGGGGTGCTGCATGAGCTCTCCGAGCGTGGTGGGAACGGCGTCGCCGAGCATGACGATGTTGCCGCTCTCGTCGATGGTGTAGTCCTCGCCCTCCACGCCGTAGCAGAGCGCGCGGATGAGCGCCGCGGATTCGGCGTTCGCGTCGAGCACCGTTTCGAGTTTTACGCGTTCCACAACGCCCGTTGCGTCGTCGAGCAGGTCGCCCAACGTGGTGGGGGCGGCGTCGCCGATCATCTCGATCGAGCCGTCCTCCGTAACGCGGAAATCCACGCCCTCTTCGCCGTATGCGAGCGCGAGCATGAGCCGATCCGATTCGCCGTTAAGCCCCGCCGCGCGCCCGAGCTCGACGGCGGGCAGAACGGTTTTCTGCAGGTAATCGCCCAAGCCGGAAAAGCTCGTGGTCATGAGTTCGCTCTTTTCCACGGTCACGCCCATTTCGCCGAGCTGACTTAAAAGATCATCCGCATAGGTGTCGATGAGCGGGGTGTATTTGGAGAGCGTTTGCAGGCTGAGGCTGCTCGGATCGCTCAGGCTGTTCACGTCGCGCTGAACGTCGGCAACGATGTCGATGACCGATTTGTCGAGATACTCCTCGGTGAGGATCTCCTCGGCGTTCAGCTGAAGGAGATTGAGAAGATTGCGCGACGGCGTGACGGCAAGGTAGTATCCGCCGCCCACGAGCCCGCCGATGACGACGAGCATGCCGAAGAGGAACGCAAGGAGCACTGCCAGAATGCGCCCGAGGTATCCCTTGGGCGTATAGCGCGTGCGGGGGAGGATCTTGCCTTCCTTTACGAGCTGTTTTTCGAGCGCGATCTGCTGCGCCTGCGTAAGTTTGCGCTCACGCTTTTTATCCGCGCGCGTCTGTTTCGGCGCCTTCTCGGGCGCGCCGCCGGTTTCGTTCATAGTCGTTCCTGCCTTATATGCGGTTTATTGTTTGCAGACGAGGTATTCGCCCCCGCCGCCGAGTTCGTATTCCTCCAATCCTTCGGCGCAGAATACGTCTCCCTCCGAAAAGGGCGTTTCGCCCCGCGCCCATTTCACGGAGCCCGTTCCGCGCACGACGCGCACAAGCTCCTTCCCCGCGGGGAAGCGCTTGAACCTTCCGCCGCTCACGATGCGCACAAAATTTTCCGCCGTCTGCACTTCGGCGCCCTGTACGCGGCGCGCTTCGCCGAATACGGGGAGGGCGGAGGGGAAAGCCTCCGCTGCGATCTTTTCAAACTTCATACTACTATTATAGCCCGCGCGCGCGGAAAAAGCAAGTGTTTTGTAAAAAAGAGGCGCGCTTTGCGTGAGCGCCTCAACAATTTTCATCATGGCTCATTCCTCGTCGGGCGGGAGTGTGCCGCCGATGGAGCGGAAGGAATCGAGTTTTCTGCCGATGGTTCCCGTGCGCTTTTCGGCGCTCTCCACGGTATCCTGCGCCTCCTGCAGCTTTTTGCGCGTCTTTTCAAGCAGCTCGGCAAACTTTGCAAAATCGGCGCGGAAGGAGTCGAGCATGAGCCGCAGCTCGCCCGAGCGCTTTTCGATCGCCGCCGTGCGGAACCCCGTCTGCAGGGTGGAAAGGAGGGCGCCGAAGTTGGTCGGCCCGCACGCGAGCACGCGGCGGGCGCGCAGCCAATCGGTGAGGCCCGGGGTGCGCACGACCTCGGCGTACAGCCCTTCAGAGGGGAGGTACATCACGGCAAAATCCGTCGTAAGCGGCGGCAGGACATACTTTTTCACGATGGAATCCGCCTGCAGTTTTACGGCGCGCTCCAAATTTTTGCGGGCGCGTTCTTCGCCCTCTTTGTCGCCCCGTTCGGAGGCGTTCACCAACCGTTCGAACTCTTCCACGGGGAATTTGCTGTCTACGGGCAGGAACATTTCGCCGTCCTTTGCGGGCAGGACGATGGCAAAATCCACGAGCGAATTGTCGAGCGGGTTGAGTTTTACGCTGCGGCGGTACTGTTCGGGCGCGAGCATCTGTTCGAGGATGGCGTCGAGCTGCGCCTCGCCCCAAGTCCCGCGCAGTTTTACGTTGGAGAACACGCGCTTGATGTCCGCCACGCCCGCCGAAATGCCCTTCATTTCGCCCACGCTCTCGTACATTTTTTCGAGCCGCTCGCTGATGCGCGCGAAGGAGTCGGAGAGCTTTCCGTCGATGGAGCTCGTCAGCTTGTCGTCCACCGTGCGGCGGATGCGCTCCAAATTCTGCGCGTTGGCGTCCACGATGTACTTGATGTCGTCCGCGAGCCTGTTCTGAATGTTCGTGAGGCGAGCCTCCGTCGAGCGGTTGAGCGTTTCGAGCACCCGCGCGTTGTAGTCGGCGATCTTGCCCACGGAGTCCGTCTTTTCTTCCAATCTGCGCAGCCGCTCCGCCGTCGCGCCGTCGCCCTCCTTTCTCTTTTTCAAAAGAAGGACGGCGAGCAGTACGAGGCACAGCGCTGATAAGATGATGCTGATGATGAGAAGTATTTCCATAAGTTCTCCTTCTGCGGCTTCCGCCGCGTAAAATAGGCGCTTCCGCCGCGGCTGACGGGTTTATGAGCGCGGCCGGACGTCAGTCCGCAGGCCTGCCCGCAAACTTTTTCGCGCGGGCGAGGAGCGTCTCCCGTCTGTTGCGGCGCCCGTCCTCGACGCAGTAGTTTTGCAGCGCGAGGAGCGCCGCGCCCACCTGCTCGCCCCTGAGCCCGAGCGCCGCCATGTCGCGCCCGTTCACGGCGAGCGCCGCAAGCGTGAACGGCACGCCTTCGCGCTCCATTTCGGCAAGGACGCGCCGCCATTTGAGCACGGAGGGCGCGGGGGAGAGGTCGCCTTTGCAGGCGGAAAAATCCGCCTGTTTGAGCGCGAACAGCTCTTCGAGGAGGGGATACGCCCGCACGATCTCCCGCCGCACCTTTCCTTCGCGCATCCTCAGGTCAAAGTCGCGCATATGGAGGGCGACGAGCTCCTTGGTGCGGGCGGTGAGCTTTGCGGGCGCTTTGAGGCGGACGAGGATCTCCTCCGCGATGCGCGCGCCCTCCTCGGGGTGGGCGTGGAAGTTCCCGTCGCGGAAAAAGCAGAAGGGCTTGCCCACGTCGTGCAGCAGCGCCGCCCAACGGATCGGAGCGGGCGCGTAGCGCACGCAGCGGAAGGAGTGCTCCAAAACGTCGTGATCGTGGAAGTCCGCGCGCTGCGCCATGCCGTCGCCGCGCGCGAGTTCGGGCAGGATGAGGGCGAGCACGCCCGTCTCCCGCAGGACGCACAGCCCGCGGTAGGGTCCGTCCGCGCCGCCCGCCCTTTCGTCGGCGTGCAGCAAAAGTTCAAGCTCGTGAAAGATGCGCTCGGGCACGATGTCGCGGATGAGCGCCGCGTTCTTTTTTGCGCCCGCAAGGCATTCTCCGTCGGGCGAAAAACCCGTCTGCGCCGCGATGCGCGCCAATCGAAGGAGGCGCAGTCCGTCCTCGCCGAACACCTTTTCCGCGGGGGCGACGGTGCGCAGCACGCGGGCGCGGATATCGGGAATGCCGCCGAGCGGGTCGGCGAACTTGTCCGCGGCGATGTCGTAATAGACGGCGTTGGCGCAGAAATCGCGGCGGCGGGCGTCGCGGGCGATGTCGTCGGTGAAGCAGATCTCTGCCGGCGTGTGCACGCCGCGCACATATTTATCGGAGCGGAAGCGCGTGTATTCGTAGCCCGTTCCGTCCGCATCTTCCACCTTCACCGTGCCCGTGGCGGGGTACACCGCGCGCACGGTGAACCCGCAGGCGCGCGCCGCGGCGGTAAATTCCTCGTCGGAGGCGGCGGAGGCGAGATCCCAATCGGCGTTTTTCAGATCGCGCCCCGCAAGATGATCGCGCACCGCGCCTCCTACGATATACAAAGGAATATGACATACGCTTGCCAATTTGATCAAATTTTTCGGAATAAATTTTTTCAAGCACGCACTTCCCTGAAATTTTTCTGAAATGAGTATAACAGATTTGCAAAAAAATTGCAATTCCGCAGGAAATATTGTATAATACACATTGTACCGTAATTACCAAGCATGGAGAGATCAGGGAAAATGCTCAACGTCATCGTCAACCCGGGCGCGCGGAAAATGAAAAAATTGGTTGCCGAAATCGATGCGAAGTGCAGAGAACGCGGCGTATCCTGCCGGTTTTTTTATTCCTCGAAGCGCGGCGACGCCCGCAAGTATGCGCGCAGCCTCACCGCCGCCGGACAGACGGAGCTCGTCGTCGTGGGAGGCGACGGCACCGTCAATGAAGTTTTGAGCGGCGTGACGGACCCGGGCGCGGTCTCGCTCGGCATCGTTCCCGCGGGCACGGGCAACGATTTCGCCGCCGTCGCCGACATCCCCCTCGGCGCGAAGGCGATCGATCTCATCCTCGGTACGGAGCCGCAGTACACCGATTACATCGAGTGCGGCACGCACCGCTCCCTCAACATCGCCGGCACGGGCATAGACGTGGAGATCCTCCGCCGCTGCGAGAACATGCGGTACGGCGGCAGGAAGGGGAAGTATTTCCGCAGCCTCCTCGCCACGATCCTGTGCTACCGCGGCACAAAGCTCATCGTCTCCGCGGATGGCGAAACGCGCGAATATAACGCCATGATCGCGGCGGTCTGCAACGGCAGACAGCTTGGCGGCGGCATCCCGCTCTGCCCCGTTGCGGAAGTGGACGATAATCTCATGGAGCTCGTCGTGGTGGATTGTCCGCCGCGCGGGAAGCTCCTTCCCGCGCTCATCAAGCTCATGCGCGGGAAACTTCTTGAAGAACCCATCACGCATCACGTCAGCTGCCGCGCGGCGTCCGTCACAACGCCCGAGGGCAGGATGTATGTGCAGTACGACGGAGAAATATTTGAAGAGGAGTCGCTCACGGCTTGCCTTGTGAGCGGCAGGCTGCGCGTCTGGCGCGGGTGAAACATGAATCTCTATCGCGAAGTGCTCGACAACATCCCCACGGCGGCGATCGTCGTGGATAAAAAAATGCAGGTGCGCTATACCAACCGCGCGTTCCGCAATTATTTCCGCGCGCACAGTTCCCGCGGCTCGCTCAAAGAGACGACGGGTTGCGCCGAGGCGGAAGTGTGCGGCGAGGGCGTCAAGTGCGCCTACTGTCCCATGCGCACCCTCTTTTCGGAGGCGATGAAGGGGGACGGCACCGCGCTGAGGAACCTCATCGTGCGCAGCGGAGGGGATGACCTCAGTTTCCGCATCAAGGTCACGCCGCTCGGGAAGTACTATCTCGGCGTGGTGGATAACGCCTACGAAACGGAGATCGCGCGCGAGATGTATTCCGCGCAGGATATTCAGCAGCGCCTTCTGCCGCCCGCGCACGCGAGCGGGGGAACGCACTATTCCTTCATGTATATCCCCTGCCGCGAGATCGGCGGCGATCTGCCCGACGTATACGAGGCGGCGGGCGAGACGATGGGCTTCCTTGCCGACGTCTCGGGCAAAGGCATCTCCGCGGGCATGCTCTCCGCATTCGTCAAGGCGGGTTGGGACCGCGGCGAAACGTCCCCCGCGCGGGCGCTCACGGCGCTCAACGCCAAGTTTCAGGAGCTCAATCTCGACGAGACCAACTACGTCACAGCAATCGCCGTGCGCATCGACCGCGCCCGCAGCGAGATCCGCTATTCGGTGGCGGGGCACAACGCGCCCATGCTCTTGAAGAGCGCCATCGGCATCGACGAGATCGAGATGAACGCGCCGCCCATTTCCAATTGGATGCCCGATTACCGCTACGAGGACCGCGTCATCGGCTATCGGAAGGGGGATATCCTCGCGCTCGTCACGGACGGCGTCACCGAGAGCCGCAACGAGGCGGGCGAGCAGTTCTCCGTCGAGCGGGTGGAGGCGATCCTGCAGCGCTCCGAAAACGCCGAGCGGTTCATCGAACGGCTCAAAGCCGCGCTCAGGGAATTCTGCGGGACGTTCGAGGACGATCTCACCGCGATCGCGTTCGATTTGTGAAGCGGCTTTTCAGAAAAGTGGGTCAGAGCGGCGTTTTTCCAAAATTTTCATGAAATTTTCACGGAAAGCTTGACATTTTTGTATATTCCGCGTAGAATATAAGTATAATAACGATAAGGAGCGTTGATTATGGCAAAGAGAAAAGGGGACTATTTCGGTCTCGGGCGTCTCGTCAGCATCATTTTGGCGATCATTCCCGTAACGTCGTGGCTTCTCGGCGCGATCACGAGATTCTCCGAGGGTAAGATCGTTGCAGGTATCCTGCGCCTCATCCTTGGTTGGAACATCATCTGGATCGTAGACCTCATCCTCATGATCCTTGGCGGAAGCATTTTGCGCCTGATTCCCCTGTGATTCGGGCGGAAGAATGGGAAACGAACAATCAAAAAAGCGACCTTTCGGGGTCGCTTTTTTCATGCGTTTTTACAGTTCGGCTCGTTTGAAAACTTCGCCCGTCTCCACGTCCTTCCACAGGAGCTTTCCGTCCTCCAACACAAGGTAGGAATGGGGGGAATTTTCTTTGGGAATGGAGACGGAGCCGCAGTTGACGTAGAGGTAGCCTTCGCGGCGCTCGAACGCGGGAACGTGGAAATGCCCGTTCACGAGCACGTCGCCGCCTGAGAGCACGCCGTAGTTTTTATGCCCGTGCGTTAAAACGAGCGTTCTGCCCGCGGCGGGCAGGATCGCGTAATCGGCGACGATGGGGAACTCCAAAACGAGGGTGTCCACATCCGAATCGCAGTTGCCGCGCACGCAGAGGATGTGTTCCTTCATGGCGTTCAGGATCTCCGCCGTCTTCAAGGTGGAGTAGTCGCGGGGGAGCGGATTGCGCGCGCCGTGGTACAGCAGGTCGCCGAGGAGAAGGAGCTTTTCCGCCCCTTCGGTGAAATAGCGCTCTTTCAGCAGTCCGCAGTAGTATGCCGAGCCGTGGATATCCGACGCGATGACGTATTTCATGTTCCTGCCTCCAATTCTCTGATGATCTCTCTGATTTTCTGTATCACGCCCTTTTCCTCGTTGGAGGGGATAACTCTCCCGACAAGTTTTTTGAGAGGCGGATAGGCGTTTTCGGGCACATATGCGTACCCGCACTCGCCCAACATCTCGAAGTCGTTCATATGGTCGCCGAAGGCGGCGCACTCCTCCTTTTCGAGGTCGAACTCCTTGCGGATAAAGCGGATGGCCTCGCCCTTGTTGGCGCCGGGGGCGGAGATGTCGCACCAATCGAAGCCGGAGAGGATGGTCCTCAGATGCGGGAGCCGCTGCGGGAGCACCTTGATGCAGTTCTCCGCCGCGGCGATCTCGTCGTATACGGCGATCTTGCAGATATCCTCCAACCCGATCACGTCGTCGAGGTTGGGCACCTTCTTGCAGTTGGTATACGAGAGCATCGCGTATTTGAAGAAGGGCATCTCGCTGTTTTCGATGTACGCGTACTCCGTCCCGCACAGCATGGGATACAGGTGGGGGAGCGCCCGTATCTCGTCGAGCGCCTCCTTTAAGTAACGGTTGCCGATGGGGTGGCAGTGCAGCGTCCTGCCGCGGTACTTGATGAGCGCGCCGTTTTCGCAGATGAAGATCACGTCGTCCGCCACGGGCTCGAAGAGTTTTCTCAGGTTCGCGTACTGCCGCCCGCTCGCGGGGGCGAAGAGCACGCCGAGCTCTTTGAGTTTTGCGATCAGCGGGAAGATCTCTTCGGGGAGCCTGCGCTCGCCGTCGAGGAGCGTTCCGTCAAGATCGGTCGCAATAAATTTTACCATGGTATATGTCATTCCCTGCCGCATAAGCGGTTTTTCGACTATATGAGCGCATAAAAGGGCAAAAGCAGCGCCGCGCGGAACTTCTCCGTTCCCCGCGCCGCGGGGATGGGCACGGACTGCGCCCACGTCTCTTCGAAGTCGCGCTCCAACGCGGCGGCGAGCCGCGCGTCCTCCACGAGCGCGCCGCATTCCGCCTGCGCGTACAGGCTGCGGCAGTCGAGGTTCCACGAGCCGACGAGCGCATATTTTCCGTCGCATACCGCGCTCTTCGCGTGCAGGAACCCCGGGAAGTATGCGCGCACTTTCACGCCGCCCCCCTCGAGGATGCGCGCGCACCGCTTGGTCAGAAGGTACACCGCCCGCTTGTCCGCAACGTACGGCACGGCGACGCGCACGTCCGCCCCGCCTGCGGCGGCGCGCATCAGAGCGCGCATGGTGGCGCCGTCGGGCACGAGGTAGGGCGTGTACAGCCACAGCCGCTCTCCGGCGCGCCCGCACAGTTCGTGCAGAACGCGCACGCCCGCGCGCGGGATACGTCCGTCGGCGCCGTCCGAGAGCGCGATCGCAGACATGGTATGCGCCGATCGCGCCGCGGCGCATATGTCTTTCGGCGCAGGCGGGGCGTTTTCCCCGCCCCATGTCCGCAGGAACATATGCCTGAAATCGCAGGCGACCTCGCCCGTGAGGCGGAGGGCGCTGTCTTTCCAATGTCCGAACCGCAGCTTTTCGCCCACATATTCGTCGGCGAGGTTGATGCCGCCCACATAGGCGACGCGCCCGTCGATCACGGCAAGTTTGCGGTGGTCGCGCCGCGCCGCCGAGGCGCGCGGCGCAAGGGCGCGGAAGGGCTTTGCGCAGATGCCTGCACCTCGCATCTCCCGCACGAAGTGCCCGGGGAGCGTGAGCGCGCAGCCGAAGGCGTCGAAGAGCAGCCTCACGCGCACGCCGCACGCCGCCTTCCGGCGCAGGACGCGGAGGATCTCGTCCCACAGAACGCCCTCCGCCACGATGTAATATTCTAGGAAGATCTCATGTTTTGCCGCCGCAAGGTCGGCGAGGAAGGGCGCGCGCCACCGCTCGCCCGCGGGGTAGTATTCGGCGCTCTCCGCCGAGGAGAGCCGCGCGCCCGCAAGCTGCGCGTACCGTTTTGCGCCCTCTGCCTGCGGCTTCGGCGCCGGAGCGCCGCAGTCGCGCAGGGGACGGAAGAAAAAGCAGACCGCCGCGCCTGCAAAGGGCAGGGCGATCGCGAGCGTCAGCCGTGCGAGCTTGCTCTCGGGCAGCGCGTCCTGCGCGCATACGCGGACGGCGGCGGCGAGCGCCAGCGTCCGTTCGGCGAGAAGAATGGGCGGCAGCAGGCGGGGCGCCGTAAAAAAGAGCAGAACGGCTCCGCCCGCAAGGAGCAGGGCGAGCGCGCCCAAAAGAACGAGCCGCCCGCCCGCAAATTTTCGGAATAATCGCATTATGTAGCTCAGATGAGCGTTACGACGTTGATCTCCTTGAAGTCGCGGTCGGGCGAAGTGAAGTAGTCCGCAAGGAATTTTTCCGTCTCGTCGGAGCGGACGGTGCGGAAGGAGAAGGGCGACACGTCCACCGCGCCGCGCACGATGAGGTTGATCGCCGCCTCGAGATTTTCCGATCTGCCCGAAACGCAGAATACGGAGAGCTCTTTACGGAAGGGCTGTGAAAAGTTCACGTCAAAGTCGTCGCGCGAGCCGCAGAGCACCACGTTCGCGCCGTTCGCGCACACCGAAAAGGGGATGGAGGGCTCGTTCCGCCGCGCGCTCGTCACATAAACGGCGCCGCTCACGAGCCTGCCGCCCGTCAGTGCGGCGATGTTTTCGAGCAGGTGCTCGTCCGTCGTCATCGTGTAGTATATCCCGCAGGAGCGCGCGAACTCCAACCGCGCCGCGTCTTCGTCGATGAGGATGGGCGCCGCCTGCTGATAGATGAGGAGCTGACACAGAAGAATGCCCAAAATATTCGCGCCCACGACGGCGACGTGCTGCCCCTTTTTCACGCCGAGCTTATCCGCCGCCGCCTTCGCAAGGGCGATGTGGTGCAGCAGCAGCGCGTTCTCGTCGCTCACCGATTCGGGGAGCGGCGTGAAGTCGCGGGGGGAGAGATAGATGAGATCGCGCATGTATCCGTCCGCGGTGCGCCCGCAGACGAGCTCGTCGCTCTCGGAAAAATCTTTTTTGGCGGTGCCGGTATCGGGGGCGGGCACGACGGCGTGCAGCAGCACGCGGGTGCCCTTCGGAAGGTAGTTTGCCGCGCTGCCCTCCGCCACCATTCCCACGGCGTAGCGCCCCGGGATGAGCGGATATTTGCACTTTGCCGCGCCGGAAAAGAGCGCGGCGTCCGTTCCGTTCAAAAAGAGTTTGGTCACGCGGATGCGTACTTTATCCTCTTCGGGGGCGGGATTTTCCGCCTCCGTGCGCGTAAGTTGATTGGCGGCGGTGATTTTCCACACGTTCATGCGGGGGACCTCCCAACAGGCAATTTCTGCAAAACTGCCCGTCTTATACTGCGGGGAAGCAAACATTCTTCCCCATGCTACACCCGTATTATACCCCACACGCAAGCATTTTGCAAGCGTTTCGCGCATAAATTGCGATCCGTGCGGCGATCGCAAAAAAATGGGCGCGCGGGGGAAGTTTTTTTGTTTGCCTTCCAAAATCAGTTGACAAAGCGGCGGCAAAACGGGTATAATAGCTGAGAATTTCCTAAGAAACAAGCGAGGTGAGAAAGTCATGAAGCCCGAGATCCATCCCAACTATCACGAGGTGACGGTTGTCTGCGCCTGCGGCGAGACGTTCAAGACGGGTACCACGAAGGACGTGGATGTCATGAAAGTGGATATCTGCAGCAAATGTCACCCCTTCTTCACGGGTCGTCAGAAGCTCGTCGATACCGGCGGCCGCGTTGACAAGTTCAAGAAGAGATACGGCATTTAACCGCATCGCAGCCTCACGCATACGGGAGGCTGTTTTGCTATCACGCGCGCGTGAGGGCGATCTCCGCGCGCCGTCCGGATACCGGCGGAAAGGGCGCTGCGGACCGTAACGCTGCGGCGCGGCGGGAGTGTTCTCCCGCCCGAAGATCGTTTCATCAGAGTTTTTGGTTTTTGCAATGAGAAAGAAGAAACAGCGCACATATATCGGCGGGCAGGCAGTCATCCAAGGCGTCATGATGCGCGGCAGGCGCGGCATGGCGACCGTCGTGCGCGACGACAACGGCGAATTACAGATGGAGGCAAAGCGCATCAAAAAGTCCGCAAAGGAGCGGAAATGGCTGCGTTTTCCCTTCGTGCGCGGGGTGGTGAGTTTCGTCTCCTCCCTCGTGCTCGGCATGCGCTCGCTGCTGCGCAGCTCCGAGGTCGCCGTCGCGGACGATGAGGAGCCCTCCAAACTCTCCAAGTGGATGGCGGAGCATTGGAAGGTCTCCGTGGGGGAGATCGTCACCACCGTCTCCACGGTGCTCGGCGTCGTCATCGCCGTGGCGCTCTTCCTCTTTTTGCCCAATTACTTCACCGCGCTCATCTCCGACGCCGCGCCCGCGGTGAACACGGGGAGCGTTTGGTACTACCTCATCGAGGGCGCGTTCCGCTTCGTCATCTTTCTCGCCTATATCCTGTTCACGCTCATATTCAGGTCGATGCGCGAAACGTACGAGTATCACGGCGCGGAACACAAGACCATCAACTGCTACGAATACGGCGACGAACTCACGCCCGAGAACGTGAAAAAAGCCTCCCGCCTGCACGATAGGTGCGGCACCACGTTCATCTTCATCGTGCTCGTCATCTCCATTTTCGTGTTCGCGCTCGTGGGTTGGGCGCTCTCGTTAACGGGGCTCACGGGCATCCGCGGCGTCGATTTCCTCATCAATTTCCTCGTAAAACTTGCGATGCTGCCCGTCGTGGCGGGCATCTCTTACGAGCTTCTCAAGCTCCTCGCCCTCACCGATTCTGTGCTCGTGCTGCCCTTCAAGGCGCCCGGGTATCTTCTGCAGATGCTCACCACGCGCGAGCCGGACGAAAAGCAGATCGAATGCGCCATCCTCGCCTTCAAAAAGACGAAGGAGATGGACGAAGATCCCGATTCTCCCGAAAAGACGTTCGCCACCGAATGCAAACTTTCGGGGCTGCTCGCCATGATGAAGGAGGGCTTCGCCGAAAAGGAGATCGACGGATCGGACGCGGAGTGGATCGCGAGCCTCAATCTCAGGATCCCGCGCGATAAGCTCTCGGAGGAGCGCATCGTCACCCGCAAGGAGTGCGAGGGCATCCTCAGGATCTACGAGGAGCGCCTCACGGGCAGGCCGCTGTGGTATATCTACGGCGATACGGATTTTTACGGCTACACCATCAAGGTGGATGAGCGCGTGCTCATTCCCCGCCCCGAAACGGAGCTTTTGGTGCGGCAGGCGGTCGCTTCCCTCAAGGAGGGGGACAGCGTGCTCGATCTTTGCACGGGCAGCGGCGCCGTCGCCATCGCCATCGCGTGCGAGGCGGCGAAGGATAAGCAGGTCACCGTGCTCGGCACCGATATTTCGGAGGGCGCGCTCGAGCTCGCGCGCGAAAACGCCCGCCTCAACAAAGCCAACGTCACCTTTCAGCAAGCCGATCTTTTCAACGGCGTGCGCGGCAGGTTCAACCTCATCACTGCAAATCCGCCCTATGTGCGGAGCGCGGAGATCGCCACGCTCTCCAAAGACGTCCGCGATTTCGAACCGCACTTGGCGCTCGACGGCGGCGTCGACGGGCTCAACTTCTACCGCCGCATCGCCGAAAAGATCGGGCGGTATATCGTCCGCGGCGGGATGTGCATCCTCGAATGCGGCGAAGATCAGGCGCAGGAGATCATCCGCATTTTCCGCACGGTCGCACGCTGCGATTTCGCCATGGTTGTGCGCGACTTCGCGGGCGTGGAACGCATCGTCAAGATCGGGTTTTGAGCCATGTTTGCAAAGTTACAGTCTGTCGCGGCGCGGTACGACGAGCTCGGGGAACTGCTCTCCTCGCCCGAAACGCTCTCCGATATGGAGCGTTGGACGCGCCTTTCGCGGGAGCGGGCGGAGATCGAGCCCGTGGCGCTCAGCTATAAGGCATACGAGCGGAAGCGCGCCGAAATGGATGCTGCCGCCGCCGAGGCGCAGCGGGAATCGGGCGAGATGAAGGAGCTCCTCGAAGAGGAAGCGTTCTCCCTCAGAAATCAGCTCGCCGAAATGGAGACGCAGCTCAAGATCCTGCTCCTGCCCAAGGATAAAAACGACGAACGCGGCTGCACGCTCGAGATCCGTGCGGGCGCGGGCGGGGAGGAAGCTGCGCTGTTTGCGTACGATCTCTACCGCATGTACATGGCGTACTGCGAGCGGCACCGCTTCCGTTGGGAGGTCGTCGACCTCAACGAAACGGAGCTCGGCGGCATGAAGGAAGCCATCGTCAACATCGAGGGGCGGGGAGCGTACGCCCGCCTCAAATATGAGAGCGGCGTGCACCGCGTGCAGCGCGTGCCCGAAACGGAATCGCAGGGGCGCATCCACACGTCCACCGTCACCGTCGCGGTGCTGCCCGAGGCGGAGGAAGTGGAGGTGCAGCTCGACGAAAAGGATATCCGCGTCGATCTGTTCCGTTCGAGCGGCGCGGGCGGGCAGAAGGTCAACAAAACGGAGACCGCCATCCGCCTGACGCACTTTCCCACGGGCATCGTCGTCACCTGTCAGGACGAGCGCAGTCAGCTCAAAAACAAAGAAAAAGCGTACCGCGTGCTCAAAAACAGGCTGTACGATTACTATAACGGCGCCGCCGCCTCCAAGGAGGCAGCCGACCGAAAGAGCCTTGTCGGCACCGGGGACAGGAGCGAACGCATCCGCACCTACAATTTTCCCCAAAGCCGCATCACCGATCACCGCATCGGGCTGAGCCTTCATTCGATGGAGTCCTTTCTCGCGGGCGATCTCGACGAGATGATCGACGCCCTCGCCCGTGCGGATACGGAGCGCAAGCTCGCCTCCATGTCCGAAGAGAACTGAAAAAACGGGGCTTGGGCGCAACTTTTCAAACAATTTTTACGATCAGAGGTATATTATGAAAGAACGGCTTGCAAAGAGGATTCAGACCATTTCTCCCTCGCAGACGCTGGCGATCAGCGCCAAGGCGAAGGCGATGAAAGCCGCCGGAGAAAGCGTGATCAACTTCGGCGTGGGCGAACCCGATTTCCCCACCCCCGCGCACATCGTGCAGGCGGGCATCGAGGCGCTTGAAAAGGGCAAAACGAAGTACACGCCCTCCTCGGGGCTTCCCGAACTGCGCCGCGCCATCTGCGAGAAGTTCGAGCGCGACAACGGGCTTGAGTACGAGCCCTCGCAGATCATCGTCTCCAACGGCGCAAAGCACTCCATCTTCAACGCCTGCTACGCGCTCATCGACGAAGGGGACGAGGTCATCATCCCCGCGCCCTATTGGCTCACCTATCCCGAGGTCGTCAGAACGTTGGGCGGCGTGCCCGTCTATGTGGAGGCGAGCAAGAAGAACGGGCTCAAGATCACGCCCGAACAGCTCGAGGCGGCGATCACGCCCAAAACAAAGCTCCTCATCTTCAATTCTCCCTGCAACCCCACGGGCGCGGTATATTCGGAGGATGAGGTGCGCGCGCTCGCAGCCATCTGCGAAAAGCACAATATCTTCGTCATTTCCGATGAGATCTACGAAAAACTCGTCTACGACGGCGCGCAGCCCTTCTCGTTTGCGAAGGTCTCCGAAAAGATGAAGGATCTCACGATCACCGTCAACGGCGTCTCCAAGACGTATGCCATGACGGGTTGGCGCATCGGCTACCTCGCCGCGCCCAAGGATATTGCCAAGGCGATCGACTCCTTCCAAAGCCACGCCACGTCCAACGCCTGCTCCATCGCGCAGTACGCCACCATCAAGGCGCTCAACTCTCCCGAGGCAGCCGTCGAAGAGATGGTCGCCCGCTTCGCGAGCCGCCGCGCCGCCATGATCGCGCGCATTGCCGAGATGAAGGACGTCTACTGCGTCGTCCCCGAGGGCGCGTTCTATGCGATGCTCGTCGTCGAAAACGTGTTCGGCAAGAAGTTCGGCGAGCGCGTCATCCGCAATGCCGCGGACTTCGCGGAAGTGCTGCTCGACGCGGCGAAAGTCGCCGTCGTCGCGGGTACGCCCTTCGGCGCGCCCGACTGCGTGCGCATCTCCTATTCGCTCTCGATGGAGGATATGCTCGAGGGGCTCAACCGTATCGACGCGTTCGTGCAGAGCCTCGAATAAATTTTTTCGGGGAATTTTGCCAAACCCTCTTGAAATATACGCAAAAACTTGGTAGAATAAAGATAATAAAACATCGCCTTCGGGCGACGAGGAGGATCAAATGGTTAAAGTCATCTGCGGTCCCAAGGGCAGCGGCAAGACGAAGCGCATCATCGACGCGGCGAACGCGGCGGTGGATGCAGCAAAGGGAAACCTGATTTTCATTACGGATACCAAACGGTATATGTACGATTTGCGTCGCGAGATCCGCTTCGTGGATTCGAGCGACTATTCCATCGCGGGCGAAGACGCGCTCTGCGGCTTCATCAAGGGCGTCATTGCCGGCGGGTACGACAATGAGTACGTCTATGTAGACGGCATCGCGCGTATCGCGGGCAAGGCGATCAAGGATATGGCGCAGTTCTTCTACATGATGGAAAAGGTCGCCGAGATGCGCGATCTGAAATTGTACATCACCTGCAGCTGCGCGGAAGAGGAACTTCCCGACTTCGCAAAGAAGTATCTCTGATCGAACACAACAAACCGGTTGCCGTCCCTTGTTCAAGGGACGGTTTGCCCGTCATAAAAGGGGAGAGGGCTCTCCCGCAAAAACAGGCGGTTTCGCCGTAAAAGAGGAAACATATGGTATTTGTCAGCACGAGAGGAGAGGAAAAAGTCACGGGCGCGCAGGCGATCGTACAGGGGATCGCCAAGGACGGCGGCTTGTTCGTCCCCGAAAAATTCCCGCAGGTCACGCGCGAGGAGTTGGAGTCCATGCTGAACATGGACTATCCCGAGCGCGCGGCGTTCATCCTGCATAAATATCTCGATGAATACGATAAAGAGGAGCTTCTCTCTGCGCTGAGGAAGGCGTATTCGCAGTTCGAGGAGGGGGACGCCGCGCCCCTCGTCCGCGTGGAGAACGGCATGTATATGCTCGAGCTCTTCCACGGTCCCACGTGCGCCTTTAAGGATATGGCGCTCACCGTGCTGCCCTATCTGCTCAGAAAGGGCTGCGATATCTGCGGCATTAAGGAGAACATCCTCATCCTCGTCGCCACGAGCGGCGATACGGGCAAGGCGGCGCTCGAGGGATTCAAGGACGCAGAGGGCATCAAGATCATGGTGTTCTATCCCGACGACGGCGTCTCCAAAATGCAAAAGCTTCAGATGTGCACGCAGGAAGGGGAGAACGTCAACGTCGTCGCCGTCCGCGGCAATTTCGACGATTGTCAGACGGGCGTGAAAAAGATCTTCGCCTCCGCGGACTGCAAGGCGAAACTCAAGGAGAAGAATTACCTTCTCTCTTCGGCGAACTCCATCAACTTCGGGCGCCTCGCGCCGCAGATCTGCTACTACTTCTCGGCGTACTGCGATCTTATCACCTCCGATCAGATCAAGATGGGGGATAAGGTCAACTTCACCGTGCCCACGGGGAACTTCGGCAACATCCTCGCGGGGTACTACGCAAAGCGCATGGGGCTTCCCGTCGGCACGCTCGTGTGCGCCTCCAACAAGAACAACGTGCTCACCGACTTTTGGGCGAAGGGCATGTACGACAGCAAGCGCCCCTTCTACAAGACGATGTCTCCCTCCATGGATATCCTCGTCTCGTCCAACCTCGAGCGGCTCATCTTCGAGCTCTCGGGCAGGGACGCGGCGCTCACCAAGGAGCGCATGCAGCAGCTCTCGTCGACGGGGCGGTATTCCATCCGCGCGGAGGAGCTCAAGGCGTACAGGTCGGAGTTCTATGCCGGCTGCACGAACGAGAGCGACACGGTGGACTGCATGTACGAATTTTTCGAGGAATACGGCTATCCCATGGATACGCACACGGGCGTCGCGATGAGCGTCGCGCAGCGGTATGAGGAGATGGTCGAAAAGGATCCGAAGGCGGAAAAACGCCCCATGGTCGTCGTCTCCACGGCGAGCCCGTACAAGTTCCCGCAGGATGTTCTGTATGCGCTCACGGGCAACGACGTGAAGGACAGTTTCAAGGGCATCAAGCGCATCAATCTGCTCACCGCCATGAAGGTGCCCGAGCCGCTCAAAGCCATCCGCTACAAACCCATCCGCTTCAAGCAGGTCACCTCTCCCGAAAAGATGTTCGACGAGGTCCTGAAATTCGTATAAACCAACGCCCCGCGCCGCAATCGGCGCGGGGCGTTTTCGCTCGTCTGAAAACACCGGCTTTGCGCCGTGCCGCGATGCGCCAAGGAGACATATTCGAAGGTTTTTGTCGATTGTGAAAAATTTATCATCGGCGCACGGGACAATTTTTCACAAAGTTCCCACATCAGCCATTGCAATTTGAGCGCAGGTGTGGTATAATTTCCCTGAAACCAATTATCATCGAGAGCAATATGGAAGAAAAACGCGAAGAAAAAGTTTTATACTCGGCGGTTCAGCCGAGCGGGAACCTCACCATCGGCAACTACATCGGCGCCATCCGCAATTGGGTGAACATGCAGCACGAGTTTACCTGTTTTTACGCGATCGCCGATATGCACGCCATCACGGTGCGGCAGGAGCCCGTGCTCCTGCGCCGCCGCACGCTCGAGCTCGCCGCGCTGTACATCGCCTGCGGCATCGATCCCGAGAAGTGCACGCTGTACGTGCAGTCCAACGTCTCCGCGCACGCCGAACTTGCATGGGTGCTCAACACCATCACCTATGTGGGGGAGATGGAGCGCATGACGCAGTTCAAGGATAAGGCTGCCCGCCACGCAGAAAACGTGAACATGGGGCTCATGGACTATCCCGTGCTCATGGCGGCGGATATCCTCCTCTATCAGGCGCACCTCGTGCCCGTGGGCGTCGATCAGCGCCAACACCTCGAGATCACGCGCGATATCGCCATCCGTTTCAACAACCGTTACGGCGAAACGTTCCGCGTGCCCGAAGCGTATATCGTCAAGGAGGGTGCGAAGATCACGTCTTTGCAGGATCCGCTCCGCAAGATGAGCAAATCCGACGAAAACCCCAACGCCTCCGTCTATCTCGCCGACGATAAGGATACGATCATGCGCAAATTCAAGCGCGCCGTAACGGACAGTGATAACCGCATCGTCGCCTCCGAGGATAAGCCCGGGGTCACCAACCTTCTCAATATCTACGCTTCCTTCAAGGGCTGCACCGTCGCCGAGGCGGAAAAGACGTTCGAGGGGAAGGGCTACGGCGATTTCAAGCTCGCCGTCGGCGAGACGGTCGCCGACGCGCTCGCGCCCGTTCAGGCGGAGCAGAAGCGCCTGCTCGCCGATAAGGGCTATCTCGCGGATATTCTCAAGCGGGGCGCGGAGAACGCCGCCTATACCGCCCGCAAAACGCTCTCGAAGGTGTACCGCAAAGTCGGGTTTTACAGGGGAGAGTGAGCGGTGTTCGGATACGTTCGCTACGATTTGCCCAATTTATATATCAAGGACTTCATGCTCTATAAGGCGCTCTACTGCGGGCTGTGCAAGGGCATCGGGGTCTCGTGCGGGCAGCGCGCGCGGATGGGGCTCACTTACGACGTCACCTTCCTCTCGGCGCTCCTGCATAATATGACGGGAACGGACATCAGGATCGAACAGCAGAACTGTTTCGAGCACGCCATCCGCAAGCGGCCCATTGCCGCGGTAGACGATCTCACCGCGGAACTCGGGGCGCTGAACACGGCGCTCGCCTATCAGAAGGTGGCGGACGACATCGCGGACGGCGCGGGCGGCAGGATCAAGCGCGCGTGGTTCAAAAAGGGCTACAAGCGCGCCAAAAAGCGCTATCCCGAGATGGTCGCGCTCGTCGAGGACTATGTGAAGGGGCAGGCGGCTGTGGAGAAGGCGAAAACGCCCTCGTTGGACGGCGCGGCGGAACCGACCGCCGAGCTCATGCGTAGGCTCTCCGTGCATTTTCTCAGGGAAAGATCGTCTGCAGCAAGCGAAGAAATGTTCTATGCCGTCGGCAAATGGGTATATCTTATCGACGCGCTCGACGACTACGAAAAGGACGTAAAAAAGAAGCGCTATAACCCGTTTGCCGAGGCGTACGGCGCCAAGGAGCGCGCGGCGCTCATGCAGGAGAACGGGGAGGAGATCGCCTTTTTGTTCGATACGCTCTTTTACGCCATGCGCGAGGGGCTCGGGGGCGTTTCCTTCGCCTTCAACCGCGACCTCACCGACAACGTCATCCTGCGCGGCATTCCGCTCGAAACGCAGCGCGTATTCCGCGGCGAACCGCGCAAAGAGGTACAGGTCAAACTCAAATAGGATGGGTCATTGGAAATAATCCAAAAAGGATAGAGATATGAACAACGAAAATTACAGGCTCTTGGAAGTCAGCGAGAACGCAACCG
The DNA here is from genome assembly GCA_048370055.1 of Candidatus Gallimonas sp. GTDB lineage: Bacteria > Bacillota > Clostridia > Christensenellales > Borkfalkiaceae > Gallimonas. Next base: position 4,261 of record DBGBVX010000126.1, on the reverse strand, counting down.
ACGAAGAGATCAGGGCGAGCTACGAGCGCCTCAAGGCAAAGTATAACGAGGAGAAGTGGCAGGACGGCGAAGCCGGCAACAACGCCGCGCGCATGCTCGGCAAGCTCGATACCGCCTATGCCGAGATCATGGAGGAGCGCAAGGAGAGCGCCCGCAATACGAGCGGCGCTTCCTCCTTCGAGGAAGTCTCCGCCGCCATCAAAAGCGGCGATCTTGCGCGCGCGCAGACGCTCCTTGACGACTTCAACGAGCGCAGCGCCGAATGGCACTATCTGCAATCCATCGTCTTTTATAAAAAGAATTGGATGAATGAGAGCAAGAAACAGCTCGAGATCGCCATTCAGATGGACGGCTCCAACAGCAAGTACCGCGAGGCGTACGATAAGCTCAAAGCGCGCGCGGAGTACCGTCAGCAATCGGGCGGCGCGCCCAATACCAATCCCGATCCCAACGCGGCGCAGGGCGGCGAGCAGATGGGCGGCAATTGGTGCGCGAACTGCGCCTCCATGTGCTATACCTTCCTGTGCGTGAACTGCCTCTTCAACCTGTGCTGTAACTGCCACTGAGTTTTGCCGCGGAAGGGCGGCGTTCATCGACGGAAAGGTCAGAGGTATAGGGTCATGAAGCGACAGTCACGTTCCTTTGAAATCGCGCTCTCTGCGATCTCGTGTGCGATCGCGGTATGCGCGCTCACATTAGGCGCATATGTGGATTTTCTGCTCGCGGCGGGTTTTATCATCGCCGTGTTTGCGCTCATGGTGCCGCTCGCCAAAGATTTCATTTGGGGATACGCGCTTGCGCTCATCGCTTCCGTCGTCCTGTCCTTCCTCTTCACGGGGTTCGTGGTGGGGGTGATGCGCCTTCTTCCCTTCGTCGTATTTTTTGGCTGGCATCCGCTGCTCAATTATCTGCAAAAAAAATATATCAAAAAGAACTGGCTGCACGCCGTCGTGTTCGCCGTCAAGGCTGTCTGGTTCGACCTCGCCATGTGGCTTGCATGGGTGGTGCTCGTGCCCATCTTCGGGCTTCAGGAGATGACATGGTACCCCTATATTGCGGACAACCTCTATCTCATTCTCTTCTTGGGGGGCACGGCGTTCTTCGCATTGTACGATATCGCAATATTTTTCTGTCAGCGTTCGGTGAACATGGCGGTATACAGGATCAGAAAATAATTCCGCAGGGGGGATCGCGGCATACCATGTCCGCGTTAAGTGCGGAAAAAGGGGGAGGCAGGAATGGAAAAGAACGAGAAACTCGTCGTCACCTGCGAGGCGCTCGGCACGCAGGGCGAGGGCGTTGTGCGCAGCGGCGGCACAACGCTCTTTGTGCCCTATCTTCTGCCGGGGGAACGCGCCGAAGTCAAGGTACTCAAAGTCAAGGGCAACGTCGCATACGCCAAGATCGAAGAGATCCTGACGCCCGCGGAGGAGCGGGTCAGGCCCAAATGCGCCGTATTTGCGCGCTGCGGCGGGTGTCAGCTCCAACACATCAAATACCGCACGCAGCTCAGACTGAAAACGGGCATCGTGAAGGACGCGCTCCGCAAGATCGGCGGCGTCGACGTGCCCGTCGCGTCCTGTGAGCGCAGCGAAAAGGAGTACGCCTACCGCAATAAACTGCAGCTCCCCATCGGGAGAAGGGGGGAGGAGAACGTCATCGGATTCTATGCCGAGCGTTCGCACCGCATCGTGCCGACGGCGGCGTGCCCCATCCATCCCGATTGGTCGGAAAAGCTGATCGCGGCGCTCAGCCGTTTTATGGAAAAGTGCGGGCTCGACGGCTACGACGAAGAGACGGGCACGGGGCAGCTCCGCCACATCGTGGTGCGCGAACTGCGCGGCAAGTATATCGTCACGCTCGTCACGACGGTGCGGGAGATCAAGGGCATCGACTACTTTCTGTTTTTGCTCGACGATATCTTCCCCGCATACAGCTTTTATCTCAATTTCAACGATAAAAAGACGAACGTCGTCTTCGGCGAGGAATTTACGCTGCTCAAGGGCAAGGGATTTTACGACTGCACCGACGGCGGCATTTCCTACGAGGCGGGACCGCAGACCTTTGTGCAGGTCAACGAGAACGTGCGCGGCAAACTCTACGACCGCGCGCTCTCCTTTGCCGATGAAGAGGATACGGTGCTCGACTGCTACGCGGGCGGCGGGCTCCTGACGGCGAAATTCGCCAAAAAGTGCAAAAAGGCGTACGGCATCGAGATCGTGCCCGAAGCACACGCGTGCGCCGAGGCGGTCAGGGCGCGCAACGAGCTTGCGGACAAAATGGAAAATCTGTGCGGCAAGGTGGAAGATCTCCTCCCCGCCGTGCTCGAAAAGGCGCCCAACGCCGTGATCGTGCTCGATCCGCCCCGTGCGGGCGTTGCGCGGAGCGTTTTGAAGCTGCTTTTGGAGGCGGACGTAAAAAAGATCGTCATGATCTCCTGCGATCCTGCAACGCTTGCACGCGATCTCGGCGTCTTAACGGGAACGCTTGTCGAGACGGAAAAGGGCGAGCTCGTCAAAGCCTCTGCGCTCGGGCAGGAACCCGCCGGCAGATACGCCGTCAAAACGGTGGAACCGTTCGACATGTTCCCCCAAACCCGCCACGTCGAGACTATGGTAGTGCTACGTCGCATTTAGGGCAAAAATACGCCGAAATAGCCTTATTTGAGCTGTTTTATCCCCATTTTATCTTCAGTGTGGATGAGCACGGCTACCGAGAAAAAGTGACAAAGCAGTTCCGTACGGTGAGGATAGTAATCGAACTCGACTGTGGGAACACGTAAATTAACTCAATAATATTGCCTATGTTTGAAGCGGGCGACGGACTTTTTAAAAGAAGTCCGCCGCCCGTTGCCGTCTTTTATAAAATAATCAGTATGTGTAAATAAAAGATTTATAAATGCTGATAAGGTATTGAAATTTGCTTATTGCTATGCTATAATAAACTTGTATTATAATTTGACGAGGAAAAATTATGGCTCTCAGCTACAACAAGTTATGGAAATTGCTAATCGACAAGGGGATGACCAAGACGGAAATGCGCCTAAAAGCCGACATCTCCACGACCACGCTCGCCAAACTCGGCAAGAATGAAACGGTGTCAATGGAGGTTCTCCTCAGGATTTGCAAAGTTCTCGATTGCAACGTCGGCGATATAATGGATGTCATAAACGAGGAGGCGGACGATGGCGATAAGTAAGAAACTTGAAATTATTTACCATAACGGGCAGCCTGACGGTATCAGGTCTATAAGGCGGCATCTTTCAACCATGACGACATATGTCATTCCGCGCCCTCTGCTTGCTGAGGCAAAGAAGATTACGGGCATTAATCGCCCCGGCATTTACTACCTCATCAACGAAAACGACGAAAATAGGATTGCGCAGATTTACATAGGACAGACGCGCAACGGAGTCGTTCGCCTGGACGACCACAACCGTTCCAAGGACTTTTGGAATAAGGCGATTATGTTTCTAGCCGATAGCAAGACATTCTCACTCGATATGATAAGCGGTCTTGAAGAATATGCGATTATGAAGGCGCACCAATCAAACCGCTATAAGGTGGAAAACTCTGTCAAGCCCAAGTATGAAATCGACGAATATGACCTCCCTTCTATTGAAGAGGTATATGAGGAAATACAGTTCATAATGGCAACGCAGGGTTATAAGATGAATGTGGTAAATGTTGAGGAATCTGCGGAGAATTTATTCCATACGACCACCAACGGTATAAAGGCATATGCAACCTATGACGGTGAAGAATTTGTGGTATTAACAAACTCACAAATAGATATTGCAAAAGATTGTCGCCCAGATAAACTGAACAAGCAGAGAGAGACGGCGTTAAAAAATGGCGATATAGTTAAACGCAACGGCGGATATTTCCTCAACAAATCACTTACGTTCACCAGCCCAAGCAGCGCGGCTTGCTTTGTGCTTGGCGGAAGCCGCAACGGCTGGATTGAATGGAAAGATCAGGATGGCAAAACTCTGGACGAAATTTATAGAAAGTAGAGTGGTAAGTTTATGGAAAATAAGATAAAACATTTGGAAATGATACAATCAATTATAACAAGGATGGCGCAGAATTCTTTTATGATAAAAGGTTGGTCATTGACCTTGGTTGTAGCCATGTTTGCCTTCGTACCAAAGACAGCATGTCTATTTGTTCCTATTGTAATTATACCTGTTTTAATTTTTACATGCCTTGATGCTTACTATTTGCAATTAGAGAGAAGATATAGGAAACTTTATGATATA
>DBGBVX010000125.1:0-1214 GCA_048370055.1 Candidatus Gallimonas sp. | reverse complement strand
TAAAACATTGAACGGATACAGTTATTTGACGCTGGAACAGCGCCGCGAGATCGAAAGAATGTATGCAGAGGGTGAACGCGTTGTTGACATTGCCGCCCGTCTGAAAAGGAGCGCCGCCGCTATCTACGAAGAGTTGAAGCGCGGCTATACGGGAGAGTTTGACGGCTACGCCCGCCCGAAGTACAGCGCCGATCTTGCACAAGCGACGGTGCAAGAGAATTTCCGACGCAGAGGAAACCGACGCGGCGCGAATTGCTGAAATACGAAAGGAGCTATTCAATATGAAAATGAAGAGGATCGCAAACAACGTGGCACTTCAAACGATCGGCTACGTAATTAGCGGATTTACGAACGTGTATATCTACGTTCGGGAATGCGGCTATCAGAAGCGGGACATTTACAGGGGCTTGTATAAGCACTTCGCGCACGACGAAATGAACAAATACGCATATTGCAAGATCACGGAGCTTCGCGCCGATGAAAACGTGCTTTACATCGGCATTGAAGAGTAACGCGGGAAAGGAGCTATTCGGAATGAGTACAACACGATACAAAATCCGTTTATGGGAATACGACGGCGAAGCGTCCGTCGCAAACGCCGTTACCTTCGACAGCTTCGCAGAAGCGGAAGCGCGGTTCAATGATCTTCGAGTTTCGGAGGAAATGCCGTGCGTTGAGTTCATCAAAGAGCGGATCGCGAACGGGTGCATTATCGGCGACGAAGTTTTGAACGTTCGGCAGTTCGCTTCGGTATTTGACGCTATCACGAAGGACAAGCCCACGCTGGCGGGCTTCCTTCGTTCCCTTCCGGTCATAGAAGCACCGTGGGACGCGGCTTTTCAGAAGCGTTATTGCTCTTCCTGCACGGCGGAGAATTGCGACGCTTGCGCGAATGAACAGTTCCGGAACAATCCGGAATGGTGGCTTTCCCTTCCGGCGGCGGAGGTGGAACAATGACGGCGGATCGGGCGCGCGGGGCGCTTGCCGTCCTGCAAGACGCGGACGGGAAGTTTATTTGCGAAGTGCCTTGCGGTTACATAGTCGAGCAGACAGCCAGCACACACAAGCCCCGCCGGATACAGGCACAACGACGGCGGCGGGCAATGCTTCGCCGTCGCGTCGCCCTTACGGTTGCATTGCTGACCGTTGCCGCCCTTCTTGCGGCACTTATGCCGTGGAGCGGGAGCGGTGCGGCGGACAAGCCGAAGGACACG
>DBGBVX010000124.1:0-26553 GCA_048370055.1 Candidatus Gallimonas sp. | reverse complement strand
GGAACGGACGTGGCGAAGGGCGCGGCGGACATGACGCTGACGGACGACAATTTCGCGACGATCGTGGACGCGGTGAAAGAGGGGCGCGGGATCTACTCGAACATCAAAAAGGTCGTGGGATTCCTGCTCGGCACCAACATCTCGGAAGTCATTGTCGTGTTCCTCGCCATGTGTATCTGGCAGATCTCGCCGTTCATTTCCATCCAACTTCTCTGGATCAACCTCATCGGCGATTCCCTGCCCGCCGTCGCATTGGGCATGGAAAAACTCGAACACGACGTCATGGACCACAAGCCGCGGGCGAAGAACGAGAGTATCTTCGCGCACGGGTACGGGATACAGATTATTTTGCAGGGCTGTATGTTCGCGGCGCTCGCGCTCTCGAGTTACTGCATCGCGCGCTACGGGTTCGGACTGAACGCCGAGCAGTGCAGCGCGGCGACCTTCCTTGTGCTGGCGCTCTCGCAGTCGCTCCATGCGTACAACATGCGCTCCGGACACTCGCTCTTCAAGATCGGCCCCTTCTCCAACAAGGTGCTCAATTGGGTCACGCTGCTCGCCATCGCGCTCATTGCGTTCGTGCTGTTCACGCCCGGCGTCATGGACGTGTTCGGGTTCGGCACGGAGTATCTCCCTTGGGAGGTCTACGTCATCGGCGTCGCGCTCGCCATCGTGCCCATCATCGTCATGGAGATCGCCAAAGCGTTCGATTTGGTGAGACACCACAAATAAGAACTCTGTGAGATAATTTTTCAACGCCGCGCAAAAGCGCGGCGTTTTAATATATCGGCGTGCCTTTCTCACTTGCGTATGCCGCGCAAATGTGCTATAATGGTTGAAAAATTATGAACGTCGATTTTTCGCAACTGCATGGCAAGCGCGTGTGCGTGGCGCTCTCGGGCGGGCGCGATTCCGTCTGCCTGCTGCACGTTCTCCGCGCCCGCGCGAAGGAAGAGGACATCGCGCTCTCCGCGCTCACCTGCGAACACGGCATCCGCGGGGCGGAGTCGCTCGCCGATCTCGCCTTCGTGGAGCGGCTGTGCGGGGCGTGGAATGTTCCGCTGCGTATCTTCCGCGCCGACGTCCCCGCGCTCGCCGCGGCGCAGAAGCAGGGGCTCGAGGAGGCGGGGCGCAATTTCCGTTACGCCTGTTTCGAACAGATCCTCGCGGAGGGGGAGGCGGACGTTGTGGCAACGGCGCATCACTTGGACGACGCCGCCGAAACGGTGATCTTCCGCCTTGCGCGGGGCACGTCGCTCGCAGGACTCAACGTCTTTCCCGCGCGCCGCGGCATTGCGCGCCCCTTTTTGGGGGTAACGCGCGCCGAGATCGACCGCTATATCGAGCTGCACCGCCTGCCGTTTGCGGAAGATCGGAGCAATGCGGACGAGCGCTATTCCCGCAACCGCCTGCGCAGCCGCGTCATGCCCGCGCTCGAGGAGATCGTTCCGCATGCGGCGGAGCATATCGCCGCCTTTGCCGCGCGCGCGGCAGAGGACGAGGAATATCTCCGGTCGCTCGCGCAGGTGGCGCTCACCGAGCGCGGCGGTGCCCTGTGTGTACCGACCGATCTGCCCGCGCCCCTGTTCTCCCGCGCCTGCCTCGCGGCGCTCAAAGCCTGCGGTGTAGAGCGCGACTACACGAGCGCAAACCTTGCGGAGATCGTCCGCCTGCCCGCCCTTCAGAGCGGACGGAAAGTCACGCTCCCCGAGGGGGTCACGGCGGTGCGCGAGGGGGGCATGATCGCGTTCCTGTCTTCGCCGCCGCAGAACGACGGTACGGAGCTTCCGTTCGGGCATGGTGCCTTTGCGTTGGGCGGATACACGGTCATGGTGGGGGCGGAGCCCGCGGAGGGCGCGCTTGTCGCGGACATGGACGCCTTCCCCGCAGATTGCGTGATCCGCACGCGGCGCGAGGGCGACGTATTCGCACCCTTCGGCGGCGGAACAAAGCCGCTGAAAAAGTTCCTCACCGATAAAAAGATCCCCGCGCGCGTCGGGCGCGCCCTGCCGCTCATTGCCTGCGGCGGAGAGGTGCTTGCCGTATTCGGGACGGAGATCTCGGAGAAAGTCAAAGTTACGGAGCGCACGGAGCGCAGGGTATATCTTACATTGTTACAGACCAAAGAGGAGAAATGAACATGCACCAAGATTGTGAGAGAGTCATCCTGACCGAGGCGGAGATCGCCGAACGCGTAAAAGAGGCGGCTGCGTGGTTGGACGACCGCTTCCGCGGCACGGTTCCCGTGGCGGTGTGCAACTTAAAGGGGAGCGCCATGTTTTTCTGCGATCTTGTGCGCGCCATGAATACGGACGTAGAGCTCGATTTCATGGCGGTCAGCTCCTACGGGAACGATACGATCGCCGCGGGGCGCCCCAAGATCAAAAAGCATCTCTTTTCCTCCGTCGCGGGGCGCGACGTCATCCTCGTGGAGGATATCGTGGATACGGGGCGCACGCTCGTCACGCTGAGGAGCTTTTTCGAGGAGCGCGGCGCAAAGTCGCTCACCGTCGTCGCCCTGCTCGATAAGCCCTCCCGCCGCAAGGTGAACGCCTCGGCGGACTTCACCTGTTTTTCCATCGAGGACGCCTTCATCGTCGGCTACGGGTTGGACTATGCCGAAAAATACCGCAACCTTCCCTACATAGCCATCCTCAAGCGGGAAATTTACGAACACGACTGAAAAACGCCCCCTGCGGGGCGTTTTCTGAAAATCAAAAGATAATAATACACAAAAGCGTAAGTGAAAAAAGGGCGGTTCGGAAGGAGCCGCTTTTTGTACGTCAAACGGCTTATCCATACATTTGTTAAAAGGGAACAAGGAAGGCTGCTGTGGACGAAGACGCATACAAATAACGCTGTGTAACAAAAAAGTAACGGTATTTTTCTTGCGAACGAGAGAGGATGTGGTATAATTTAAGCGGAGGGGCGAATATGCAATTTCACGATCGACTGAAAAAATATCGCAAGGAACGGGGGCTTACACAGGAAGAACTTGCCGATAAACTTCATGTGAGCCGGAGTGCGGTCGCAAAATGGGAAAATGGTCTCGGATTGCCAAGCAGCGAATCTCTCGAGGACCTTGCGGCTTTTTTTGGGACAACGCAAGAAGAGCTGCTTGCCGACCGCGAAACAGAAACGATCATCGTGGAGAAAAACAGTAAACTCTCACGGCAAAAAAAGTGGTTGATCGGACTTGTTTCCCTTGTCGCTGCGCTGATCGTTGCGGGCTCTGTTTTATTGGGAGTATTTTTGGATCGTGGCAATATCGGCGGCGATGTCATCGGCGGCGGTGATGTGGAGATTTTGGGGATCGGCGCAAGCTTTAACGCGGAATATGAGACGTTGGACGGGGATGAAAAGTTAAAAATTTATCACTTAAAGACGGGTGAAACGTATGAATTTTATGTTCGCCTGCGTTTTCGGGGAAGTCGGGACGTAAGGATTGCTAAAAGCGCCGTCAAAATTTATTATGATACGCGGTTCTTTACTTTTGATGAGGGCGAATATTGGGAAGAACCGGATCGGGACGATACGCCCACGGACGAATACCCTTTTTATTTTACATGTCTTGAAACGGCAGCATATACGGAAATTTTGGTGATCGCGGATGGCTATTGGTGTAAAGCGGCTGTTGTGATCGATAATTAAGCGCACATGCCTGTGCTGTCGATGCGTTAAGAATATTTTCTTTGTTGAACGCCCCCTGCGGGCGTTTTTATTTTTCCGAAATGTCTTGACAAGCGCTGTAATCTGTGATATATATAGTACAGATAATACAGGTTTGGAGGGGAAGTCTATGAAAAAGGTTTCGCGGCGGTGTTTTGCAGCGGCAGCGCTCGGCGCGCTTGCTTTTATGACGGCGCTCCTTGCAGGGTGCGGACTGTTCGTCAAAACGGTGCGGACGGATTGCTTTATAGGGGATATCTACGATTCGCTGACGCTGGAGTTTTCCTTTGTGCTTCGTCCGGGGGCGACAGATTCCGGCGTTTTTACTGCCGAATCCTTGGAACAGATCGCCTCGGAGATGGACGCGCAGCAGGATGCGGAGGAGCCGGCGTGGCGGATCGAGGGAGGATCTCTGCTCATTGAGAAGGAAAAAGACGGCGTCGTTCTTTATTATCTGATAAGCCCGGGAGAAGATGAGAACGAATATTACTTTTTTTCGCCTGTATTCAGGATCGGAGAAACGGATTGGTTTGTTCCCACACATCTGCTCGGCGTGGCGCGCGATACCTTTCCCGAAAGCTGGGAGGACGAAAGTTTTCCGCTCGTTGCGGGCGGACGGGCGGAAGTGGAGGCGTTCTATCGGCGGACAAATCTCTATACAGTCTCGCCCGATGAGGGCGGTTTTACGCTCACCTTTCAGGAGGAGGAAGAGGTATATTCCATGCGCGTGAGCTTTTCCGAGACGGAAGCGGGCACGGCGGTGGCGTTTTCCGCGTTATAAGCAAAAATAAAAAACAGACCTTCGCGGTCTGTTTTTTGTTGCAGGCAATTATTTATCGTTGAATGTTGCGCTCTTCAGGCTGTACGTCAGCGTGCCGAGCGAGCCGAGCACGGGAACGCGCATTTCCAAAAGCACGTTGCGGTAGGTGTTTGTGTTGCCGTCCGTTTTGGCGGCGTAGGCGAACTCCTGCGCCTGCCCCGAGTTGTTCCCGCTGTAACTGAGCGAGAAGGTGTAAATGTTCATCTTATGTTCGGCTTCTTCGGCGCCGTTGATGGAAAATTTGGGCGTTCTCTCCGTAACGGTGGGCGCCGCAGACATCGCAATGCCGGACTGCTGCTGCGTTACGGGGTTGATGGTGCGGAAAGACGCCGCCGAAGAGGTGCTCACGCCGCGCATCGCAAAGAGGATGGTCTCGTTATCCAAAAAGCTCCCGTCGCCCGACACTTCCACCGTCTTTTCCACCGTTCCCAATTCCTCGGGCTGAGCGTACTCCATGGTGATCGTCGCCTGCGTGCAGTCGGCGTTGTACACCGTTTTGTAGGTGTATTCGTAGACGACGCATGCGTCTTCCACGGAGCTCGGCGCGCCTGTGGAATAGGGCGAGTGCGAAAGCACCGTTTTTACGCTGTCGATGGGCTGAAGCTCGGTGGTCACGTCCAAAAAGGTCACTTCGGAAGTCACAACGTCGGTGAAATCCTCGCCCGTCTCGCCGTTTACGGTAAATCTTCCCGTGATCCTGAGTTCCGTCGTCAGGCGGTAGGCGGGCTTTACCTCTCCGCCCACGGTGACGTTGATGTCCTCAAGCGTAGTCGTATAAGTGCCCGCGTCGTAGCTGACGGAATAGGCGTCCGTGCCCGAACTTTCGAAGGTGACTTCGTATTCGAGTTTTTCGCTTGTGCCCGTAATGGCGGTCGTGATATCCGTCGAGGCGTACCAATTCGCCGAAAGGGCGAGCCGAGGCGTTGCCGCGGCGCAGCCTGCAAAGGCAAGAACGGGCAGCGCAAGCGCAAGGCAGGCAAAATTTCTCTTTTTCATAGTTGGCTCCGATCAGAATAAATCTTACCCATTATACCATATAATTTTGCGTTTGTAAAAAATTATCGCCGAAATATGCGGAAAATTTTGTGAAAAGTAAGCCGAAAGCGCTCTGCGATATGCTATAATAGAAAAAATACTGCGGAGAAGGGTTATGATCAGGCTCATCGAGGCGCCCACGCTCGACGACGCGCTCTCCTTCCTGCGCGCGGATATCGCGCGCGGCGAGGGCGGCGGCAGGGACGGGCGCACAAAAAATCTCATCTTCTGCGAGGACGGGCTCACGCTGCTTGCCGAGCGCGCCGTGCTCGCCGCAACGGGGGGCACGTTCTGCACGGAAGTCTCCACGTTCGCGCGTTTTCTCGGGGGCGAGGGGCGCGTTCTCTCCAAGCACGGCTCCGTCATGGCGGTCTCGGCGATCCTGACCGACCTCGAAGGGCAGCTCGGCTGTTTTTCGGCGCGCGCCGCCGAGGCGGTATACGAAACGATCGCGCAGCTCTCCGCCTCCCGCGTGGACGCGGAACTTCTCCGCCGCGGCGCGGAGGGTGCGGAGGGCATGCTCCGCGTAAAACTTTTCGATCTTGCCCTCATTCTCGAGCGCTACGAGGCGTTCCTGCGTGCGGAGGGCATGCTCGACGAGAACGGCTATCTCGCGCTCCTGCCCGAAAAGCTCTCTTCGGGCGAGCTCTCCGAAGCCAACGTCTACTTTTTCGCCTTTCCTTCCTTCACGCGGCAGGCGGCGGAAGGGGTGCGCGCGGCGTGCCTGCACGCAAAGAACGTGACGGGCGTTTTCCTCGGCGGGCGCGAGGCGTTTTACACGGGTGAGGCGGCGCGCGTGTTCCGCGAGGCAGCCGCCGATGCGGGCGGGGCGGAAACCGTCCGCCTTCCGAGCTCTTCGGAAGGGGAGGCGGAACTGCTCCGCAAGGGGCTGTTCGCGCCCGAGGCGTATGTGAAGAACGCGCCGCGGGCGGCGGAGCGCGTCTGCATGTTCACCGCCGCCGACGAGGCGGAGGAGGCAAACACCGTCGCCGCGCTCATCAAAAAATATATCGGTGCGGGACTGCGGTTGAAGGATATCTCCGTGCTCGTGCCCGACGGCGCGGGATTTTCCGCGATCGGAAAGGCGTTCGCGGCGTATAATATCCCGTATACGGCGGATATCAAGCGCGCCTATTCCCGCCATCCCTTCTGCGTGCTCGTCTCCGATGTGCTCGCCGCCGTCGCGGACGGGTGCCTGCCCGCCTCGGCGGACGCGATCCTCTCGAACGTCTGTTTTGCGGGGAGCGATACATACCGCAACTATCTTCTGAAGTTCGCCAACTACCGCGGCGGCGCAAAGCGCGAGATCCGGACGGACGCGCAGGGGTTCGAGGGGAAATACGCAGAACTCTCCGCCTGTCGCGAAAAACTGCTCGCCGCGCTCGCCTGTTTCCCGCGCACGGGAAAGGGGAGCGCCTATGTGAAGGGCGTACGCGCGCTTGCGGCGTGCGTCGGCGCGGAGGAAGTATGCGCGGCGCTCGCGGAGTCGTTCGAGGGCGCGGAAAAGCGCTTCCTCTCGCTCGATCCGTTGGAAAATATCCTTGCCGAGACGGAGACGGTCGCGGGCAGCCGCGTCTTTTCGGCGCGCGAGTTCGCCGCGCTCTTCGTGAGCGGGGCGGACGCGCTCAAGACCGCCATGATCCCCGCCTCGGCGGACGCCGTGTTCGTGGGCGACGCCACGGCGAGCCGTTTCGTGCGCGCGAAGGTGCTCTTCGCGACGGGACTGACGGACGCGCTCCCTGCGACTGCCGCGGATACCGCCGTCATCACGGACGGCGAGATCGGGCGGCTCTCCTCGCTCAAAGTGGAGATCGAGCCCGCCATCGCCGTCGTCAACGCCCGCGCCCGCGAGGCGCTCGCCCTCAACGTGTGCGCGTTTTCGGGGGCGCTGTACGTCAGCCGTCCGCTGCGGCGGCGGGGCGAGGAGACCGCGGCGAGCGAACTCATCGGCTATCTCACGCGCGTGCTCACGCCGCGGGCGCTCCCCGAACTGTTCCCCTACGATTGCAGCGAGCGCACGCCCGCGCTCCTCGGCATGCTCGCCCGCAAGAGCGCCTTCGAGGAGGGACGCTCGGACGATCCCTCCGCCTTCGCCTCCGTGTATGCCGCGCTGAAGGCGCGTGGCGAGGGGGTGCAGGCCGACGCGCTCCTGTCGGGCGGGGAGAAGGAGAACGTTCCCGCGGCGGGCGCGCTGTATTTTGCGGGCGACGTCTCGCCCACGCTCCTCGAAAGCTATTTTGCCTGCCCGTACGCGGGCTTCCTCAAAAACGTTCTGCGGCTCAAGGAGCGCGAAGAGCGCCCCGTGCTCGCGCGAGATACGGGCGACTTCGTGCACGCCGTGCTCGACGAGATGGCGCCCATGCTCAACACGATCGCCACGGAGGCGGAGTGCCGCGCCGTTGCGGACATGGTGGCGGGAAAATTGCTCGAAACGCCGCGCTATGCCGCGTTTGCCGATACCAAGTCGGGCGCATACGCCGCGGAACGGCTGAAAAAGGAGTGCGCCGAGGTGGCGGCGGCGACATACCGTCAGCTCAAAGGCTCCGCCTTCACGGTGCGCGCGGGCGAGGGGCGCGTCTCCATTCCCGCGCTCCGCATGCGCGGGCGCATCGACCGCATCGACGAGGCGGAGGGCTACGTGCGCGTCATCGACTACAAGACGGGGCATTTCGATCCCGCGCCCGTTGCGTATTACACGGGCAGGAGCCTGCAGCTCGAGCTCTACCTCACGGCGGCTTCGGAGGGGAAGCTCCCCGCGGGGGCGTTCTACTTTCCCGCCGAGGATAAGTTCACCGCGGAGGGCGATAAAAAGTTCCGCATGCAGGGCTTTTTCAACCGCGACGACGCCGTGCGTGCGCTTATGGATACCTCCGCCGCGGAGGAGAGCGACTTTTTCGAGAGCGGCTCCCGCCGCGGCATGGCGGGGGAGGATTTTTCGGACTTCCTCGCGTACGCCCGCCTCGTCTCCGCGCGCGCGGAAGAGGAGATGGCTGCGGGCAACGTGCGCCCCTCTCCCTACGAGGGCGCGTGCGATTACTGCGCCTTCCGCGGCGCCTGCGGGTTCGTGGGCGAGCCGCGCAAAGAGGGGAGCGTAACGTGTGAAGAGATCGCCGCCGTCGCGCGCGGCAAAGGAGGGAGGTCATGAGCGTTGCACTGACGCAGGAACAGAAGCGCGCCGTGGAGGCGCGCGGCAACGTCATCGTCTCCGCCTCGGCGGGGAGCGGCAAAACGTTCGTCATGATCGAGCGCCTCGTCTCCCTCGTATTGAGCGGAACGGACGTCAAAAATATCCTCGCCGTCACCTTCACCAACAAGGCGGCGGCGCAGATGCGCGAACGGCTGCGGAAGGCGCTCCTCGACGGCATCGGCAATGCGGAGGGCGCCGCGCGCGAGCGGCTCAAAGCGCAGCTCGCCGATCTCCCGCTCGCCGAGATCAGCACCATCCACGCCTTCTGCGCGCGCCTCGTGCGCACCTATTTCTACGCCGCGGGGGTGGATCCCGCCTTCCGCGTGGTCGGGCAGGACGACGCCGCGTGCATGGAGCTCGCCTCCCGCGCGATGGAGCGGGTGTTCGAAACCATGTACGAAGAGGGCGGCGAGGAGTTTGAGCGGCTCCTTTCCGTCTATTTCCGCAAAAAGAAGGACGACGCGCTCAAAGCCGTCGTCCGCGAGATCCACGCCAAGGCGCGCGGGCTCGCCGATTACAGGGAAAAACTCGCCGCCATGGGCGCGGAGGACGCGTTTGACGACGTCTGCGCCTCGCTCTTCTCGGGCTACGCCGCAAAACTCGGCGTCATACGGGAGGGACTTGCGGCGCGTGCCGGACAATACGCCGCGTTGGGGGAGAAGGCGCTCTCGGCGGCGGAAGCGCTCGTCGGGGCGTGCGGATCGCTCGCCGGCGCGGGCGGTCTGTTCGCCATGAAGGCGGCGGCGGAGGCGCTCCCGCCCTTTGTCCGCACGCCCGTCAAACGCAATGCTTCGGTGGAGGAACGCGCCGCGCTCGACTATCTCTCGGGCGCGCGCAAGGAGCTTAAGGGCGTTGCGGACGAGCTTGCGGCGTACGCCTCCGCGGAGGAAGAGCATGCGCGCTATCTCGACGCCAACGCCCGCGCCGCGGCGCTCGGGCGGCTCGTGCTCGCCTATGACGAGGCTTACGCCGCCGAAAAGCACGAGGCGGGCGTGCTCGACTATAACGACCTCGAACAGTTCGCGCTCGCCCTCTTGGAGGGGCGCGGGCAGGCGGGAAAGAGCGAAGAGGAGAGCCGCGCGCTCTCCGCGCACATCCGAAAGGAGCTCCGCGCAAAGTATTCCGCCGTGTTCGTCGATGAATATCAGGACGTAAATCCCGTGCAGGACAGGCTCCTCACGGCGCTCGGCGGCGACGAGGTGTTCTTCGTGGGCGACGCCAAGCAGGCGATCTACGGGTTCCGCGGGAGCAATTCGCAGTTTTTCGAGGAGAAGGAGCAAACGCTTCCTGTATCGCTGCGCCTTTCCTCCAACTTCCGCTCCGCGCCCGCCGTATTGGAGGCGGTCAACCGCGTCTTTTCCGCCCTGCTGCCGGGCTACGCGCCCATGCAGGGGGGCGAACGGTACGGTTCGCACGGCGGCGAGGTAAAATTCCACGTCGTCGCCAAGGAAAAGCGCGAAAAAGAGGCGCCCGAGGCGGTGTATTCGGTGCTCGAGCACACGGGGCGTATCCGCCGCGACGCGCTCGCCGAACGCGTTGCGGATCTCGTCGAGGAGGAACTCGGCGGCGGGACGTGGTACGACGCGGACGAAAAGGACGAGGCAAAGCGCGAAAAGCCCGTCAGCTTCGGCGATATCGCGGTGCTCACCCGCAGAAGGGCGGGCGAGGCGGAGAAGATCGTGTACGCGCTCGCCGACCGCGGCATCCCCGTCTCCACGGCGGCGGAGGTCAACGTGTGCGAGTTTTTCGAGGCGCGGCTGCTTCTCGATTGGCTCTCCTATCTCGACAATCCCGAGCAGGATATCCCCTTCGTCACGGCGCTCCTTTCGGCGGCGGGCGGGTTTACGGAGGCGGAACTCGCCGCCGTCCGCGCCCGCGCCGCGGGCGGAGCGGACAGCTTCCGCGCCGCCTTCCGCGCCTACCTTGCGGCGGAGGACGACGAGATCTCCCTCAAGGGGAAAAACTTCTTCGCGCTCGCCGGAAAACTGCGCGCGCACAGCCGCATCCGCACGGCGGAGGAGATCATGGGCGAGCTGCTCGCCCTCGGGCTCGAGGCGCAGATCGCCGCCAAAGAGGGGGGCGCGAGCCGCCTTGCCCGCGTGAGCCGCCTTACGGCGGAGGGCGCCGATACCGACGTGCATACCTTCCTTTCCCGCCTGCGCGCCACGGGCTTTCAGCTCGGCTTTTCCGAGAGCGGCGGCGAGGGCGCAGTGCGCGTCGTCACCATGCACGCCTCCAAGGGACTTGAGTACCCCGTCGTCATCCTCGCGGGAACGGACGTAAAGTTCCGCGGCGGCGAGGAGCGGGACGAAGTGCTCTTTACCGAGCGCTGCCTTGCCGCGCCCAAGTCGTACGACGTGGAGAAAAAGCTCGTCTACGGCACCGTGCTCCGCCGCGCCGCCGCCCGCGCGACGCTCGAAGAGGAGCGCAAACAGGAACGCAACCTGCTCTACGTGGGTATGACGCGCGCCCGCTACCGCCTGCACGTCCTCTTCAAGGAGGGCTCGTCCTCGGCGCTCTCGCCCGCGTTCGCCAAATGCTTTGCAGACTTTTTCGATTTTTCCGCGCTTGCCGATTACTTCGTGCCCGCGGCGGAAAATCCCCGCGCGCCCGCCTGCCGCCGCGCCCTCGTGTGGCAGCCCGACGCCGAAAAGACAGAGCGAATCCTCGCCGTCTACCGCCGCCCGTACGCCTTCGCGGCAAGCGCGGCGCTCCCCGTCAAGAGTTCGGCAACGGCGCTCCTCGGCGAAAAAGGGCATGCCCATGTCCGCGATCTCGGCGGCGACGCGGCGCCTCTTTCCGAGCTCGTGCCCGCGGAGGACGTTTCCACTTCGCGCGAGGAAGGCGTTGCCTACCATGCCTTTTTGCAGTACGTCAACTTCGGGCATGGCGGGGCGGAAGAGCGCGCGCGCATGGCGCGCGAAGGTACGCTCCCGCCCGAAACGCTCGCGCTTTTGCGCGACGATCAGCTCGAACGCATCCTCGCGCTGCCCTGCCTCGCGGCGCTCGCGGGCAAGCCGGTCCGCCGCGAACAGACCTTCCTCGTCTCGCTGCAGGCGGATGAGGTCGGGCTTGCCGATACGGCGGACGAGATCGTCTTTCAGGGCGCGATCGATCTGCTGTGCGCGGACGAGGCGGGCTATATCGTCATCGACTATAAGTACTCCGCGCTCTCCGACGACGCGCTCAAAGAAAAGTACGCCGTGCAGATCGCGCTCTATAAAAAGGCGGTCGCCCGCGTGATGCGCGTGGACGAGCGCACGATCCGCGCGCGCATCGTCAACATCGCGCGCTGCCGCGAGATCGAGATGTGACGCATTTCGCGCTTTCCACGCACGATCCGCCAAAAACCGACCGCGAAAAGTGGATATCCTCGAAGGGAGGTAACTATGGAAATTTTTGAAAAACTGATGGCTGTGCTCGCGCGTACGCCCGCGTGGGTGCCGCTCGTGCTTGCGCCCGCGCTGCTCGTACTTGCCGCCGCGCTCTTTACGCTGCTCGGCGGGCGGAAGGCGTATAAGTACGTCGCCGTCGCCTTGGGGGCGGCGGGGTTTGCGCTCCTCTGCTGTATGACTTCCCTCGGCGGGGCGTTCTGCTTCCTTGCGCTGTTCGCGGCGCTTGCGGCGCTTTTGCGCCTGCTCTTCTTTCTCCCGCGCCCGCGTCGCAGAAGCGGGCGCGCGAAGGGGAACGCCAAGGGGAGAGCGGAACGCATTTACGAGCGCTTCCACGAAAAGCTGACCGAGACGCCCGACCGCCCCGCGCCGCAGCCCGCCAAGGTTTGCTGCTTCGAGGATCCGCCCGCCGTGGAGGACGCGCCCGAGCCCTCCTATGCCCTGCGCCTTCTTGAAAAGCTGCAAAAGGAAAAGCTCACGCCGACCGACCGTCTTGAAGCGGACGTGCTCGCCCGCACCGTCTCGGGGCTGAAGGGGCGGGCGCTCACCGAGGAGGAGGCGCGCACCTTCAACGACTGCCTCGCCTCCGTCCTGCGGCTCACGGCAAAATATAAGCTTTGAGCCTGACCCATCGTTTTGCGCGCGCCGCGGCGGGGCATTGCCCGCCGCGGCGCGCATTTTGCAAAAAAATTTTGCTTGATTATGCCTCGGAAGTATGGTATAATGGAAATACAGAAGAATGAGGTATGACTTATGGAACTGAGGGTCTTGCGCTACTTTTTGACGCTCGCGCGCGAGGAGAACATCTCCCGCGCCGCCGAGGCGCTCTACATCACCCAACCCACGCTCTCCCGTCAGCTCGCGGAGCTCGAGGAAGAACTTGGCGTAAAACTTTTCGAGCGCGGCAAGCGCAAGATCACGCTCACCGAGGACGGCATGCTCCTGCGGCGGCGGGCGGAGGAGATGGCGGAGCTTGAGGAGAAGGTGGAACGGGAGTTCCGTTCGCGGGGCGAAAACCTTGCGGGGACCATCTCGATCGGCGCGGCGGAGTCGTGCGCGTTCGATCTCATCGCCGTTGCCATCGACCGGTTCCGCAAGAAGTATCCCGAGGTCGCCTTCGAGATCTTTTCGGAGACCGCCGACCGCACCAAGGAGCGGTTGGACCGCGGCGTGCTCGATTTGGGGCTGCTCATCGAGCCGGGCGACATTGAAAAGTACGATTTTCTCCGCCTCGGCATCGCCGACCGCTGCGGGGTCGTGATGCGCGTCGATTGCCCGCTCGCGCAAAAGGAGCATATCACGATAGAGGACCTCAAGGATGTGCCCGTGCTCACCAACACGCGCGCGGAGGTGCGCCGCTTTTATCGGCGGGAGCTCGGCGAGGCGTACGAGCGGCTCAACGTCGTCGCCTCCTTCAACCTCATCGGCAACGCCGCCTACTTCGTCGCCCGCGGGCTCGCATGCGCCTTCACGGTGGAGGGTTCCATGGCGCAGTACGGCGACGGGAAGCTGTGCTTCCGTCCGTTCTATCCCGAGATCAGTCAGCAGACCTTTCTCGTGTGGAAAAAGTATCAGCCCATGAGCCGCGCGCAACACGCCTTTTTAGACGAAGTTACCATGCTCTCGGCGCATAACGAGGCATAAAAAACAGGCATTTTACATAGCGGCGAAAGCGGGGTATAATAAAAGCGCAGAACAGATCTGCGCTTTTTTCGAGGTTTTCATGAAGATCAGCGAGCTTTCGGCACAATGTGAACTCAATGAAGAGCGCCTCGCCGCCCTTGCCGCGCGGTGTGGCTTCGGCACGCAGACCGCCGCGGGGCGGGAACTGACGGACGAGGAGGCGTGCGCCCTCGGGGTCGCGCTCTTTTTATCGGACGCGGGGCTCTCCGAGGGGGAACTCTCTGCCTATTTTTCGTCGGACGACGCCACCCGCCGCTGCATCCTCAAACGCCTGCGCGCCGCGCTCTTGGAGGACGTGCACACGGCGCAAAAGCGCATCGATAAGGTGGATTGCCTTTTAAGAAAACTCGAAAACGGCACGAAAAAATAGGGGAAAAGAATATGGCGAATCTCATTGTTTACTATTCCCGCAAGGGAGAAAATTATGTGAACGGCTCTGTCCGCGTGCTTCCGAAGGGCAATACGGAGATCGTTGCGGAGTTCATCCGCAGCGCGGTCGGGGGAGATCTCTTCGAAGTGGAGACGGTCAAACCCTATCCCGAAGACTATTACGCCTGTACCGACGCGGCGAAAGAGGAACTCAAAGCGGGCGCGCGCCCCGCGCTGAAAGCCCTGCCCGAGAGCCTCGAAAAGTACGATACCGTCTTTATCGGCTATCCGAATTGGTGGGGGACGATGCCCATGGCGATGTTCACGTTTTTGGAGCATTTCCAATGGGAGGGCAAAAAAGTGGCGCCCTTCTGCACCAACGAGGGCAGCGGCATGGGCGTGAGCGAGCGCGATCTTGCGCGCGTCTGCCGCGGGGCGAAGCTCGAAAAGGGGCTCGCCGTGCGCGGCTCTCAGGCGGCGCAGTCGGAACAGACTGCCGCCGCATGGGCGAGGAGGTGCCTGTCGTGAAAGACGTTATTTTATGGACGGGCGCAGGGCAGATCGGTATGGCGATCGCGCGCAGGATGGGTAACGGCAGGAAGATCGTCGTCGGCGATAAAAACCGCGGCAACGCCGAGGCGACCGCAAAGATCATGAACGGGGCGGGGTTCGACGTCGTGCCCGTCGAGACGGATATCTCCTCGCGGGAGAGTATCCGCGCGCTCATTGCGGAGGGGCAGAAGTACGGCGAGATCGCCATGCTCATCAACGCCGCGGGCGTTTCGCCGAGTCAGGCGCCCGTCGAGGCGATCCTGAAGGTCGATCTGTACGGTACGGCGGTGCTGTTGGAAGAGGTCGGCGCCGTCATCAGGCGGGGCGGCACGGGCGTGACCATCTCAAGTCAGTCGGGGCACCGCATGCCCGCGCTCACCGCCGAGGAGGACGAACTGCTTGCCACCACGCCGACGGAGGAGCTCCTTTCTTTGGAGATGCTCCGCCCCTCCAACATCCGCGATACCCTGCACGCCTATCAGATGGCGAAGCGCTGCAACGAAAAGCGCGTCATGGCAGAATCGGTAAAGTGGGGCGCGCGCGGCGCGCGGATCAACTCCATCTCTCCCGGCATCATCGTCACGCCGCTTGCCATCGACGAGTTCAACGGCGTCCGCGGCGATTTTTATAAGAACATGTTCGCCAAGTGCCCCGCAGGCCGTCCCGGCACGGCGGACGAGGTGGCGAACGTCGCCGAATTGCTCATGAGCGAGCGGGGCGCGTTTATCACGGGCGCCGATTTTCTCATCGACGGCGGCGCAACGGCAAGTTATTTCTACGGACCGCTCCGTCCGTAAGCAGATAAAATCAAGGAGGAAGCAAATATGGAATATGTAACGCTCAATAACGGGGTAAAAATGCCCAAGCTCGGGTACGGCGTGTATCAGGTCACGCCCGAGGAATGCGAACGGTGCGTCTCGGACGCGCTCGCGGCGGGGTACCGCTCCATCGATACGGCGCAGGCTTACTTCAACGAGGAGGGCGTGGGCAACGCCGTAAAAAAGAGCGGGATCGCGCGCAGCGAGCTCTTCCTCACGACCAAGGTGTGGATCTCCAACGCGGGCGAGAAGAAGGCGGCGGCGTCCATCGACGATTCGCTGAAAAAACTGCAGACGGACTATATCGATCTGCTGCTCATCCATCAGCCCTTCGGCGACTATTACGGTACCTATCGCGCCATGGAGGACGCCGTCAGGGCGGGGAAGGTGCGCGCCATCGGCGTGAGCAACTTCTATCCCGACCGTCTCATCGACCTTTATAACTTCTGCTCCGTAAAGCCCGCCGTCAATCAGGTGGAAACGCACGTCTTTTTTCAGCAGAAGAAGGCGCACGAGGTCATGAAAAAATTAGGCGTTCAGCACGAGTCGTGGGGACCCTTCGCCGAGGGCAAGAACGGGCTGTTCACCAATCCCGTGTTGCAGGAGATCGCCGGCGCAAAGGGCAAGTCGGTGGCGCAGGTCGCGCTCCGCTATCTCATCCAAAGCGACGTCGTCGTCATCCCCAAATCGGTGAAAAAGGAACGCATGGCGGAAAACCTCGCCGTGTTCGATTTTGAGCTCTCCGCCGCGGACATGGCTGCCATCTCCGCGCTCGATACGGGCGCGAGCCTCTTCTTCTCGCACTACGATCCCGATACCGTGGAGTGGTTCATGACGTTCGCCAAATAAGGCGCGGAAAAGGAGAAAATATGGATCCGAAAAAAGTTTTGCCGCCCGAGAGCGCGGCGGCGGTCATCTTCGGGCGCTTTGCGGGCGGGATCCCGCGCGGGAAGGCGGACGAGGAAACGCGCCGCGTCTGTATCCTCGCCGCGCTTGCCGCCTGCGGCGGGAAGGAGGCGTTTGCCGAGGAACTCAAAGAGGCGCTCGACGCGGGGCTTTCTCCGCTTGCGGCGCACGAGGCGGTGCTGCAATCCGCGGCGTACCTCGGCATGGGGCGCGCGCTGCCCTTTTTGCAGGCGCTGTATGCGGAATTTTCCGCCCGCGGTCTGTCCGTTCCCGCGGAAGAGGACGCCTCTGCCGAGGCGCGCGCGGCGCGCGGCGAGGCTGCGCAGGTCGATATCTTCGGCGAACAGATGAAGGGGTTCGCGGCTTCCGGCGACGAGCTCTCCCGCGAGATCAACCGCTTCCTCTCGGAGAACTGTTTCGGCGATTACTATGTGCGCGCAGGGCTCTCCTACGCGCAGCGCGAGGCGGTCACGTTCTGCCTTCTTGCGGCGCAGGGCGGCTGCGAACCGCAGCTTACGAGCCACGCCGCGGCGAACCTCAGAGTGGGGAACGACGCGCAGTTTCTCAAAGATCTCATCCTTCACATGCTGCCCTATATCGGCTATCCGCGCTCGCTGAACGCGCTCGCATGCCTTCGCAAGGCGAGCGGAAATTGATCAAGGAGAAAGAATATGCAGTATACGACGCTTGGCAACAGCGGGATCGAGGTCTCGCGGCTGTGCCTTGGGTGCATGAGCTTCGGCGATCCCGCAAGCAAGATGCACGCATGGACGCTCGATGCGGAACAGAGTGAAATTATCATCAAACGCGCGCTCGATCTCGGCATCAATTTCTTCGATACGGCGAACACCTATTCCGCCGGCACGAGCGAAGAGTACCTCGGCAGGGCGATCAGACGCAATGTCGCGCGCGATAAAGTCGTGCTCGCCTCCAAGGTCTACTTTAACGAGGGGCATCTCAAAAAGGAGGCGATCGCGCGGGAGATCGAGGGCACCTTAAAGCGCCTCGGCACCGACTATCTCGATCTCTACATTATCCACCGTTTCGACTATTCCACGCCCGTGGAAGAGACGATGGAGGCGCTCCACAGCCTCGTCAAAGCGGGAAAAGTGCGCGCGCTCGGCGCCTCCGCTATGTACGGCTATCAGTTCTACAATATGCAGCTCTGCGCGCGCGATAACGGATTCACGCCCTTCGTCTCCATGCAGGATCATTACAATCCGCTCTATCGCGAGGACGAACGCGAGCTCATCCCCATCTGCAGACAGATGAACGTCGCGCTCACGCCCTACAGCCCGCTCGCCGCAGGCAGGTGTTCCCGTCCCGATTGGTCGGCGGATACCCTGCGCAGCAAGACGGACGTTGTCGCCCGCGGCAAGTACGATAAAACGGAGGAGCAGGATAAAACCGTCGCCGCGCGTATTTCCGAGCTTGCGCAAAAGTACGGCGTCAGCATGACGCAGATCACGCTTGCGTGGCACTTCAAAAAGGGGATCGCGTCGCCCATCATCGGCGCCACAAAGGAAAAGTACCTTCTCGACGCCGCCGGCGCGTTCGACGTTCCGCTGACGGAGGAGGACGTCGCCTATATCGACGAACCGTATGAGCCGCATGCCGTTGTCGGCGCACTGTGATATCGCATGACCTGCCGCGCCGCCGCGTTTTCACGCGGCGGCGCGGTTCTTTTTGTACGTCCGCGTTCCCGCGCTTGCGTATTTCCGCGTTTCATGGTATACTCTTTGCGTTTATGGGAGGTGCGGGATGAAGGGCGTCGTGCTTGTCAATGCCTATTATCAGACGGACGAGATCATGTATCAGCCGCGTCGGCTCAAAGAGGAGTTCGCCGCGCTCGGTGCGGAACTGAATATTCTGTCTGCCGAGGCGTTTCCCTTCTGCGTGGAGGGGGGCGGGCTGCGCTCCGCGCTCACGGAGTACGATTTTCTCATTTTTTGGGATAAGGATAAATATCTGCTCGCCGCGGCGGAGGCGGCGGGCATGCCCGTGTTCAACGGCTACCGCGGCGTCACCACGTGCGACGATAAGATGCTCACCTTTCTCGCGCTCGCCGACCGCGGCGTTCCCATGCCCAAAACGCTCCCGGGACTGCTGTGCTACCGTCCCGAAAAGCATATTCTGCCCGCAGCGGCGGATCGGGTGGAGGCGGAGCTCGGATATCCGCTCGTCGTCAAGGAGTCGTACGGCTCGCTCGGCAGAGGGGAGTATCTCGTACACGACCGTGCGGAGCTTCTGTCCGTCATGGAGGAAGTCCGCTTAAAGCCGCATCTGTTTCAGGAATTTATTGCCGAGAGCGCGGGGCGCGATCTCCGCGTCATCGTGGTGGGGGAGCGCGTGCTCGGCGGCATGGTACGGCGGTCGGCAGGCGACTTTCGCTCCAATCTCGCCCGCGGCGGCAGCGCCGAGGCGTATCCCGTCGACGAGAAAACTGCCGCGCTCGCCGTTAAGATCGCGCATATCCTGCATCTCGATTACTGCGGGATAGATTTCCTGTTCGGCAAAGAGGGGCTCACGGTGTGCGAGGTCAACTCCAACGCCTTCTTTCTCGGGTTTGAAAAGACCACGGGCGTCAACGTGGCGAAATGTTACGCGGAACATATCTTGCGCAAACTTTCTGCTCGCAGCTGAAAGGCGCGGGGAAGTTGCTCCCCGCACCTTTCAGTAGAGATTTGTCAGCGTATTCACCGTGAGCGCGAGCAGCCTGTTCTTGCGCCGCGCAAGCGCGATCGTCTCGGGCGTGACGCGCTCTCCCGCAACTGCGATGGGCGCGCCCGTTTCGTCGTATACGCTCCGCTTTACCCGCCGCCCCAAAAGGTTGGTGCGATCGATGCGGAAACTTCCCGCAGGCGCTTTTGCCGGCTCTGCTTCGGGCATGGGTGGGGGAGATAGCGTACCGCCGTTCGTCGGCGGCTGTGCGGACATGGTCGGCTCCGTTCTCTTCGGCGCGGACATGGCGCGCGTATTTCCCTTTTTTTGCGGAGCCTGTTTTCGCTTTGCGGACGCCGGACGCCGTTCCGCCGCGCTAGGGTACACGATCACCGTTTCCCTGATGACGGCGCGCGCGGTTTCGCATCGGAGCGTGTTTTCGCCGCGCGTGATGAGAAGCGCGGGTTCTTCGCCGAGTTCTACGTCCGTCAGCGTGCCGAGCTCCTCTCCCGTGTGCGTATATGCGCGCTTTCCGATGGGGCTCGCGATCCCCGTGGGGGCTTTCAGGCGCGCGCCGCCCGCGATCACGGCGTCCGCCGCGGAGAGCATTGCACGCGCAGGAAGACAGAATTCCTCCTCCTCGTCGTCTGCGCAAAGGAGGGAAGAGATCTTTTTCATATCGCGCGAAAGATAGACTGCGGTCACATATCCGAGCCTGTCTCCCGCGCGGGTAAGTACGGGTTTTCCGATGAGCGTGGAAAGTTGCATGTTTCACCTCTTGCTCTATCGTATGCCCTGCGGAGCGGTGTACGCAAAATTTTTTTGCTTGAAAAGAAAATTTTTTGTCAAATCTATCGAAAAACGCTTGATAAATTTCCCGATGGGTGGTAGAATAAAACTCCGTAAAGGGAGCTTGTGCGCTTTTTTGCATTCCTTGGGAATGTATTGCGGCAAACTTCTTTCAATTTCATATTGGGGTGTCGCCAAGCGGTAAGGCAACGGACTCTGACTCCGTCATTCGTTGGTTCGAATCCAGCTACCCCAGCCAATTTGGAATAATTCGAACCTCTTCATCATAAGGAAGACGTTCGGATTATTTTTTACGATCGAAAACTTCAAAACTTTTTCGAAATGAAAGAAGGCGGAGCCCGTACGGACTCCGCCTTCTGCCGTTATTTTGGGTTTATGATCTTCGGCGCAACCTCTCAAATCATATAAATCCTATATTATTATTGCCGTTTCAGCCGCCTTGCATTTTTCTCCATTCGGCGTAGTCTCTGCGGCCCTCGTCCGAGGCAAGATACTCCCGCAGCGAAGGGAGCAGCGTTCTTGCCAGCGACCGCATGGCGGCTTCGGAAATACCGCCTCCCTGATCCATTCTCTCCTTTTTCCCCGTCATTCGTTATCCGATATCCGTTCCTCCTGTTGTATTTCATTTGCTCCATTGGTCGTTCGACGATTGGAAGGGCGAAGCGCGTTTTGCGGCTTTTCGTTTGTTGACCGCCTCGATCGCTTCATCGAGCTTTTCGGGCGCGTGCCGCCTGATCTCCCGCAGAAGGTCGGCGCTTCTTTGCAGTTCCGCGTTTTTTCTCTCCGCCTGTTGCAATTCCTGAAAGAGCCCGTGCTGATCCTTCGTGCTGTATTGTAATTCCGTCTTCGTCTTGGCGAGCTCCGCGGCAAGTGCTGGGACGTCCTTCTTGTTTGGCTTTCTTGTGCCGTCCGCATATTCCCGCAAGGCTTCCGCGGCGGCTTGCAGAGGGGAGACTTCGCGCTCCAAACGCTCCTGTTGTTTAAAAAGGTCTGCCGTGCGTTCCTCCGCGTGGGCTTGCCGCTGTTCGGCGATCGAGGCGTGTTGCTCTGCGAGCAACGTGCGCTCTTCGGCGGCGTCCGCCTGTCGTTGTGCCGTGACGGCTGCCTCCTGCAGCTTCTTCAGCTTGAACTCCACCGTATCGAGGTGCTGCGCTTGGCTGCCTTCTTGTCCCCGCTCCAATCCCCAATGCCTGCCGATTTCCTTGTAAAGATCGGTCTGCAACGCGACGAGCGCCTTGCGGTCGAACAGCTTCTTGGCGCACGGCCTGCCATCGAGGATGGGCATCAGATTGAGGTGCAGATGCGGCGTCGTTTCGTCCATATGGACAACGGCGGAGATGATATTCTCTCTGCCGTAGCGCTCGGCGAAGAAGTCCGTGCATTCAAAGAAGAAGGCGTCGATGTCGTCGCGGCTCTTATCCGTGAAGAACGCGGGGCTTGCGCCGACGAAGAAGGATGCCGTGAGGACGGCGTCGTCCTTCACCTTGCGCTTGGGCGCGAGCTCTTTAAGCCGACGGTTGATGAATGCGGTGTAGCTGCCGTTCGGGGAGATGAAGTGATGGTTGAAGCGCGTGCGCTCGCCGTCGATCTGCGGGTTGGTCTTGGAACGGTAAGTTTCGTCCCGCTCGTTTTCGCGCTCGACGCCGACAATGTCGCTCCGCTGAAATTTTTTCATGTGACAGATGATGTATGCGATAGATTTTCCTCCTGTAGTTTTTTATTTGCGGCGGCAGAGGGATAGTGATTTGTTTCGATGGTTATCCTTTGCGCCTGGCGGAAAGGTATAGCTCACTATACCAAAGCCGCTTCGCGGTTTGGTGCCGTTCGCCCTTGCAGGGGGCTATTTCCCTGAAAGAGCGGACGGGCTGCCTTTGAAAAACAGCCGGTTGCTTTCTGTTTGGTGTCCCTTCTATGGCGGTCTGATCGTCGTTTGCTTTCTCATAACTTTCCTCCTTCTTGACGTGATCTCTATCTACTCCTGCGCCAAAAGGGGCGGGGAAGCGGCTTGGAATAAAATAAAAAGCCCATAGAAAGCTACCTTCCTATGGACTGAAATAACTATGAAATGTCCAAAAAACGGTATGCTTATAACTGCCTTTGCCTGCGCATAAGAGCGCAACAAAAGCAACGGCGGAAGTTAGTAAACTCCACCGCAAGCGGTCACAACGACCGCTCGTTATAAACAGTGACAACTATCTCCGCGCTACCCGCAGAGCGGGGTCGCAGCGCAAGCAAACAGCTATTCTTTGCAACCCGTCGTCGCAAGCCTCGGCAACGCAACTACATTGCCGCTGCAAGAGAATCGTGATGCAGCGCCGAACGGGCGCGGCTTGCTCGGGTACCGTTTTTTGTTCTGCAAAATGCCGCCTCTGCGGCCGATCCGCCGCCGGCCGATCAAGTCCGTTAAAGCCATATTTGCCGAACAGCCGCAAACTGCATGAGGCAATGGGAACAGGCTTGACCGCTCGTCTCTTTCACCGATACGGGCATTTTACTTGATACGTTTCGCATTATAGCACAGCGCGAACCCATCTGTCAAGCGGAATAAGAACATTTGTTTGTAAATTTTGTGGAAATAATTTTCTTTTGGTCTCTTGACGAATGGAACGATTTTGGTTATAATAGAATAGACTTTGAAAAACATGGACACGTCCAAAAATTTCTTTTTATGAGGTTGCAATGATCAAGCGTGATTTGTACTTGCAAAGGCTGATCGACAGAATGAATAACGGTTCTATTAAAGTGATCACGGGCATCCGCCGCTGCGGCAAGTCGGTGCTGCTCTTTGATCTCTTTGGTGATTACCTGAAGAGCATCGGCATTGACGACGCGCACATCTTGAAGTATAAGCTCGACAATATCAAACTGCGCAAATATAGAGATCCCGAGGTTTTGTACGATGACATTGTTGCCAAAACCGCTGCGCCCGGGCAATATTATCTTTTTTTGGATGAGATACAATTCGTGGAAGACTTTTCCGAATTGATGAACAGTTTGAGCCAGCTTGACAATGTGGACACATACGTTACGGGCAGTAATTCTAAATTTCTCTCGACCGATATCCTCACGGAATTTCGCGGCAGGGGAGACGAGGTGCGCGTCTATCCGCTTTCGTTCAGCGAATTTTACTCTGCGCGCGGCGGAGATAAGTACGAGGCATGGGACGAATATAACTTATATGGTGGGATGCCGGCGCTCTTTGAGAGGAGCACGGAGGAGCAGAAAGGGGAGTACCTCAAAAGCTTGATGGCGAAAGTGTATCTTTCGGACATCGTGGAACGCAACAACGTGCAGTATCCCGACGAGATGGATTCCATCGTCGATTTCCTGTGTTCCGCGATCGGTTCGCTCACCAATCCCAAGAAGATCTCCGATACATTGAAGAGTGTGAAGGGAAAATCTATCAGCGATGTGACGGTCAAGAAATATCTCGGTTATTTGAGCGACGCATTCCTCTTTGACAGTGCAAAGCGTTTTGACGTGAAGGGGAGAAAGTATTTTGAAACGCCGCTCAAGTATTACATGACGGATGTCGGATTGCGCAACGCGCGGCTCAATTTCAGGCAGGTAGAAGAAAACCATATCATGGAGAACGTCATCTTCAATGAGCTGAAAGTGCGCGGCTTTTCGGTGGACGTCGGTGTGGTGGAGAGCAAGGAGACGATCGACGGCAAGCGCAAGTTAAAGCAGCTTGAGATCGACTTTGTCGCGAGCAAAGGCGCGAAGAAGTACTATATCCAATCGGCTTACGAAATGCCTACGGAAGAAAAGCTGCGGCAGGAGAAGCGTTCGCTCATCAAAGTGGGCGATTCCTTCAAAAAGCTCGTCATTGTCAAGGAAAACATCCGCCCGCAGACCGACGAGGAAGGCATCGTAACAATGGGGCTCATCAACTTCTTGCTCGACCAAAACAGCTTGGATTTGTAAAAGAAAATTTTTATATATGACAGCAGTTGTCATGTATTTTATGCTATCATGAAATACGACCGAGGAAACACGAAAATGGAACATAAGATTATCGATACCATGTGGGACGAAACGCCGATCAATATCACGCAGGAGGCGAATTTTATCTGGTCGATCGCCAATAAGCTGCGCGGGTCGTATATGCCCGACAAATACGGCGATGTGATTATTCCCATGACGATCATCCGCCGCTTTGAATGCGCGCTTGCAAAAACCAAACCCGAAGTGGTGGCGCAATATAAGGCAAATCCGAGTTTTCCGCCCAAGGCGCTCTGCCGCATCTCTGGATTTCCGTTCTATTGCACGAGCGAGTACGACCTTGCGGAGCTGTGCAACGATCCCGACCTCATTGCGGACAATTTCAAGTCGTATATCAACGGATTTTCGCAGAACGTGCGGGAGATTTTAGATCAGCTCGAAATTACGAAACATATCGACAAAATGGAAAAGGACGGCTGTATTTATACCGTTGTAAAGGCGTTTTCCGAACTCGATCTGAGTATTGAAACATTCGACAGTATCCGCATGGGCTACATTTTTGAAAACCTGATTGGCAGGTTTTATCAGAATGTTGACGCCGGACAATTCTATACAGGCAGAGATATTATCAAACTGCTCGTCGAAATTCTGATGGCGGAAGGCTGCGACGATATTTTTGACGACCAAAAGGTCATCACCGTGTGCGACCAAGCCTGCGGAACGGGCGGTATGCTTTCCACGGCGTATAACTATATCAAGCATTACAATCCGACGGCGGACGTGCGGCTTTTCGGGCAGGAGCTGATGGGCCCTTCCTATGCGGTCGGGCTTGCCGAAATGCTCATCAAAAATCAGGATTCGGAGAACTTTCTGCACGTCGATACGTTCAAGATCGATTGCTTTCCCGATATTAAAATGCGTTTCGTGATAGAAAATCCTCCGTTCGGAACGCCGTGGTCGGGCAAGGACGCCAAAGACGGGCAGGAGCAGGCGGTGCTCGAAGAGTACAGAAGGGGAACGGCGGGACGCTGGGGGCACGGGCTTCCGAGCGGCGGCGACTCGCAGATGATCTTTTTGCAGTCCGCCATCGATAAAATGGACGATACGAACGGCAGGGCTGCCATTGTCGAAAACGGCTCGCCGCTTTTTAACGGCGATACGGGTTCGGGGGAAAGTCAGATCCGCCGCTGGCTTCTGGAAAGCGATTTGCTGGAAGCGATCATCGCATTGCCGACCGATTTATTCTACAACACGGGCATACAGACCTATGTGTGGATTCTCTCCAAAAATAAGCGCAAAGAGCGCCGCGGCAAGGTGCAGCTCATCAATGCGGACAAGTTCTATCATAAACTGCGGAAGGCGGTCGGCGATCAAAAGAACGAGATCACGCCCGAGGACAGAAAGATCATTACCCACCTTTACGCCGATTTTGAGGAGAACGAAAACTGCAAAATTTTCAATAACGAAGAGTTTATGTACCGCGAATACGCGGTGTATCAGCCTTTGCAGAGGAGCTATGCCATTACCGAGGAGCGAATCGAACAGATGCTTTCCAAGGGTGCGCTCAACGGGCTGTACGACGAGGCGAAGGTCGCGGAACTTGAAAATCAGGGCGTTTCCATATCCGACGCCAATAAAAAGAAGCTGGAAAAATTCTATGCAAACAAGCCGATATTCGACGGCATTTTGCAGACGCTCCGCGCGAACGTTGCGGATAATGTTTACCTCTCGCCCGAGCCGTTCCTTGCACGCCTTTCCGAGATTCTGACCTGCGACAAAAAGTGGCTCGAAAAAGTTGCCGACGGACTCTCCGTTATGGATAAAACCGCCGAAATTCAGCGCGATAAAAAGGGGAATATCCTTTACGACAAGGAAACGAGGGATATTGAAATCGTAAAATACGAAGAGAATATTGACGACTACATGGCGCGCGAAGTTCTGCCGCACATTCCCGACGCCGTCGCCTTTTTTGAGGAAAACCTGAGCGCCAAAAAGCCCGTCATCAAAGTGGGCGCGGAAATCCCGTTCACGCGGTATTTTTATAAGTACCAGCAGCCCGTACCGAGCGAAGAGTTGGAGCAGAAATTTTTGAATTTGGAAAAGTCCGTTTCCGAACGGGTAAAGAAATTGTTTGGGGAATGAGATGAGAAATAAAATCATGATTACCCATGGAGAAGGCGAAAATTATTTAGACTTGATAAACCAAGATAATTTTGCGTTTCTCCGTAAGCTAGAAATAATGGGAGATGATAAGCCGCTTGTTATTGTAGGAGGAAAGCCTAATCCGAGGTTTTGCCCTGCCGAAATTAACGGCTCTCCACTGCATCAAATCCATTTATCAATGATGAATTATTCATATTGGTGTCAGGTCATTTTTCAGTTATCGCATGAGCTAGCTCATTATTTTATTTATTGTCACTGTAAAGATGAGAGTCGCTATGCGAGTTGGCTTGAAGAGACTATTTGCGAGGCAATGTCGTTATATTTTTTGGCGTGGTATCGAGATAATTGGAAAGAATTATCATTGTATAAATATAATGCAGGTTATGATAAAACAGTTGGAGAGTATTTAGAGAATGAATTGAGGAAAGAGGGGACTGAACGGTTAAGTCGATGTAGTTCGTATCAAGAGTTATTAGAAATAGATGAAACAAGTCAAGAATGTCGTGAAGATAGAAGAATTGAAAGAAATAAGTTGTTTTCTTT
>DBGBVX010000123.1:0-17323 GCA_048370055.1 Candidatus Gallimonas sp. | reverse complement strand
CAAGGGTGAGTCCTGCAACACTAAAAAAGAATCTGGCGCTTTTAAACGCCAGACCCAAGAAGGTTTTACATTACCATACACCACAAGATTTGTTTGATCAAAATCTTTCTAACTGTTGCACTTAAGTTGACAATTCACCAACGCGCCGCGCCGCCAAACAATGGCGGCGCGGCGCGTTTTTGCGTATCTACTTACAGTTTTCTTCGAAAAAGCGCAGGACGGCGCCCCACTTTTCGGCGCGGTTCTCCCGCTCGTTCAAAAACTCGTGGCGGGAGCCCTCGAAGAGCTTTTGCGTAACGTTGCGCATGCCCGCCTTTTCCGTATAAAAGCGGTACAGCTTTTCCACGCCCCTGCCCATATTCCCGACGGGATCCTCCGCGCCCGAAACGAGCAGAACGGGCATATCCTTTTTCAGTCCCGCAATGTACTTTTTGGTGTACAAGCTCCGCAGCCCGCGGAAAAAATCAGCGTAAAATTTGTGCGAACAGGTGAACCCGCACAGCGGATCGCCGCGGTAGCGCGCGTTGTTTTCCGCGTCCGTGCTCAGCCATTCGCGGTCCTCAAACTTTTTCGCGTATGCGCCGAAGGAGAGCTTTTCGATGAGCCGCGCGGGCGTCTGACCGCCGCAGAACGCCTTGCCGACGGCGGCGACGGCGGAACCGAGGTATACCTCGGCGTCCTTTTTATAGCTGCTCCCGCCGATGACCGCGCCCGTGACGCTGCCGCCGTATCCGGAGATGTAGCGCTGCGTGAGGAAGGACCCGTAAGAAAACCCGAACACGAAATAGGGAAGCCCCGCGTATTTTTCTTTGAAATATGCGGTGATCGCCGCCTCGTCGCGGACGGTATCGGCGAACATATCCCCCTCGCACCAACCGAGGGTCGCGCCGTCCGTTCTGCCGTGCCCGCGGTGATCATCCGCCACGACCGCAAACCCGTTTTCGTTGAGAAAGCGCGCGAAGGCTTCGTAACGGGCGGCGTGCTCCGCCATGCCGTGCACGATCTGCACCACGCCGCGCGGGCGCTCTGCGGTCTCCCATGTGTACAGAAAGATCTCTTTGCCGTCGAAACTCTGAAAAATCATGCCCGTTCCCTTTTCCGTCGCCTGCGCGGAATTTTTTATGCACGCATTATAGCACGCCGCGCTGCAGATGTCAACCCTTAAATTCCCATGAATGCCAAACACTCACCTGCATGATTTTCTTGCTTTTGGAACGCGCGCTTTGGTACAATGCAGTCAGAAAATCACAAAGGAAGGTACTCACCGATGAAGAAACACATTTTGGCAACCATGGCATGCTCTTTGGCGCTTCTTCTGAGCGCCCTGCCCGTGATGGCGGCGTGCGGTTCCGGCGGCGACGCAGGCGACGGTCCCGCGGCGGAACTGCCCGAAGAAGAGCTCTTCCCCGACGTGCCCGATGTTCCCGCTCCGCCCGAAGAGGACGACGAAACGGAAGAGGACGCGCCCGCAGACAAGCCCGAGGAGCCCGCTCCGCCTGAGGAACCCGAGGCGCCCGCCCTTCCGCCGCGCGCCGAATATGTGCTTGTGAACACCGACGGGCTCAACGTGCGCAGGGGCGCGGGGACCTCGTACGCCTCGCTCGGGCAGGTCGACCGCGGCGATATGCTCCACCTTGCCGGCAGAAACGGCGATTGGTACGAAACGCGCTACCGCGGCACCGTCGCCTATGTGAGCGCAAAGGCGGCTTACACCTCCGTCGCAACGCTTGAAAAGGCGGACGAGGCGGTGGAGCGCGTCATCGACGAAGGGCTCAGGCTCCTCGGCGTGCCCTATGTTTACGGCGCCGTGCGCCTGCACGACGGCAAGGGGAATTTTTTGAAAAACTTTACCACGGACGCCTTCGACTGCTCCTCGCTCATGCAGTATATCTTCTACAAGGGCGCGGGGATCTTGCTCGACGTGACCACCCGCACGCAGGTGAAGCAGGGCACGCCCGTCGCGTGGGCGGATATCCGCCGCGGCGACCTGCTCTTTTACACGAACGCTCAGCGCTACAACAAGACGGGCGTGGAGCGCATCGGGCACGTTGCGCTGTACCTCGGCGAGAACTATATCCTGCACACCGCGAGCGACTACGCCGTCATCGAACAGATGTCCGCCACGCGGCAGAAATACTTTATCACGGGGCGGCGCGTCCTCTGACTTGCGTTTTGCGTGCGGACGTGGTATAATGCAGCCATGATACTGACGGACGTACACACGCACAGCACATTCTCCGCGGACGGGGTCTCCCCGCTCGCGGATATGCTCGCCCGCGCAAAGGCGCTCGGGGTAAAATACTACGGCGTTTCGGAGCACTTTGATTACGACTATCTGACGGACGGCGTCCTCTGCGAGGGAAAAGCGATCCCCATGATCGAGGCGGCGGCATACTTTTCGGCTGCGCGGAAATTGCAGGCGGAGTACGGACATGGTATGCGCGTTCTCATCGGCGGCGAGTTCGGATTTACGCCCAACAAGCGCGCCCACGCCATGTATGCGGACGTGATCGCGCGGTTTTCCCCCGACTTCGTCGTGAACAGCGTGCACACGGTGGACGGCACGGACGTGTGGTTCGGCGAGTACTTCGCGGGAAAGGCGAAGGAGCCCGCCTACCGCGGCTATCTTGAACGGGTGAAGGAGAGCCTCGACGCCCCCTACCCCTACGACATCGTGGGGCACATCGGCTACGTTGCGCGCAACGCCCCCTACCCCGACCGCGCGCTCCGCTATGCGGACTTTGCGGATCTGTTCGACGAGATCCTGCGCGGCGTCATCGCGCGCGATAAGATCCTCGAAGTCAATTCTTCGGGGCGCGGCGCGGGCGATTTTATCCCCAATGCCGACGTTCTTGCGCGCTACCATGCCCTCGGCGGGCGGCTCGTTTCGTTCGCCTCGGACGCGCACAGCACCGACCGCATCTGCGAAAAGCGCGGCGAGGTCGCCGCGGCGCTCCGCGCCGTCGGCTTTACGCACATCACCGTGCCCGACCGCGGAAAGCGGTATTCCGTGGAAATCTGACCGCGTTCTAAAACGCTCTTGACCGGTTGAAAATACCATCGGCGCTTTGTAAATCACAGAGCCGCCCGCCGCAAAATTGCGGCGGGCGGCTTTTACAAAGCCCCGCGGAAATTTGCGTTGTGATAAAAAGCGCCTTCGCTGCCGCGAAAGCGCTTTTTTATTTTTCCGTTATTCCCGGTTTTCGGGCTCGCCCCCTTCCGAAGGCGTTTCTTCGCCCGCTTCCTCAGGTCGGCGAGTCGCGAAAACAACTGAAAATTTGCTTGACATAAATAGTTCTATATGGTATTATATTACTACTATATAAAATTAACTATATTTATGAGGATTGAATTTAAGCAAAATCAGCATTGCACAGGCTCCTGTTTATCCCTCGCCCAATCCCATGACTTTTATCTGCTCCAAGAAGGCGGACGGAAAGACGAACGGGGAAGATGACAATATAGAGGCTGTTTTCGGTTGGAACGGCTATGCTGAACTTGCCCCCCGCGCAGAAAAAAATGATATGATAACCTGTATAAAGGAAAAAATAAAAAATCTAAATATCGTCATCGGATGCCCGATAGGGTGCAGATACTGCTACGCAAAAAATAACTGCCGCAGATTTCATATCACCAAAGACTTCAGTAAGCCCGAATTTTTTGAAGGCAAACTTCAGCTTTTTGACAGCAAAAAGCCAAAAGTATTTCTGCTAACGGGCATGAGCGATTTTGGATATTGGCAGCCTGAATGGATCGAAAAGGTGTTTGAAAAGGCGGCATCTACCCCGCAGAATACCTACCTGTTTCTGACAAAGCGTCCGGAACGGCTGAATATACAGACCGACCTTGATAATCTGTGGTTCGGCGTGACCGTCACCTGCGCTGCGGAAAAAGCGCGCATGGAAATTTTAAAGTGCAACGTGAAAGCCAAACACTACCATGTCACATTTGAGCCGCTCTCCGACGCGGTCGGCGAAGTTGACTTCACGGGCATTGAGTGGGTCGTTCTAGGCACTGAAACAGGAAACTGCAAGGGCAAGACACCCTCGCAAAAATCGTGGATAGACGGACTCTATGCTCAGGCGGCAGCAAAGAATATCCCCGTATTTATGAAAGAAGATCTGTACACGGACGGTATTATGAGTGAAGGCCGGATGATACAGCAGTTTCCAAAGGAGTTTAAGTTATGAATGCAAGACAGGGCGGATTTTTAATTTCCAAGATAAAGCAAATCGGCGGGCGCAGGTTCGACAAAATTTTGCAGGAAAAGAACATAGACGCATTTAACGGCGCGCAGGGCAAAATACTCTATGTTTTATGGCAGGGAGGCAAACTGACCGCGACCGAGATCTCCAAAAAGAGCGGACTTGCCAAAACTACCCTCTCCGCCATGTTAGCGCGGATGGACGAGCAGGGACTGATTTCCATAGAGGAGAGCGCTACGGATAAGCGCAGCGTTTGCATATCGCTTACGGAAAAAGCCGCCGCGCTCAAAGAGGAGTACGACGCCGTCACGCGAGAGATCGAGGGCATTTACTACAAGGGCTTTACCGACGACGAGATTGAACAGTTTGAAAATTACTTAAAGAGAATCCTTGCAAATTTGGGTGACGAATGATGGACGACATAAAGATTACACATGTAAAAGTGAAAACGGTGCTCACGAAATCGAACCTGCCCATTGCGGGGTATTCCGTAAACCCCTATGTCGGCTGTACGCATGCCTGTAAATATTGCTACGCATGCTTTATGAAGAGGTTTACGGGACACGACGAGCCGTGGGGAACCTTCCTCGACATAAAGCATTGGGAGGCAATAAAAAACCCGCAAAAGTACGCGGGGCAAACGATGATTATCGGCTCGGTGACGGACGCTTACAACCCGCAGGAGGAAACATTCCGCCGCACCCGCGCATTTTTAGAGCAGATGCAGGAAAGCAGGATCAACCTTATCATTACCACCAAGTCCGACTTGGTGCTGCGCGACCTCGATTTGATAAAGACTTTCCCCTCTCCCCTCATAAGCTGGTCGATAAACACGCTCGACGAAAACTTCAAAAACGATATGGACAGAGCCGTTTCGATCGAGCGCAGAATTGCGGCTATGAAAAAATGTCATGAAGAGGGCATCCGCACAACCTGCTTTATATCGCCCATCTTTCCGGAAATCACCGATGTTTTTGCCATTATTGAGCGTATAAAGGACTTCTGTGACTATATCTGGCTGGAAAATTTAAACCTGCGCGGAAACTTTAAAGCTCAGATAATGGGATATATCGCGGAAAAGCATGCCGACTTGCTGCCGCTCTATCAGCAGATATACAGCGAAAATGACCTCTCTTATTGGCAGATTTTAGACGAAAAGATGAAAAAATACGCCGAAAATAATAAATTTATGTATGTGATTGACGAAGAACCCTTTATACGCGATCCAACAGGCAAACCGATTATAATTAACTATTTTTACCACTCACAGATAAAGCAAACTGCAAAAAAAAGCAAATAGATCCCACATTCAAAACAGCGCCTGCGGCTTCCGCCGCAGGCGCTGTTTTCAACCATTTAATTGATTATTCTTTTGTTCCCCCGTCCGTATCCTCGGACACGGTGCCCTCCTCTTCCGTCTCGGGTTCGTCCGCGCCTTCGGCGAGCTCCTCGGGCGAAAGGTCGGCTGCCGTCTCTTCGGGCGCCTCTACTTCCGCCTCGTCGTCCTTTTCGGTGACGGCAACGGTGGCGACCACGCCGTCGCGCACGTTCATGAGCCGCACGCCGCGGGTGTTGCGCCCGATCTGCGAAATGCTCTCCGCGTGCATGCGGATGACGATGCCCGCAGACGTGACGAGCATGACGTCGTCGTTATCGGAGACGAGCTTCATATTCACGAGCGCGCCCGTCTTTTCGTTGAACACGCCCGCCTTAATGCCCTTGCCGCCGCGCGTCTGCACGCGGTAATCGGCGGGATCCGTGCGCTTGCCGTAGCCGTTCTCGGAGACGGTGAGGATATCGCAGCCCTCTTTGAGCACGAGCATATCGACGACGGCGTCGCCCTCGGCGAGATTGATGGCGCGCACGCCCATCGTATCGCGCCCCATCGGGCGGACGTTCTCCTCGGAGAAGCGGATGCACTTGCCCGAGCGGGAGGCGACGACGATCTCGTCCGAACCGGTCGCAAACTGAACGGAGATGAGCTCGTCGCCCTCGGAGATCTTGATGGCGATCTTGCCGCTCTTCATGATGCGGTCAAATTCGCTCGTGGCGGTCTTTTTGATGAGACCGTTCTTGGTCGCCATCACAAGATACCCGGTGCCGTTTTCCGCAACGGGCAGAATGGCGGCAATCTTCTCGCCCGCGTTGAGCTGGACGATATTGACAATCGCCCGCCCGCGTGCGGTGCGGTTTGCCTCGGGGATCTGATACCCCTTGATGGAGTACACCTTGCCGAAGTTGGAGAAGAGCAGTATATTGTTATGCGTGGAGCATACGAACATCTGCTCGACAAAGTCGTCCTCCTTCGGACGGTGCCCCGTGATGCCCACGCCGCCGCGGTTCTGCGCACGGTATTCGGCAACGGGGAAACGCTTCACATAGCCCGAATGGGTCATGGAAATGACGACGTCCTCTTCGTCGATGAGGTCCTCATCCTCGATCTCGCCGTAATCGACGGAGATCTCCGTCTTTCTCTCGGAGGGATACTTCGCCTTGATGGCAAGCAGATCGTTCTTGATAATATCGAGCACGCGCCATTCGTTGGCGAGAATGTCTTTGAGGTCGGCGATCGTTGCGCGCAGCCCTTCCAGCTCCTCTTTGAGTTTCTCCACTTCGAGGGAAGTGAGACGCTGCAAGCGCATTTCGAGGATCGCGTTCGCCTGCCGCTCGGAAAGCTCGAACGCGGCGGTCAGGCGTTCCGTCGCCTCGTTCTTATCCGCAGATTCCTTGATGATTTTGATGACCTCGTCGATATTGGCGAGCGCAAGGACAAGCCCTTCGACGATATGCGCGCGCTCCTCGGTGCGGGCAAGGTCGAACTTCGTGCGGCGGACGATGACCTCCTTCTGGTGGTCGAGATAGTACACGAGAATCTCGCGCAGATTGAGGACTTTCGGCTCGGTGCCGTTCTCGACGAGCGCCAGAAGAATGATGCCGTCGGAAGTCTGCAAATTGGTGTGCTTGTAGAGGGAGTTCAGGACGACCTGCGGGTTCGCGTCCTTCTTGCATTCGATGACGACGCGCATGCCGTCGCGCCCCGATTCCTCGCGGATATCCGAAATGCCTTCGAGGCGTTTATCGCGCACCATGTTCGCGATCGTCTCGATGAGCTGAGCTTTGTTGACCTGATAGGGAATTTCGGTGACGACGATGCGGCTTCTTAAATTCCCGCCCGTGCCGTGCTCCTCGATCTCGCATTTGGAGCGGATGACGATGTTCCCCTGCCCCGTGCGGTACGCCTTGCGGATCCCGCTGCGCCCCATGATGATGCCGCCCGTGGGGAAGTCGGGCGCGGGGATGTAGTTCATGAGTTCGTCGACCGTGATGTCGGGATTTTCGATGAGCGCGACCGTGCCGTCGATGACCTCGGCGAGGTTGTGCGGCGGGATATTCGTCGCCATGCCGACGGCGATGCCGTCCGATCCGTTGACGAGCAGGTTGGGGAAGCGCGCCGTGAGCACGGCTGGCTCCATCTCGTTGCCGTCGAAGTTGGGGAAGAAATCCACCGTCTCTTTATCGAGATCGCGCAGCATTTCCGCGGCGAGTTTTGAAAGGCGCGCCTCGGTATAACGCATTGCCGCGGGGGGATCGCCGTCCACCGAGCCGAAGTTGCCGTGTCCGTCGACGAGCGGGAAATTGATGGAGAAATCCTGCGCAAGGCGCACGAGCGCGTCGTACACCGAACTGTCGCCGTGCGGGTGGAATTTACCCAAAACGTCGCCGACGATACGCGCGCATTTGCGGTACGCCTTCTCGTTGTACAGCCCCATCTCGTGCATGGAGTAGAGGATACGCCTGTGCACGGGCTTGAGTCCGTCGCGCACGTCGGGAATGGCGCGCGACTTGTTGACCGCCATCGCATAGGCGATGAAGGAACGCTTGAGCTCGTCGTCCACCTCGACGTCGAGGATCTTGGTCATTTCAAGCGTTTTCTTAAATTCTTCGGTGAGCTCCGGGCTCGTCTCTTTTTTCGCCATATAAAACTCCAAAAATATTCACGAATTTCTTTTTGAACTGACAAAAAGAAATTCCGTGAGATTCAGGAAAACCCAATGTTCGCCTTCGGCTCAGCATTCGGTTTTTCTCGGCGGCGTTATTTGCAACATAATAGCAACGCCGCCTTCACTTATCTGCGTAAGCCGCGTAAGCGGCAAATTGAGGCGCAAAAGGCATAACGCAGTGACGCCTTTTGCGACCATTTACAGCATTGAAATCTTCTCTGTATCTGTAATTTATAGCTATAAATCTCTCGCGCAAGCAAAATCACATTTTGCGCCCGCGCCCCACATTTGCGCATGCCTGCGCTCGTCGCGGCAAGGCGCATTTTGTGGGCATTCGGCTGCGCCGAACACCGCACTTTTTTCGCCTGCCGCTCCTCTTCACGAAAATCTTTTCATAGAAAATATTTTCGTGATTGCTGCGGTACAATTTCAAAAGAGTGAGCCGCCGCGCGCTATACTGTTGCCAAACAGCGGCGGCGAGAGAAAACTCATTGTCAGGCGCTTGCGCCGTGCAATGGGTTGTCTCTCAATCTCACGACTTTTTCTTTCATCAGTTTGAAAGAAAAAGTGTGAACCTTTATACGTCGAGATCCTTCACCAACGTTGCGTTCTCTTCGATGAACTGACGGCGCAGCGCGGGGCTTTCGCCCATGAGGATGGTGAACATCTTGTCCGCCTCCATCGCGTCGCGCATGGAGACGCGCACGAGCGTGCGGGTGGCGGGGTTCATGGTGGTGTCCCAAAGCTGTTCGGTACTCATTTCGCCGAGCCCCTTATAGCGCTGATACTCCACCTTGTTGTTGTTCGCCGCGTCGTAGGCGGTCTTTTCCTCTTCGGAGTAGAGGTACACGTCCTCCTTGCCCTTGACGCTCGCCTTATAGAGGGGCGGCATCGCCGAATACACATGCCCGTGCTCGATGAGCGGGCGCATATAGCGGAACAGGAAGGTCAGAAGCAGGATGCGGATATGCGCGCCGTCGACGTCGGCATCCGTCATGGAAATGATGCGGTCGTAGCGCAGCTTGCTCTCGTCGAAGTCGTCCAAAATGCCGCAGCCGAAAGCGGTGATCATCGCCTTGATCTCGGCGTTTTCCAACACGCGGTTGAGGCGCACCTTCTCGACGTTTAATATCTTGCCGCGCAGGGGCAGGATCGCCTGAAAACGCCTGTCGCGCCCCTGTTTTGCCGTGCCGCCTGCAGAGTCGCCCTCGACGATGTAGATCTCGCACAGTTCAGGGCGCTTATCCGAACAGTCGGCAAGTTTGCCGGGGAGCGTGGAGGATTCTAAAACGCCCTTTCTCCTTGTGAGTTCGCGGGCAGAGCGGGCTGCCTCGCGCGCCTTCTGCGCGGTGATGCAGCGCAGCACCAACTCGCGCGCCTCGGCGGGGTGCTCCTCCACAT
This sequence comes from Candidatus Gallimonas sp., assembly GCA_048370055.1. Classification (GTDB taxonomy): domain Bacteria; phylum Bacillota; class Clostridia; order Christensenellales; family Borkfalkiaceae; genus Gallimonas. The sequence continues at coordinate 7,716 of DBGBVX010000123.1, read as the reverse complement.
ATTCGCCGAACTTATCGGAGACGCACTTCGCCACAAACGGGCGGATAAAGGAGTTATTCAGCTTATCCTTGGTCTGCGACTCAAACTGCGCGTTCTCGAGCTTGACGGAGACGACGGCGGTGATGCCCTCGCGCACGTCCTCGCCCGTGAGGCGGTCGCTCTCCTTTAAGATGTTGAGCTTTTTGCCCGCGTCGTTGATGATCTTGGTGAGCGCCTGTTTCAAGCCCTCGACGTGCGTTCCGCCGTCGATGGTGTTGACGTTGTTGGCATACGAATAGATGACTTCGCTGTAGCCCTCGTTGTACTGAAGGGCGATCTCGCAGACGGTCGTGCCCTCCTGCGCCTCGAAGTAGAGGGGCTCCGCAAAGAGCGTGTTGTTGCCCTTGTTGAGTTCCTCCACGAGCTCGCGGATACCGCCTTCGTAATGAAAGACGTCGTGCTTTTCCCCCTCGCCGCGCTTATCGGTGAGCGTGATGGTGAGCCCCTTGTTTAGGAAGGCGAGCTCTTTCAGGCGCACGCGGAGGATATCGTACTTAAAGACGATGGTCTCGAAAATTTCGGCGTCGGGATAGAAGGTGACCTTCGTGCCCGTTTTATCGGTATCGCCGATGATCTGCAGGGCGCGCTGCGGCACGCCGCGGTTATATACCTGTTTGTAGACGTGCCCGTTCTGAGACACCTCCACCTCGAGCCACTCGGAGAGCGCGTTGACCGCCTTGACGCCCACGCCGTGCAGTCCGCTCGAAACTTTGTAGCCGGAATCTCCGCCGAACTTGCCGCCGGCGTTGACCTTTGTGAACACGACCTCCACCGTGGAGATGCCCTCCTTGGGGTGGATCTCGGTGGGAATGCCGCGCCCGTTATCTTCCACGGTGCACGAACCGTCGGGATTGATGGTGACGTCCACGCGGTCGCAGTAGCCCGCGAGCGCCTCGTCGATGGAGTTATCGACGACCTCGCTCACGAGGTGGTGCAGCCCCCTTTCGTCCGTCGAACTGATGTACATGCCGGGGCGCTTGCGGATATGTTCGAGCCCGTCGAGCACCTGAATTTGTTCAGCGCCGTATGCCCCTTCAACCTTTTCTGACATTCTTTTCTCCTTGAAAATATTCACGAATTTCTTTTCGAACTGACGTCGTCGCGGCGGAGCGCACCCTGCGGGCGATTCGGCTACGCCGAACACCACGCTTACAACGCTCGCCGCTCCTCTTCGCAAAAAATCTTTCTGGAAAATCTTTTTTGCGAGAACTGTGGAATAAAAAATATCGTGATGTTTTAAGACAACCCATTGCACGGCATAAATGCCTGACAATGTGTTTGTCTCAACCGCGCCAATGGAAAGCGCGGTTTACTTCGGCTACGCTCGTGCGCCGCTTTGCGTCGGACGGCATAACGTACGCGCTCACCTATCTGCGGCACAATCGCAACATAATAGCGCGCCGCATTCACTCTTTCTCCATAAGCCGCGTGAGCGGAAAATTGAGGCGCAAAAGGCATAACGCAGTGACGCCTTTTGCAACATTATTTTATAACTTTGTGCAAAATGCGATTTTGCCTGCGCGAGTTTTTTTACAAAATGCTAACCCAAAAGCCGCGTTGCGCCCCATGACGCCGATCTTGTTCCCATGGGGAAATTTTAACCAAAGTTATTATACCATACACGCGGATAAAAGTACAGCAAATCGGCGCGGTTTTGGGAATTTTCCCGAGAAGAACGGCAAAAAAGGCGCGTAGAAACGCCTACACGCCTTTTTGAGGTAATGATAATGGGGGGATACGCCAACCGCCGCGCGGCTTTTCATGGCTTGTTTTACGCTGAAACGTCCGTTTCGGGCGGCGAATCGGGCGCGCCTTCGGGGAACACCTCGTCCGCCACGGCGCGGAGCGCTTCGACGGAATCGGCGGAAAAGAGCCGCCGCTTATACTCCGCCGCCCCCTTGACGCCCTTGCAGTAGAACGCCGCCATCTTGCGCATGAACACGACCGCAAACCGTTCGCCGCAGAGCGCGAGCGTCTCGTCGAGCTGCCTGAAAAAGAGTTCCCGCATGGGCGGCGCCTGCGTCCCCAAAATATCGCAGAAGATCTGCGGGCGGCAGAGCGCGGCGCGGGCGATCATCACCCCGTCGGCGCCCGTCCGTTCCATCATCTTTTCCGCGTCGCTTTTCGACCAGATTCCGCCGTTTGCGATGACGGGGATGCCGACCGCGTTCTTTGCCGCGGCGATCTCGGCATAGTCGGGCGCGCCGGCATACAGTTTATCGCGCGTTCTGCCGTGGACGGAGATCATGCACGCCCCCGCGCCCTCGCACAGCCGCGCAAACTCGGCGGCGATCTTCTTTTCGGGCGACACGCCGATGCGGAATTTGACGGAGACGCGCTTGCCGCTCCTTGCACACTCGGAGATCACCTTTTCCGCAAGCGGGAGATCTTCCATGAGCGCGTTGCCGTCGCCGTTCCCCACGATCTTGGGCATGGGACAGCCCATGTTGATATCGACAAGGTCGAAGGGCGCCAAGTCCTCGCTCTCGCACGCCGCGCGCATGATCGCGGGATCGCTCCCGAAGATCTGCGCCGCCTTGGGCGTTTCCTCCCCGCAATAGAGGAGCTTCTTCGTCTCCTCGCTGCCGTAGGCGAGCCCCTTGCAGCTCACCATCTCCGTAAACGTGAGCCCCGCGCCGAGGCGCATACACATGGTGCGGAACGGATAGTTCGTATACCCTGCAAGCGGCGCAAAAAACACGTTGTTCGGGCACACCATGCCCGCGATATTCAGCTCACGAATCACGTTTTGCCTCATCCATGTACGCGGCGCGCTCTGCGGGCGAGAGGGCGGTCACGTCCTTGCCGTCCGCGCGCACGCGCGCCTCAAACGCGGTATATTCGCGCTGCGCGCGCTTGGCGCGGTCCAAAAGCGCCTGCTCGCACTCCACGCCGGCGGTGCGCCCGAGCGCCGCGCACTCCCATAAAATTTCGGAGAGCGCCGCCTCTGCCTCCGCCTTGTTTTTTGCGGCGCCGAACTGCGCGAGCGAGGCGGAGAGCCGCGCGGAGACCTCCTCCGCCGTGCTCTTTTCCCAACCGCCCTTTTCCATGCGCTTGCACACCTTCTGCGCCCTGAGGAGCGCGGGGAACCCTTCGGGAACGTCGTTGACGGAATCGGAGAACGTCTCCTGATGTTTCTCCTTCATCTTGTTCTTATCCCACACGGTGAGCGCGCCGTCAGCGCCCGCCGCCCGATCGCTCCCGAACACGTGCGTGTGCCGCGTGATGAGTTTCTCGCACACCTCGGAAAGCACGTCCGTCATATTGAAGTTGCCGCGCTCCTCCTCGATGAGGGTATGGAACGCCGCCTGCATGATGACGTCGCCCGCCTCCTCGCACATCTTGGCAGGATCGTCCGCGTCGATGGCGTCCACAAGCTCGTAAGCCTCCTCGATGGCGTTGATGCGGATGCTCTGATGCGTCTGCACCCTGTCCCACGGGCAGCCGTCGGGCGCGCGGAGACGGCGCAGAATGGCGAGAAAATCGTTCAGGTCGAAGCGCTTCTTTTCGAGGAGCGGGATATCGGGCACTGCGAGCGCGCACGTCGCGTCGTAGTCCCGCTGCCTGTCCGCCTCAAAGAGCGCGATCTTTTTTACCTTTCCGCCGCGCACGAAATACGCGGGCGCCTCGTCGCCGAAGGCGTCGGCGAGTGCGAGCTTCACGTCCCCCGCCAGAGAGGGCTCGGCAAGGTCGTACACCACGAGCGGAAGGGAGAGTTTCGCCCCCGCCACATCATAGGCGGAGAGCGCAAAATAGTCCCCGAGCCCCGCCTTTTCCGCCGCGGCAGCCGCCTTGGAGACGCCGCCGATCACAACGGTGCTCCTGTACTTCATGAGCGCCTGCGCCGCCCTGTCCTCGGCGGGAGAGCCGTCCACGCAGTAGCAGACGTTCTCCGTTTTCCCCATGCGCCTCAGCTCGCGCACGATGGCTTTTACGAGCGTATCGTAACTGCGGCAGCGCTCGTAGAGTTCATCGAAACTTTCAAATGCGATCCCCGCGTCCGTCAGCCCCTGCGCCGAGGGATGCGTCCGCGTGCGCACGACTACCCTGTCCGCCGCCCGCGCCGCCGCGAGCCCGCGCGCCGTAACGTCGCCCCGCTCTGCGCCCAATCCGATGATCGTGATCATACCGTTTCACCTTTTTCCGTTCGTCTGATTTTCTCATAGTATATAATAAATCGAGGAAAAAAGCAACCAGATAGCAGGCGTTGGAGGCGACCGCCGCGCCGTATACCGACCATGCGGGATCGCCGACGAGCGCCCATTGCAGCGCAAATTTGACGGAAACGGCGGCGAGCATGGCAAGCGCCGCACGCTTCGCCCGCCCCATGCCCGTGAGGCACGCCGAGAGCGTGTTCAGCCCCGCGAGCGTCGCCGCCGAGACGGACGAAAGGCGCAGAAGGCGCACGAGGGTCTCCCCCTCCCCCGCCGTCAGCGACGGATACAGGAGCGCAACGACGGGGCGCGCGAACACAAAGAGCCCCGCGGCGCATGGTACGGCGAGCGCGAGCGTGACGAGCACGGCAAGCACGGCGCGGCGGCGCGCCTCCTCCCCCTCTCCGCGCGAACAGCACGCCGCCACCGCGGGCACGGACGCCGCCACCAGCCCGTAGCACACCGTTGCGGGAAGGGAGATGAGCGATGCGGCGCTCCCCGCTAACAGCCCGTACAGCGAGACGGCGCTCTCCGTATGGCGGGAAAGCAGGCGCACGACGACAACGCTGTCGAGCATCTGCGAGAGCGGCAGCAGCGCCGCACTCGCCATGACGGGCAGGGCGGAGAACAGGATACCCATGTCGGCGGGACGCCGCGGGACGAGCCGCCTGTCCCGCCGCACGACCCGCTCTCCGCGCAGGCGCACGGCAAGAAAAACAAACGCCGCAAACTCGGACATGGTCACCCCGAAGAGCGCCGCACGGGCGGCAGAGACGGGATCGGAGAAGCGCGCGGCAAGAAGGAGCCCCGCGCCCGCCTTTACGAGCTGTTCGACGACCTCGGACGCCGCCGTCGGGAGCATTTCGCTCCGCCCCTGAAAATATCCCCGCAGAACGGCGACGAGCGCGACGAAAAAGACGGACGGCGCCAGAGCGAAATAGCAGCCGACGAGCCCGCCGTCCCCCTGCCAGCCCGCTACGGCGGGGGCGAGCAGGCACATGAGCAGCGTTCCCAAAAAACCGGGCAGCGCAAACAGGCGGAGCGCCGTTCCGGGAACACTCCCCTCCCGCCCCGCCGCGCGCTCCGCCGCCACGGTGCGGGCGAGCGCCGCGGGCACGCCTGCCGACGAAAACGTGAGCATGAGACAAAAGAGCGGATACGCCATCTGGTAAAGCCCCAACCCGTATCCGCCCAAAAGGTTTGCAAGCGGGATGCGGTATACCGCTCCGATCGCCTTTGCAAGAAGCCCGCCTGCGCTCACGATCGCGACGTGTTTGAAAAAGACTGCATGTTTCATTATGTAAAGAGAGCGGCGCAAAAGCCCCTCCGCCGCTTTCCCGCGCCGTCTCGCGCGGCAATGCGCGCCGCTCGCCCCATGATACGCAGACGCACCGCATTCGCGCAAGTAAAATCGCATTCTGTGCCCGCAATTTATTGCTCGAAAAAGAATTCTAAAATCGCGCAAGCAAAATCGCATTTTGCGCCGGCGCCCGCAATTTGCCGCTCCCGCGGCTTTTGCAGAAAAGTGAGCCGCCGCGTGCTATACTGTTGCGAAACAGCGGCGGCGAGGTGAGCGCGTACGTTATGCCGTCCGACGCGAAGCGGCGCACGAGCGCAGCCAAAGTACCGCCCCTGTGGGGCTTCGGCGCACGAGCGTAGCTGAAGTATGCGGCACATTGCCTTGGTGCCGCCGAGACAACCGAATGCAGAGCGCAGCGAACATTGGATTTTTCTAAAAATCACAATTTTTTTATTCCACAGTTCTCGCAAAAAAGATTTTGCAGAAAGATTTTTTGCGAAAAGGAGCGGCGAGCATTTTAAGCGTGGTGTTCGGCTATGCCGAACCACCCGCAGGATGCGCTCCGCCGCGACGACGTCGGTTCGGGAAAAATCTGTGAGTTCACTCAAATTGGCTCGCTATGATATCCGCCGTCAGACGGGCAAGTTTGACCGCCGAGGACTCCATCACCGCGCCCTCCTCCGCGGAGAGCAGAACGACGGCGCCGAGACAGTCGCCGCCCGCCACGATGGGCACCATGAACTGCGCCGTAAAACCAAGTTCGCTCTCCTTGACGACGGGCATGAGGCTGCCTCCCTCCGCCGCGCTCGCAAGATGACTGCGGCGCGACGCCATGAGCTCGGTCAGCTCGTCCGAGACCGACCGCCCCACGAGCATCTTCTTGCCGGCCCCAAAGGCATGCAGCACGTTGTCCGTATCCGTGATGGCGGCAAGGTAACCGCTCTGCTCGTGCAGAGACTTCGCCGTTCCCTCCGAAAAACGCTCCACGCTCGCGATGGGCGAATACTTCTTGAGCATCAGCTCGTCGCGGTCGGTAAAGAGCTCCAGCGGATCCCCTTCGCGGATACGCAGCGTCCGCCGTATCTCCTTGGGAATGACCACGCGCCCGAGCTCGTCGATCCTTCTCACAATTCCCGTTGCTTTCATATAAAACCTCCGTATATACGCAGTACACGCACGACTTCGTATACTGTCATTATGCGGAGGCTTATGTTTTTTATGTGGATTTTTTTGCAGATTTTACCGCAAAACAATTGCCCGCCGCGTTTCCTCAGCCCGATCTCTGCATTTTTCTTAGATTTATTCCTCGGACATTGATATAGCAACAGGAGCGTTCGTTTCCGAACGCTCCCACATTTTGATGACACATTGCTACTGTAACACCCTTGTTTATCATATTCCGTTCTACAACTTAAAATCAGTAAAAATAAATATCAGCCCTCTGGTGCAAATTGTAATAAAGAAGATCCCCAGTAATACGCTCATTATCGTAGACGGAACCACATGAGGCATAATGCAATTCCATATCATAATCGGAATATATAGAATACACGCAATATTGATGATGAAAGAGAGTACGACAATACTTCTGGGTATTTTTCCATTCAAGCCAAGAAAAAATGTCTTATAAAATATTCCGTGCTGAAAATATGGATATTCTTGACGAATTTTGCTTTTACTCCGCTTCGCACTGCCTTTCACAACGATCATATGCGCGCCGGTTATGATCGCATGGAGAACAAGAATAGCAACCAAACCAACGATCGAATTTCCTACTGAAATCACGCTACTAAACCGATTAGATGCGGATAATATCTCAAAATGTAGCAGCATTACTTTTCTCCAATATACTTATACCACCAGTCCAAAGAGATAAATGCATATATTCATCCCCGTGTTAATTCCAGATGCAATAAGATCACCTCTTATTGTCGGCTTAATAAAATCTTTTATATATTTAGCAGATTTATTTATCCATGTAGTAACTAACCCTGAAAACCCTCCTTCTTAAAGCCTCTCTTTAAAACTTTTCCCAAATCACCTTCAATTTGTGATATTCGTTTAAACTCTTTTGCAGCTTTATTTGCTCCAATCATTCCCAAAAGTCCACCAGAAATGAATGACACCACGCCTTGACCAACAGTCATATCGCTCAGCGAGCCACCGGCGGCAGCCAATGATACTGTTTCACCCAATGACAACGAGCCTTGTATGAAAAACTGG
>DBGBVX010000122.1:0-1852 GCA_048370055.1 Candidatus Gallimonas sp. | reverse complement strand
CGTTGTTGCTGTCGGAGATGATGAACCCGACGGTACGGACGTTGTTGCTCTTGAGCTGCTGCGCCGTGGAATTGGCGATATAACCGAGTTCCGCCGCGGCGCGGAACACCCTGTCGTGCGTTTCCTTGCTGATGTATCCGATGCGCCGGAGCGCGCGCGACGCCGTCGAAGGCGATACTTTCGCGCGGTTTGCAACGTCTTTGATCGTGATCATATTCCGCCCGTCCGTAAATTTATGAATTATCTGTATATTTGAGATTATAACAAATCATGTTACATTTGTATACTAAAATCGGGGGGGGGTTATCGAGAAAAAATATAAAAAAATTTTTCCGAGTTCTATTGACAAGAGGCAAAACCCGTGTTTTACTTGCGCCAAGTACAATCGTTTGCACATCGGCTTCCTCCCCCAAACGATTATTATTTTTCCCCGATGTGCAAACGTTTGTATAAACTAAAAATACCGTTTTATGAGGGCAAAATGTTTTATCGGGCACCAAACAAGGCAGTATGCGCGGACGTAATTCCGTTTTTTGAGGACGGCGAGTTCAAACTCTTTTATTTAAGAGACTACCGCGACGTTCCCGCGCACGGAGAGGGATGCCCGTGGTGCTTGCTCACCACGCGCGACCTCGTTCACTATGAGGACCACGGTCCCGTACTTCTCCGCGGAAGCGAAGAGGAGCAGGACCTGTATGTTTTTACCGGCTGCTGTATCAGGGCGGGAGACGCATACATGATCTTTTACACGGGGCACAACCCGCACCTGCGCGCAAAGGGGCTTCCTGAACAGAAGATCCTGCGCGCTGTGAGCCGCGATCTTATCCATTGGGAGAAGGATCCCGACTTTGTATTCGAAGCGCCCGCGTGGCTTGAGATGCACGATTTCCGCGATCCCTTCGTATTTTTCGACGACGAAAAAAACGAGTACTGCATGCTGATCGCGGGACGGGTGAAAAACGACGATCCCGTATTTTCCAAGGGCGTTACGCTCATCGCCCGCTCGGCAGACCTCACGCATTGGCAGCTCTCGGAGGAGCCTTTTTATGCGCCGCACGCCTATTTTGCGCATGAATGCCCCGATCTTTTCAGAATCGGGGATTGGTGGTACCTCGTTTTCAGCGAGTTCACCGATAAGATCGTGACGACATACCGCATGAGCCGTTCGCCGTTCGGACCGTGGATCTCGCCGAAGATCAACAATTTCGACGGGCATGCGTTCTATGCGGCGAAGAGCGTTTCCGACGGCAAACGCCGCATCCTGTTCGGCTGGAACTGTATCAAGTTGGACGAGAAGGACGGCGCGCCCTGGCAGTGGGGCGGAACGATCATCCCTCACGAGATCGTACAGCAGCCCGACGGCACGCTGTGCGTGAAGTGCCCCGACGAGGTCGCCGCGCAGTACGCCGAGCCCGTGCCCGTTGCGGACGGAAGAACCATGGGCAGGGTGGAAAAGACGGGCGGAGCTTACTGCCTCGGCGGCGACGGAAAGAGCCTTGCGATGCTCGGCAGGCTCCCCGCGTGCGGCAAGATCGAGATGCGCTTCACCGCCGACGACGATCACGGGGATTTCGGGATCTATATGCGCGCGGATGAGGCTTTGGACGCCTTCTATGCAGTCAAGTTCGAGCCGCGGTTCAACCGCCTTGCGCTGGACATTCAGCCGCGGCAGGACAATACCCGCCATACGCAGGTGGACGTGGAGCGCTATTGCCCGATCGTACCCGGGGAAGAGAACAAACTCACCGTCATCTTCGAGGGCAGCGTTTTGGAGGTGTATGTGAACGACAAAGTCGCGATGAGCGCGCGGATGTTTGACCGTACGGAGGGAGATTTCGGCATTTTTACACAC
>DBGBVX010000121.1:0-27491 GCA_048370055.1 Candidatus Gallimonas sp. | reverse complement strand
CAAGGGTGAGTCCTGCAACACTAAAAAAGAATCTGGCGCTTTTAAACGCCAGACCCAAGAAGGTTTTACATTACCATACACCACAAGATTTGTTTGATCAAAATCTTTCTAACTGTTGCACTTAAGTTGACAATTCACCATTACAGAAACATACCAAGCTCCAGACGCACTTCGCCCTGCGCGATATCCTCGTTGGAATAGCAGCAGGTATCAAGCCCGATGAGCGAGAGCCCCTCGTGCAGGTAGAACGCTATGGCGCCCGTGTTGCACGACTGCGTTTCGAGCACGAGCGCGCGGCGCCCCTCGCGCCGCCCCTCCTCGCGCGCGAAGGCGAGCAGGCGGCTGCCAAGCCCCTGCCGCCGATACCCTTCGCGCACCCAAAGTTCGGTAACGCGCAGGCGGTTGTTCCACGTTTCGGGGCACAGCTCCATGACCGCGGCGAGCGTATCGCCGTCGAACATGCCGTAGGCGCGGGCGTCCCCGAAGTGATCGGCGTACAGACGGTCGGGAAACCCGTACGCCTCGGGCGTAAACGCACGCGGCGCGGGGAGCGGGCGTTTTTCGAGCGTGACGGCAAATCCCGCGGGCGTCCGCTCCACGCCGACCGCATAGTGCTCCTTTGCAGTATAATCGGGCATGGGCAGAATATACCCCTTCCAACGCTCCTTTTCAAGCAATACGATGCGCATCATGTCTCCTTCGAAAGATCGGCGCGAAGGCGTTCGTGCGTACAGGAGGAGAACAGGATCCTTTCTCCCCGATAGAAAGCAAGGTCGTCCAACCCCGTCAGATCGTAGACGCCTTCGTGCGCGAGCAGCCACGCCGCCGTTTCGTCGGTAAGGCGAAAGCGGTAGATCAGGTGCGGACGATCCGTCTCCGTGCAATGCCAGCTGCATGACGCCGTAACAGAGAGCAGAAAAGGCTTTAACGGCGCATATTTCGCCTCGTTCGGAAAATCATCCCCGTCCACCCCGCCCACATAGGAGAGGATCTGTGACGCCTGTTCGCATACGAGGCTCGCGCTGTGATAGAGGTGCCAGCAAAAGCGGAATGGCTCGCAAAAGCGCGTTTTCCCGCGGCGCACAAGATCGCACAAAAAAGGGCTTTCTCCGTTCAGCTCGTTGTTCGCGGCTCGTTTCGCGTGCGCCTCGCCCTCTGCGCGCGCCGTCTGCCATACCTCTTCGAAGGGCGGGAGCAATGCCCGCTCCTCTTCGGAAAGCGCGTCGTAATACGCGCGCGTCTTCTCCTCCGCCTCCTTCCCGCATTCGGCGATCAGTTCATCCGCCTGCGCCTGCGTGAGGCCGCTGTTCTCGGGGACGGGTCCCACAAGCTCGAAACTGTCTGCAATCGGACGGTATTTTTCCACGACGCCGCGCATATCGAGCGCCTCGAACGCCTTATTTTCCTCGTAGGCGGAGAGCGTTTGGTATCCGCCGGCGTCCGTCAGTCTTGCGCCCGCTTCCGTAACGGCGCCCATGGTTCTGAGCCGCCTGAGAAGGCTTTGCCAATCCTTGCATTTGTACGACCGTTCCCCCGCCGTCACGGTAAATCCGCGCGCGATGAACGCGGCGCTCGTTGCCTTGGAGATATCGTCCGCGTTGAATCGCAGGAAAAACTGAGGCCCCGCCTCTATTTCGGCGCCGTCCGCGGCGAGGAGGCGCACGCTGACGTGATCCTCATCCAAGAGTTTTTTCAGCTGTTCCGTGGTAATGACCTGCATGGCATCCCCTTCGGTTCTGCTCATATCATCGGAACGGATCAAGCGGCGGATGATCCCGCCGCTTGGATCCGAATCAGGTATGCGTCGTATTCAGAACGTCTATTTCCAATTCCTGCGCGTCGGCGATAAAGGAAAGCCTCCGATTCACATACTGATTGAATCCTGTCACGGACGAACCGCTCCCGACGCTTCCGGAAAGATCGTGGTAGGTGATATCCCCGTCCTGATCCATGACGCCAAAGGAAAGCAGGTATTCCTGCCGCGCGACGTACTCGATCTCGACCGTGACTTTGCCGTCCACCGCTTTCAGATCGTCGAAAGACTGATATCCTTCCTGCATCGTATCGGCGATCATCAGATGAAGGTGATAAACCGTATCCTCATCCGCGCCGCGCAGAGCGGACACGTCAAAGACGAGCGTCTCCTGCCACGTCTCCACGGTCACGCTCTCCGCGACCGTGATCTTGACGACAAGCGTGCCGCGCTGGGAGGAGCTGTTGCCACTGAAACTCATCGTGATCCAAGTGGAGCCAAGGGATACTTTGGAAGTATCGATGTTGATCTTAAGCTGTTCGATGCTGTTCGTACCCGACGAACCGACCAGATCGGAATTTTTTACCTCGTCGTATTCGACCGCGCTTGCGGGGATAACGCTTTCATCGGAAAATACGATATCTCTTTTGAGCGACGTCAGCCAGCTCGCACGGAAAGTTATCAAAAGCGTTGCCGTTCCCGAATCCTTCGCGATCGTCGTAAGATTGGAGGAGGCAAACGTCGCCATGCCGTCCGTCAGAACTTCCTTATACGTTCCGAGCTGAACGGCAAGCGTGACGTTCTCGGCGGGCATGGTGAAGGTATAGCTGCCGTCCTCTCCGCTGCACGCCGTGCCGTTGTAGGTGACGCCTTCGAGATAGCTGTCCGCGTCGCGCATCGTCACGGTGACGTTGACGCGCTCCCCTTCCTTGGCGGAAACGGGCGCGGAGATCTGATAGTCGTCCGACGAGGGCGCCGTGATGGTATACGACTGCTCGGTCGTACCGCCGCCGTTATCGTTACCCCCCCCGAACCGCCGCACGCGGTGAGGAGCGCGAGCCCCGCGACCGCCGCGAGCGCGCCTGCAAACAATCTTTTCAGTTTCATATGATTTCCTCCTTTCAGCATCTGCCCGCCCTGCGCGGCGGGCAGATCGCAGGAACATTATACCATATTCGGAAGAATATGCAATACCCCGTGAAAAAAATTATGATTTCCAAAAGACGACGGCTCGCGCCGTCGTCTTTTGAGTATTATTATGTTATTCTTTGCCTTTCTTTCCGCCCGCCGCGGGCGATTTCGCCGCCTTTGCGGACTTGGCGGGCGCCTCCGGTGCGGGCGTTTCGGGTGCGGGCGCCTCCGCGCCGTCCGCCTTTTGCGGCGCAACGATCTTGGGGAGAGAGAGCCCCGCCATGTTGTAGATCTCTTCGAGCGGCGGGAGCGACTTCAACAGCCCCGATAAAAAGTTCGCCGTCGAGGTCTTGCCGTCCTCGCCCTTGCCGCCGTCCCATACGGTGACCTTGTCGATCTTCACGCCGGAGATCGCCTTGACCTGCTCGGCGACGATCGCTTCGAGCTTGTCGGCGATGAGCAGCCGCACCGCGTCCGCCGCCGTGCCCGCGCTCTGAACGAGGGCGTCCATACCTTCCGCCTGTTTGGTGAGTTTCTCGCGCACGCCGCGCGCCTCTGCGTCCATCTTGACGAAGATCGCGTCCGCCTCGCCCTGCGCCTTTCTGCGCGTCTGTTCGGCGACGGCTTCCGCCTCGATCTCAAGCTTGCGTTTCTCAATATCGGCGGCGACGATGACGTCCGCTTCCTGCGTCGCCTTGTCGCGGGCGGCGCGGGCGACTTCCGCCGTCTGTTCGGCGGCGTAGCTCTCTTCGAGCGCCTTTGCCGCCTGCACCTTCTCGGCGGTGACGGCGAGTTTGAGCGCCTCCGCCTCCTTTTCGCGGAGGATCGCCTTGGAGCGCGCGATCTCCGCCTTCGCCTTATTTTCGCCGTCGATGGCGGCGGATTCCGCCTCCGCCACGCGGATGCGCTCCTCCATTTTGGCGTTTGCCTGACCGATGGAACCCTTTTTATCCTCTTCCGCGACGGAAATGCGCGCGTCGTTGATCGCCTTTGCCGCCGCCTCCTTGCCGAGCGCGACGATGTAGCCCGATTCATCGGAGATATCCGTCACGTTGACGTTGATGAGGCGCAGACCAACCTTTTTGAGCTCGCCCTCGACGTTGCGCTGAATGGCTTCGAGGAATTTATCCCTGTCCGAATTGATCTCCTCGATGTTCATCGTAGCGATGACGAGACGGAGCTGACCGAAGATGATATCGCGCGCGAGGTCGCTGATCTGCGAGAGCGAGAGCTTGTTGAGGCGCTCCGCGGCGTTTTGCATGATCCCGGGCTCCGTCGAGATGCCCACCGTAAAGATGGAGGGAACGTCGATACGGATATTCTGCTTGGAGAGCGCGCTCTTGAGATCGACCGAAATGGCGAGCGGCGTGAGGCTCATGAAGGTATACTTTTGGAAAAACGGCCACACGAACGCCGCGCCGCCGTGGATGCACTTCGCGGAGGGATAGGTCCCGTCCGCGCGCGGCTTGAGTTTACCGTAGATGATCATGATCTTATCGGGCGGGCACGTCTTGTAACGGACGGCGACCGTGAGGATGATCATGAACACGAGCAGAACCGCAACGACCACGACCGCAATGATAGCTTCTGTCATTTCATATTCTCCTTAATTTTCTGTATTTTCAGAGGGATCCTCTCCTTCTGCAGCGGGTGCGGCGTCGCGGCGCGATACGACCGCGAAGTCGTCGTTATATTCCGTGATCTCCACCAACGTATCCACGGGAAGGCGCTCGCCGTCCGTCATGGCGTCGATCTCCATGTACCTGTCCTGCGAGGAAAGGGTGATCTTGCCCCGTCCGGAACGGCCTGCGGGGATGCTCACGTAGACGGTCGCCGTCATGCCGACGAGCTTGTTTTTTACCACGTTGCCCGAGCACTGCAATTTGGCGATGCCGCGCATGGCGAAGCCGACGCCGAAGAGCGCGACCGCACCCGTTGCCACGGCGATGAGGATGGGCGCCCAGATATTATCGGGCATGCCCTGCTGCGCGGCAAAGCCGCACCATCCGCCCAACGCAAAGAACGCCGTCATACCCTTGACGGTAAAGAATGAGAGCCCGCTGTCCGTATCGATATCGCCGTCGAACACGTTGTCGAGATCGAAGTCCCCGCCCATCGAAAAGAGCATGACCACGATCTGTATCACGAGCAACGCGCTCGCAACGCACGCGATGATGAAATACGTCTTTTCCGCGACGCTCAGCTGCATAAACCACATAGGCGCTTACTCCTTGACGAACGCAAAACGTTCCGTCGGCTTGATTATATCATACTCTCCGCACGCTGTCAAGAGTACCACAAAAATCTGTTTTTCCGCACATATGCGCATCCGTGCGCAAAAAAGCCGCCCGCGGCGCTGTACCCGCGGACGGCTTGCATTTCGTCCTGTTTATTTTACGCAAAAGGCGTTACATGACGTCGCTTGCATAGATGGGGAACGCCTCGCAGAGCCGGCGCACCTTGGCGGTGACGTCGGGGACGGCTTCCTCGCGGCTCTCGATGATCTCCGTGACGAGATCGGCGATCGCGATCGCCTCCGTCTCCTTCATGCCGCGCGCCGTAATGGAAGGCGTGCCGATGCGCACGCCGCTCGTGATGAAGGGCGACGTCGTTTCGAAGGGGATGGTGTTCTTGTTCGCCGTGATGTGCGCCTGATCCAACAGCGCCTCGAGCTCCTTGCCCGTAAGCCCCTCTTTCCTGAGATCGACGAGCATGAGATGGTTATCCGTGCCGCCCGAGACGAGCCGCACGCCGTTGTTGGTGAAGCGGTCCGCCATCGCCGCGGCGTTCTTTACGATCTGCTGCTGATATACTTTGAACTCGGGCGAAAGCGCCTCTTTGAAGGCGACCGCCTTCGCCGCGATGACGTGCATCAAAGGCCCGCCCTGCGTGCCGGGGAACACCGCCTTGTCGATCGCCTTGGCGTACTGCTCCTTGCACATAATGACGCCCCCGCGCGGACCGCGCAAGGTCTTGTGCGTGGTCGTGGTCACGAAGTCGGCGACGGGTACGGGATTGGGGTGCAGCCCCGCCGCGACGAGCCCCGCGATGTGCGCGATATCCACCATCATGAGCGCGCCGACCTTATCGCAGATCTCGCGGATACGCTTGAAATCGAGGATGCGCGGGTATGCGCTCGCCCCCGAGACGATCATCTTGGGCTTGCACTCCATGGCGATCTTTTCCATCTCGTCGTAGTCGATGGTCTCCGTCTCCTTGGAAACGCCGTAGGGAACGATATTGAAATAGCTCCCCGAAATATTCACGGGCGAGCCGTGGGTGAGGTGCCCGCCGTGCGAAAGGTTCATGCCCATGATCGTATCGCCGGGCTTGAGCATGGCAAAATACACCGCGAAGTTCGCCTGCGCGCCCGAGTGCGGCTGTACGTTGGCGTGATCGCACCCGAAAATTTCTTTGAGTCTGTCGCGCGCGAGGTTCTCCACGACGTCGACGAATTCACAGCCGCCGTAATAGCGCTTGCCGGGATACCCCTCCGCATACTTGTTGGTGAGGTGGCTCCCCATCGCCGCCATGACGGCGGGCGAAACGATGTTCTCGCTTGCGATAAGTTCGAGATTGCCGCGCTGACGGGCAAGTTCCTTTTCCATTGCCGCGCAGACCTCGGGATCGGTGTTTCGGATGGTGGTAAGATCGATCATGGTAACTCCCGTAATGAATAAATTTTACCCATTATAGCAGAACTTGCTCAAAATTGCAAGGGGCTGACCCTCTTTTTCACAGGCGGACGGCAAAAAAGCGTGCCGCAGGCAGTTCGCGGCGCGCTTTTAACATGCGTTTTACAGGTTTTTCTCAAAAAACGCCTTGAGCGAGGCGGCGGGCACAAAACCGAGGCTGTTCGCCGCGGGCGCGCCGTTCTTGAACACGATGACGTTGGGGATGGACATGATGCCGTACTTTTGCGCGACGTCGCCGTTTGCGTCGACGTCCACCTTGACGAACACCGCTTTTTCCGCAAAATCGCCCGCGACTTCGTCGAGGACGGGCGCGAGCATGCGGCAGGGGCCACACCAACTTGCCCAAAAGTCACATACGACCGTATTTGTTTTGATGAGTTCTTCGAGCTCGGCGCCCGAAACTTCCTTTACGTTTTTCGCCATAATTATATTCTCCTTTGTATATAGTTTGCAAGTTCTTCGAATTTTACACGCTCCGAAGAGGAATTGCGCATATCCTTGACCTCGGCAGTCCCCTCTCCGAGCTCGCGCTCTCCGAGCACCGCCACGAATCTTGCGCCCGTTTTGTCGGCATACTTGAACTGCGATTTGACGGAGCGCTCCATCAGGTCGACCTCGCAGGAGATCCCCTGCCGCCGCAGTTCTTCGGCGAGCAGGAACGCCTTTTCGCGCGAGGCGGCGTCCATGCCCGCGAGGTAACACGCGGCGCCCATGTCCGCGGGCGGCATGCAGTTTTCCGCCTCCATGACCATCAGAAGGCGCTCCATGCCCGCGGCAAAGCCGACTGCGGGCACGCTCTTGCCGCCCACCTGTTCGAGGAGCGTATCGTACCTGCCGCCCCCGAGCACGGTGCCCTGCGCGCCCGCCGCGGCGGACACGAACTCGAACACGGTGCGGCTGTAATAGTCGAGCCCGCGCACGATGGACGGATTGACCGTGTATTCGACGCCCGCCTTTGCAAGAAGGCTCTTCACCGCCTCGAAGTGCGCGCGGCAGTCGTCGCAGAGGTAGTCGAGCATGCGCGGCGCGCCCGCGGCGATCGCCTTGCAGCCATCCTCCTTGCAGTCGATAATGCGCATGGGGTTCTTCTCGAAACGGGAACGGCAGTCGGCGCACATCTCGCCGATATGGGGCGCGAAGTAATTTTTCAGCGCCTCGTGATAGCGCGCGCGGCACGTTTTGCAGCCGATGGAGTTGATCTGCAATTCAACTTCTTTCAATCCGAGCTTTTTGAGGAAGGCGTCGGCAAGCGAGATGATCTCCGCGTCCGCCGCCGCGCCCGCCGCGCCGTAGAGCTCGCAGCCGAACTGATGGAACTCCCTGAGCCGCCCCGCCTGCGGGCGCTCGTAGCGGAACGCCGAGATGAGGTAGTACGCTTTGAACGGGAGCACGCCGCCCGCAAGCCCGTGCTCGAGGAAGGCGCGCGCAACGCCCGCCGTGCCCTCGGGGCGCAGCGTTACGGAGCGCCCGCCCTTATCGAGGAAGGTATACATCTCCTTATTGACGATATCGGTGGTATCGCCCACGCCGCGCGAAAAGAGTTCGGTATGCTCGAATACGGGCGTGCGGATCTCTTTGAACGCATACGCCGCGGCGACGGAACGCGCCGCATCCTCTACTTTGTGCCACGCATATACCTGCGAAGGCAGGACGTCTTTACAGCCTTTGGGAATCTGAATCATGGTAAATTCCTTACGTCTATTTTAAAAATTCAAGGACATATATCACGGGAAAAGCCGTCACTTGTTATGGCTTTTCCGCCTCAATTTGCCGCTCACGCGGCTTTTGCGGAAAGATGAGCCGCCGCGTGCTAAACTGTTGCGAAACAGCGGCGGCGAGGAAAACCGAACACAAAGCCGCTTTGCGGCGACTGTTGGATTTTCCTTTCCCTCACGGAATTTCTTTTTGTCAGTTCAAAAAGAAATTCGTGAACATTTACAAAACATACTTCTTCAGATCGCGGTCTTTGGTGATCTTGGCGAGGTGTTCTTCGACGTACTTCCTGTCGATCTCCACCGTGACGACGGGGTAGTCGCCGCCGCCCGCGTTGAAGGAGATATCCTCCAAAAGGAACTCCATGACGGTGTGCAGACGGCGCGCGCCGATATCTTCGCTCGTGAGGTTGATCTCCTCGGAGATCTCGGCGATCGCCTCAATCGCGTCGGGCGTGAATTTGAGGTCGATGTGGTCGACGGCGAGCAGCAGCGCGTACTGCTGCGTGATGGAGTGCTCCGTATTCGTGAGGATGTTCACGAAGTCCTCTTTGGTGAGCGAGGAGAGCTCGACGGAGACGGGGAACCGCCCCTGCAGCTCGGGGATGAGATCCTCCACGCGCGCGACGTGGAAGGCGCCCGCCGCAATGAAGAGCATATAGTCCGTTTTGACGGGACCGTACTTCGTCATGACGGTGCTGCCCTCGACGATGGGAAGGATATCGCGCTGAACGCCCTCGCGCGAGACGTCCGCCCCGCCCGTGTTGCCCTTGGCAGCGATCTTATCGATCTCGTCGATGAAGATGATGCCGTCGTTCTCGGCGCGGCGCAGAGCTTCCTCTTTGACGGCGTCGTCGTCGATGAGCTTGTCCGCCTCCTCGGCGATGAAGATCTTCATTGCCTCGCCGACGGTGATCTTGCGCTTTTTCTTCTTTTTGGGGAGCATATCGCCGAAGATGGAGCCGATGCTGATGGTCGCGCCGCCGGGAACGAGCTCCATGTTCTTGGGCTCGTCCTGCACCTCCGTTTCGATGACGAGCTTATCGAAGGTGCCCTTGCGGAGGGAATCGAGCAGATTTGCCTCGAACACCTCGCGCGCCGTCTCGCCGCGGTCGTTCTTTTTGACTTCGGCGAGGATCTTGACCATCTTCTGTTCCGCCGTTTCCGTCGCTTTTACGGAGACTTCCGCCATCTTTTCGTCCTTTACGAGGCGGACGGCGCACTCCACAAGATCGCGCACCATGCCCTCGACGTCCTTGCCGACGTAACCGACTTCGGTGTACTTGGTCGCTTCCACCTTGATGAAGGGCGCCTTGACGAGTTTCGCGAGGCGGCGGGCGATCTCCGTTTTGCCGACGCCCGTGGGACCCTTCATGATGATATTCTTGGGCGTGATCTCGTCGCGCAGCTCTTTGGAAAGCTGCGAACGGCGGTAACGGTTGCGCAGGGCGATGGCGACGGCTTTTTTCGCCTCGTCCTGCCCGATGATATGTTTATTGAGTTCGTTTACGATCTGTTTGGGGGATAAATCCATAATCATTTCTCCTTGTATTTGTTCACGAATTTTTGCGAGCAAAGGCTCGTAAAAATTCCGTGATTTGAGGAAAAACCTTCGGGCACGCGCTACGCGCTAACCGTCGTTTTTCCTCTGCGCCGTCCCATCAGGGATTTCATAATAGCGGACAGCGCATTCACTTTTTCGGAAAAGCCGCGTGAGCGGCAAATTGTGGCATACTGCGCAAAATGCGATTTTGCTTGTATCTGTGATTTATAGCTTTTTCAGAGACGTTTACAAGCAAAAGCTCCTCATCCTTGGCTCCCTCTGTGAGGGAGCTGGCTGAGCAGCTAAGCTGCACAGCCTGAGGGAGTTACTCCCACCGCCCCCTGCGGGGCACCTCCCTCAAAGAGGGAGGCAAGAACTCCCACCGTCACGGCTTTGCCGCGACACCTCCCTCAAAGAGGGAGGCAAGCTGTATCTTGCGCCCGCGGGTTGTCTCTTCCGCTCACGACTTTTTCTCTCGTCAGTTCGAGAGAAAAAGTGTGAACAAGTCATACCGTTTCGCAGATGATGTGATCGTTCGTATACACGCAGATCTCGCTCGCGATCTTAAGCGACTTGCGGGCGATCTCCTCCGCGGAAAAATCGGTGTTCTGCGCGAGCGCGCGCGCCGCGGCGAGCGCATAGTTGCCGCCCGAGCCGATGGCGCAGATGCCCTCGTCGGGCTCGATGACTTCGCCCGTGCCCGAGAGGATGAGGAGCGTATCCTTATCCGCCGTGATCATCATTGCGTCGAGCTTGCGGCCGATCTTGTCGCTCCGCCACATATCGGCAAGCTCCACTGCCGAGCGCATGAGGTTGCCCGCAAACTTGTTGAGCATGCCCTCGAAGCGCTCCGAAAGCGCAAAGGCGTCCGTTACAGAGCCCGCAAAGCCCAAAATGACCTTGCCGCCGTAGATGCGGCGCACCTTGACCGCCGTGTTCTTGAAGACGACCGACTCGCCCATCGTGACTTGTCCGTCGCCTGCGATCGCCGTAACGCCGTTTCTCTTGACGGCGCAGATCGTCGTACCGCGAAATTCCATATATTTCCTCCTTTATGCCCCGTATGCGGCTTGAAAGCGGGCGATCTCTTCGAGCGCGCGCGCCGCGATGAGGCGTTTCTTTTCCTGTTTATCTTTGATATCCAACCCGCGCACGATCCCGTAATTGGCGTTCATGGGCTGAAAATGTTTGTTCGGGCTTGCGATATAGCGCGAGAGCGCCCCGCAAACGCTCGTATCTTCGGGGATAACGGTCTCCCGTCCCCGCTTTTTCTGCAAAAAGTGCATGCTGGCGAGCAGTCCGCTCATCGCGCTCTCGACGTAGCCCTCCACGCCCGTGATCTGCCCCGCAAAGAAGAGCATGGGCGAATCCTTGACGGAAAAATCGGCGTTGAGCACCTCGGGCGCGTCCAAAAAGGTGTTGCGGTGCATCACGCCGTACCGCTCGTATTCGGCGTTTCTGAGCGCGGGGATGATGCCGAACACCCGCTTCTGTTCGCCGAATCTGAGATTGGTCTGACAGCCGACGAGCCCCAAAAGCGTTCCCTCCGCGTTCTCGCGGCGCAGCTGCAGCACTGCGTACGGGCGCTTTCCGTCCTCCCCCGCAAGCCCGACGGGCTTGAAGGTGCCGAAGCGGAGCGCGTCCTTCCCGCGGGACGCCATGACCTCGACGGGCATGCAGCCCTCGAAGATCTCCCGCTTTTCAAATTCGCGCAGCGTCACCTTTTCGGCGGCGAGCAGTTCGGAGACGAACAGCGCGTACTCCTCCTTGGTGAGCGGACAGTTGATATAGTCGCCCGTGCCCCTTCCGTAGCGGTCGCCCGTGAAGGTGTGGGCAAGATCGACGCTCTCGGCGGTGACGACGGGAGCCGTCGCGTCGTAAAAGTGCAGCCCGCCGCCGAAACGCGCCCCGATGGCGGCGTACAGCGCCCCCTCTGTGAGCGGGCCCGTGGCGACGATGCCCTCCGCGGGCAGTTCCGTCTCCTCGCGCACGGAGACGTGCACGTTGGGGTGCGACCTGAGTTTTTGCGTGACGTATGCGGAGAATTTATCGCGGTCGACGGCGAGCGCGCCGCCCGCGGGAACGCGCGTGTGCGCCGCCGCCTCCATCGTGAGCGACCCGAGCCGCCGCAGCTCCTCTTTCAGAAGTCCGCAGGCGTTGCCGGACACATCGTCGCTCTTTAAGGAGTTGGAACAGACGAGCTCGCAGAAATTTCCGCTCTTGTGCGCGGGCGAAAAGCGGAGCGGCTTTTGCTCGATGAGCTCCACCTGCTCGCCGCGGTTCGCAAGATACCACGCCGCCTCGCTGCCCGCGAGCCCCGCGCCGACGATCTTAATCATCCTTCTTGTCCGCGGGAGCAGCCTTCTCCTGCTTGGGCGCGGGGATGCGGTATTTGCAGTCTTTGTTGGAACAGCGGATCGCCCCGCGCGCCTTCTTCACGAGCGCGCCGCCGCACTCGGGGCACTTTTCGCCCGTGGGCTCATCCCAACTGCGGAAATCGCATGCGGGATAGCCGCTGCACCCGTAGTAGAACTTGCCCGTTTTGGTGCGGAGCTTTTTGGTGGGCTTGCCGCAGACCGGACACTTGCCCTCGTACACGGCGGGCTGTGCGCTCTCGCCGTAGGGAAGCGTGGATTTGCATGCAGGATAGTTGGGGCAGGCGAGGAACTTGCCGTACCGCCCGCTCTTGACCACCATCATGGCGCCGCACTTGGGGCAGGGCGTATCCGAAGTCTCCAACCCGCCTTCGCTGATGATGTTGGAGCAGGCGGGATAGTTGGAACATGCGAGATAGGTGCCGTATTTGCCGTTCTTGCGCACCATGGGATGCCCGCACTTGGGGCACATGACGTCGGTCACTTCGTCGCCGTCCGTCTTGGCAAAGCGCAGTTTTTCGGCGAAGGGCGGATAGAACGCCGCGATGACGGCGTGCCAATCCTTGCCGCCGTCCTCGATCTCGTCGAGCTTGGACTCCATATCCGCCGTGAAGCCGACGTCCATGACGTCGGGGAAATACTTGACGAGAAGATCGGTGATGCGGTAGGCGACCTCGGTGGGCTTCATGTACTTGCCCTCTTTTTCGACGTACTTGCGTTTGTTGAGAACGGAGATGATGGTCGCGTACGTCGAGGGGCGCCCGATGCCCTTATCCTCCATCGCCTTGACGAGGGAAGCGTCGGTATACCGCACGGGAGGCTTTGTGAATTTCTGCTCGGGCTTGACGGAAAGACAGACGAGCGGATCGCCCTCCGCGAGCGGAGGCAGCAGCCCCTTCGTCTCCTCTTCCTCGCTGCCGGCGGACTTGGATTCCTGCCACACGGCGGTAAAGCCCGCGAACTTCAGCGCCCTGCCGCTCGCCTTGAGCGTATAATCGCCGTTTGCGATCTCGATCTGCATCGCGTCGTACAGCGCCTCCGCCATCTGCGAGGCGATAAAGCGCTCGTAGATGAGCTTATATACGTTGTAGTGCTTTTTATCGAGCAGCTTTTTCACCGACTCGGGCGTGCGGGTGAGATCGATGGGTCTGATCGCCTCGTGCGCGTCCTGCGCGCCCTTCTTGGAGGCGTAAAAATTGGGCTTGGCGGGGAGATACTCCTTGCCGTAGTTCGCTTCGATGTACTGCCGCGCCGCCGCCTGCGCGTCCGAAGAGACGCGCGTGGAGTCGGTACGGATATAGGTGACGAAGGCGATGTGCCCGAGCCCCTCCACGTCCATACCTTCGTAGAGGTGCTGCGCCATGAGCATGGTCTCGGGCGCGGTCATGCCGAGTTTGTTGGAGGCATCCTGCTGAAGCGTGCTCGTGGTGAAGGGCGCGGGCGCGTGCGACTTTGCGACCGTCTTTTTGACGGAGGCGACCGCGTACCTTCCCGCCGCGAGCGCGGCGAGCGCGGCGTCCGCCTGCTCCTTGTTGCCGATCTTGAGCTTTTTGCCCCTGTACTTTTCGAGCGCCGCCTTAAAGGGCGAGAACTTCCTGCCTTCGTCCTGCAATTCCACGCCGATCGTCCAATATTCTTCGGGTTTGAACGCCTGTATCTCGCGCTCGCGCTCGACGACGAGCCTGAGCGCCACCGACTGCACGCGCCCCGCCGAGAGCCCGTTGCCGATCTTATCGTTCAGAAGCGGCGAGAGCTTGTAGCCCACGAGGCGGTCGAGAACGCGGCGCGCCTGCTGTGCGTCGACAAGGTTGTAGTCGATGGTGCGCGGGTGTTCGAGCGCCGCCTCCACGGCTTTGGGCGAGATCTCGTTGAACTCGATGCGGTTCTTGCCGTTCTTATCAAGCCCCAAAACCGTCTGCAAATGCCATGAAATGGCTTCGCCCTCGCGGTCGGGGTCGGTCGCGAGGTACACTTTGTCCGCCCGTGCGGATTCGTCGGCGAGGCGCTTGATGACCGCCTCTTTACCGGGCGAATCGACGTAGCGGGGTTCGTAATTATTGTCGATGGCGACGCCGAGTTGTTTTTGAGGAAGATCGCGGATGTGTCCGCCCGAGGCGTCCACCTGATACTTTCCCTTTAAGTAGCGTGAGATCGTCTTTGCCTTGCTCGGCGACTCCACAATAATGAGATCCATATGACTCCTTTTCACGGACGTGCGTCCGTTTTCTGCGATATTTACAGCGGGGCGTAGCGGTTGCCGCCAGACTTGACGGCGAGCCCCTTGAGCTCCAGCGAGGAAAGGTGCGCCTGCGCCTCGTAGACGGGCATGCCCGCCCGCTCGGCGACGACTGCCGCATGCAGTTCGCCCGCCTCTTTGAGCGCCGCCAACACGCGCGTTTCCCCCTCCGAAAGGACGAAAGTTTTGCGCGCGGCGGGCTCCATGCCGAACGCGGCGAAGATATCTTCCGCGCCCGTGCACAGATACGCGCCCTTTTTGATGAGTTCGTTGCACCCGACACCCTGCGCCGCGCCCACGTTGTGCGGGAGCGCGAACACCTCTCTGCCGTACTCGAGCGCGCAGTCTGCCGTGATGAGCGTTCCGCTCTTTTTGCCTGCGGCGAGCACCAAAACGCCCTCCGAAAGCCCCGCCAGAAGGCGGTTCCTTGCATGAAAGGAATACTTCTGCACGCCCGTTTCGGGCGGGTATTCCGTGATGAGCAATCCCTTTTTTGCGACCTCGCGCTTTAACTGCGCGTGCGAGGCGGGATAGCAGACGTCGAGCCCGTTGGGCAGAACGCAGATGAGCTTTCCCGAAGGGAGCGCGCCCGCGATCGCGGCGCTGTCGCCGCCCTCGGCAAACCCCGTGACGACGGTAAAGCGCTGCGTGAGCGCCTCGGAAATGCTCCTTCCCGTCTTTTCCGCCCACGGCGGAAGGACGCGGGAGCCGACGATGCAGAACTTCCGCTCCGCGAGCAGCGCCCTGTTCCCCGCCCCGTACAGAACGAGCGGCGGATCGTAGACGTGTTCAAGCGCCGCGGGATAATCGGCGCTCGCCGCCGTGACCGCAAAATATCCCTTTTCCCCGAGCGCAGCGAGGAGCTTTTCCGCCTCGCGCTCGCGGGACAAGCGGTCACCTTTATATAACCCGTTTTGCGGCGATTGTATCACCCGAGAACAAATTTTTTCGAAATCGGGAAAAATGCGCGCAGGGTCGCCCACCGCCCGCAGCAGCGCGGCGCGCGTGCGGCTGTCGAACTCCGGACGGCTGCACAGCCATATGATCGCCCTTTCCGCGGCGGAATACTCCATGGCGCCCCCTCTTTCGCTTTTGTTTATCTGTCTCCGCGGCAAAAAACACGGAGATAGGACTTTTCTTTCTCCGCAAAAAACGCAGCTGCGCTATGCTCTTTGCACTTACAGCATTGCCGCGCGCAAATTCGCGGAAAAAAGTGTGAACCGTTCTACATTTTATCGTAAATGCGGTACGACACCGCCTCGAAGACGTGCGCGGGCAGGATCTCTTCACTCGCGGCGAGATCGGCGATGGTGCGCGCGACCTTGACGATGCGGCTCCTTGCGCGGGCGGAGAGCTTCATCCGCTCGAAGGCGGCGCGGAGGATCTCGTCGCTCTCGCGGGTGAGCGGGCAGAACTCTTCCAATTCACGCTCGCCCATCTCGGCGTTGACGGTGGCGGAGCTCGCCTCGAAGCGGCTCCGCTGAATGCGGCGCGCCATATCCACACGCTCCTTGACGGAGGCGGAGCTCTCGCACACGTCCGCCGACGCGAGCTCGTCGTACGCCACGTTGTCCACTTCCACCTGCAGGTCGATGCGGTCGAGGAGCGGCCCCGAGACCTTGCGGCGGTAACGCCTGATCTCGGCGGGCGTGCAGGTGCACACGCGGTCGGCGGAGCCGTAGTTGCCGCACGGGCAGGGATTCATGCTCGCGCACAGCATGAAGCGGGCGGGAAAGGAGACGGTGCCGCTCGCCCGCGAAACGGTGATCTTGCCGTCCTCCAAAGGCTGACGGAGCGCCTCGAGCGCGGAGCGCTGATATTCGGGGAGCTCGTCCAGAAAGAGCACGCCGCCGTGCGCGAGCGAGATCTCGCCCGGGCGCACGACGCGGTTCCCGCCGCCGCAGAGCGCGACCACCGTGGCGGTGTGGTGCGGCGTGCGGAAGGGGCGCTCCGTGACGATGCCCTCCTCCCCCAACGTGCCCGCGACGGAATGGATCTTGGTGATCTCGAGCGCCTCTTCGAAGGTGAGGTCGGGCATGACGGTGGGCAGACAGCGCGCGAGCATCGTCTTGCCCGTGCCGGGAGGCCCCACGAGGAGCAGATTATGCCCGCCCGCGACGGCGATCTCGAGCGCACGGCGCGCGACGGGCTGACCTTTGACGTATTTGAGATCGGCGCCGCCCTTCCCCGCGGCATGCGGGAGAAAGGTCTGCGTCGCGAGGGGCGCGATGGGCTGCGCACCCGTGAGGTGGCGCACCACCTCGGAGAGCGTATTGGCGGGATAGATTTGCGCCCCGCCCAAAAAACTTGCCTCCCGCGCGTTGGCGGCGGGAACGATAAAGCGGGAAAATCCGTGCCCCTTCGCCGAAATGAGGATGGGCAGCAGCCCCGCGATGGGACGGATATCGCCGCTGAGGGCAAGCTCGCCCAAAAAGACGATCCCCTCGGTATCGGCGCCGACGAGCTGTTCGCTCGCCTTGAGGAGGCTGACGGCGACGGCGAGGTCGAACGAGGCGCCCTCCTTGCGGATATCCGCAGGCGCGAAGTTGATGGTGATCTTGTTCATGGGGAAGAGGAGCCCGCTGTTTTTGAGCGCCGAACGCACGCGTTCCTTGGACTCCTTGACCGCCGTATCGGGCAGCCCCACCATTTCGTAGGCGGGGATCCCACGGTTGACGTCCGTCTCCACTTCGACGGGAACGCCCTCCAATCCGTTCAGGGCGTAGCAGACGATTTTCGCGACCATACTCTCTCCCCCTTTCGGTCTTCAACCGAACAGTCTTGTGATGAGCGCCGCGGGGAGCGGGATCCCGACGGAGAACACGAAGTAGAGCACGAACATGGCGGCGAGTAAGCCGAACAGCACCCACGCCGTTACGCGCGCCGCTTTGCCCGCCTTTCCTTCCGCCTCCGTGAGCGTTTTCACGCCGCCCGAAGCGAGCGCGAACCCGAAGAGGTATACAAGGAGCACGAACAGCGCCGCGTCTTTGGCGACGAGCGCCGCGACCACGCACAAGAACGCGCCTGCAAGCGGTATGGCGATCTCGCGCACGATCCTGCGCTCCGCCTTCCCCCAATCCTTTGCGAGCAGGATGCGCACGATGCCGCGCACGATCCAACATACGGCGAAGGCGAGCGCCAGAAGGCAGACGGGGTTGACGAAAGCGCCCCACACGCCCGAGAACGCCGCGCCGTCCGCACGGGAGATGACGCGGAAGATGTTCCACGCGGAGCCCGAAGAGACGCCCGCGTTTACGCCGACGAAACCGCCCGCAAACGCCTTCCACATGAGCGCAAAGATGTTGAGCGAAGGCGAGGCGGGGTCATCGTACAGTTTGACGTATGCAAAGGAGGCGGGCAGCATGGCGAGAATGGCGATGATGAGCGCGCCGACGACGAAACTTGCCGCGAACGACGCGATCGCCGCCGTATTTTTATAGCGGTATTCCGAGACGACTTCGGCGACCCTGCGCTTTGCAGGGGCGAGCTCGACCTCTTCCTGCGGCTCCGCCGCGGACACGGGTGCCTCGGGCTGCGCCTCAGCCTCTTCGATCGCCTTGTCGAGATGGTATCTTCTTGCGCGGAATTGGCGCACCATGCCCAAAGCAAAGAGCACGACGACCCCGACCATGGGGATGACGAGCGCGCCGTGCACGCACACCGCGCACGCGCCCAAGAGCCCCGAGCCGATGAGGGGCAGACAGCCCGCAAAGCCCTTCTTCTGCATGCCGCGCGCATAGAAGCGGTGGCACAGATCGAGCGAGGCGACGAAGAAGAACGCGCCGATCATGAGGGGCGTGCCAAGTCCGCCGAGCGCGAGCGTAAAGCCCGCGAGCGCGAACAGGATCGCAAAGATCATGCCCGCCTTGTCGCTGCCGGAAAACCTGCGCACGAAATTCGCGCCGAGAAGCAGCGTGCCGAAGGCGGCAAGCATGGCGAAAAAGCGCAGCCCGAAGGGGCTCATGCCGAAGATGAGCGTTCCGAGCGCGAGGATATCCACGCCGAGCGAGCCGTATACGCGCTCGCCCTCATAGACGTTGCCCGCGCCGTAAGCGCCGCCCATTCGCATCTCGGAAATGGTGGAAAGCACGGTGCGCTCTTCCGCCGAATAGCTGAAGAAGCGGAACCCGCTCTCCGTGGGGATAGCGCTCTGACGGTCCAACAGCGCGCCCGCCGCCAAAGCGGCGTCTTCGCTCGTCTCCCCCACGAGCGGCGTGGCGGATCTGACCGTTGCGGGGATGACGCACAGCTCGCCCGTCCTCTCGTTATTGGCGTCAAGCTTTTCGCCCACGAAGACGATTTCGTTCACGAGCATGTTGCAGTTGCGCGCGGTGAGCTGCACATAGCGGTAGCTGTTCATGCGCCATCCGTCCTCGGGGATGGGGAACGCCGCCCAATTATACAGCTGCGCCACGGTCGCGTCCTCATCCGCGCCGGGATCGGCAGTGAAATTTTCGAAGGTGAGATCGGCACGGCGCGACGACGTATTATTAAAGCTTGTCCCGCTTGACCATACGATGCGGAGCGTTCCGCTTTCGCCGGCGCTTTGATAGACCGCGCCCACGTTGGCGTATACGGCGACGACCTGCACCCGCACCGACTGCGTTTCGCCGTCCGCCTCCTCGGTGAGCGAAGACGGAAGCTCGAAGACGACGGCAGGCTGCTCGCCGCCCACTTCCGACTTGAGTTCATAGGCGCTGCCCGTACCGCGGAAGGAGCCGAGGCAGGCAAGCCCCACGACGAGAAAGACAAGCGCGACGATGAGCGTCACGCGTTGAAAAATGGAGAGTTTTTTGTGCTTTTTGCTGTTGTTCATGCCGATCTGTATTCCCTATTATTATATTGTGCCGCCCCCTATTGTAACCGATAAGCGAAAAATTGTAAACGGTTTTTTGTAATTTTTGATGAAATTTTTCCCGCAGGTTTTCCCGCAGGCGGCGCTTTCCCGCCGGATACAAAGAAAATGACCGCATACGCGCGATGCGGGCGGATCGCAAAAGCGACCCGCCCGCATCCTGAATTTTCGTTTACAGGGCGATCACTGCCCTTCTTCGGGCTTTTCGCCCTCTTCGCAGGGTTCCTCGCCCGCCATTTCGGCGATCGCCTCGCGCTCGCGGCGCAGGCGGTCCTGTTCGCGTTCGTACGCGTCCCGATCGACGCGGTCAACGTTCTCCCGATCCTTTTTCATGCGCATGCCTCCCCCTTTGTCATGGCAACAGTATACCACGCTTTCGGGGCGCTGTCAAGACCGCTTTTTTATTCGGCGATCTGCTTTTTCACCTTGGAAAAGATCTCCGTCTTTTGGTCGATCATCATTTTCTCGGCGGGCTGCACCTCGTAATACCCGCGCGAGAGCATCTGTTCGAACACCAGAAACTGCGTATCGGCATGCTCGCCGTAAAGTTTGAAGATCTTTTTGCGGAAGCCCGCGCTGCTGCCCTCGGAGAGCGCCGTCGCGTAATAGTTCATGAGCAGTTTTTCCGCGTCGAGAAGGTCCTGAAGGGCGTCTTTTTCGTTGAGCGCGATGTCGCGTTTGCTCTGTTTCATGCCTTCCCTCCCAAAATGGTGTACAGCGCCGCGAAGCGCTCCGCATGCGCCTTGGAGATGTTCTCCATCTCCTCGGCGAGCGCCGCGTCCATGAGCGTGTTCGAATAGATCTTCGCCTTCTTGCACGCAATTTCCTCCCCCGTGAGAAGGTGCGTGAGCACGTCTACGTCTTTTGCCGTAAGATTGGTCATAAAAAATCCTCCTTCACGCAGATTGCGCAAAGGAGGGCGCTTTCATACGCCGCCCGAAACGGGCGGGCGTTCTTACCCCTGATGGAAAAATTTGCAGAAGGGCGCGAGCGTGCAGTGCCCGCAGTCGGGCTTTTGCGAATGGCACACCCGCCGCCCGTGGTAGATGAGCCAATGATGCGCGCGCGACCACTTCTCTTTCGGGATGACCTTGCACAGCCCCTCCTCCACCTTTTCGGGCGTATTGCCCGAGGCGAGCCCGAGGCGGTTGGAGACGCGGAACACATGCGTATCCACGGCGATGGCGTCGCCGCCGAACGCGACGGCATACACGACGTTCGCCGTCTTTCTCCCCACGCCCGCGAGCGTGCGGAGTTCCTCGAGCGTGGCAGGCACTTCCCCGCCGAATTTTTCGAGGATATCGCGCGAGGCGGAGAGGATATGCGCCGCCTTGTTGCGGTAAAATCCGCACGAATAGATGTATTTTTCCAACTCCTCCTGCGAAAGGAGGAGCATTTTTTGCGGCGTATCGTGCTCTTTGAAGAGTTCCGCCGTCACTTTGTTCACGCGTTCGTCCGTGCACTGCGCCGAGAGGATGACGGCGACGAGGAGCTCGTAGGGCGAGCGGAACGAAAGCGCGGGAACGGCGTCCGGATACAGCCGTTCAAGTTCGTTCAGAATTTCATCGGTCGTGTTCATACGCGCATATTATATACCCGCGCGCGCAAAAAAGCAAGCCGCGGGCGCGCAAAAATCTCAGCAGCGCATAAAAGCGCCCCCGCAGGCGCGCAGATACCCCCAAAACGCCGAATAGCGGCGCGCGGCGACGATCGCGCGCACCCGCGGGAAGAATTTTCCCTCGAACCTGACCGAGATCCCGCATCCGATCCCCGCCTCTTTGGGCGTGGAAACCGCCTGCACGGGCACGCCCGCGCCCTTCAGGAGCGCGAGCGCGTCGAGCGCCTGCGCGCGGGAACGGAAAACTGCCAGCATTGTCATGTTTGCTTCCTCGACTTCGTAAAATATAGGTATGATATACCTTGATAACGCCGCGACGGGCGGCGAAAAGCCCGCCTCAGTCGTCAGCGCCGTGCTCGCCTCGCTGCAGGACTGCGCCAATCCCGGGCGGAGCGGACACCGCCGTTCCGTCGCCCTCGCCGAACGCGTGCTCGCGTGCAGAAGGCTGCTGAGCGACCTGTTCGAAGGCTACGGGTTCGAGCGCGTCGTGTTCACGAAAAACTGCACCGAGGCGCTGAATATCGCCATTTTGGGCACGCTCCGCGCGGGCGATCACGTTGTGACGACCTGCCTCGAACACAATTCCGTGCTCCGCCCCCTCGAATATGCGAAAAAGACGCGCGGCGTGACCTATTCCGTGACCCCGCTCGTGGACGGAAAGATCCTGCCCGAGACGGTCGCCTCCTTCATAAAACCCGAAACAAGGCTGTGCTGCGTGACCTCCGCCTCCAACGTGACGGGCGAAATGCCCGACCTGTTCGCGATCCGCGCGCGCCTGCCCGAGCGCGTGCTCTTTGCCGTGGACGGCGCGCAGGGCGCGGGGCACCTGCCCATAAAAATGCGGTCGGCGGGCATCGATTTTCTCGCGCTCGCGGGGCACAAGGGGATGAACGCCATACAGGGCGCGGGCGCGCTCCTCTTTTCCGACCGCGCCTACCCCGATCCCGTTACCTTCGGCGGCACGGGAAGCGAGAGCTTCAACCTCGACATGCCCGCCTTTTACCCCGACCGGTTGGAGAGCGGGACGATCTCCTACCCCGCGGTGTGCTCCCTCTTCGAAGGGGCGCTCGTCGTGCAGGCGCGGCGCAGCGAGGGCGCGCGCAAGCTCATCGCGGTCACGGGCGCGGTGCACGACGGGCTCTCCACCATGCGCGGCTATAAGGCGTACTTTTCGCCCAACCCGTGCGGGATATGCGCATTTGCGCATGCGAAGATCCCCTCCGAAGAGCTTGCCGACATCCTCTCCGAGGAGTACGACATCGCCGTACGCGGCGGGCTGCACTGCGCGCCCCTCGCGCACAAGGCGCTCGGGACCTTCCCCGAAGGGCTCGTGCGCGCCTCGTTCGCCCCCGCGCAGGGCATGCAGGAGGCGAACGCCCTTTTGGACGCGCTCAGAAAGATCGCCCGCGCGAAGGGCTGATCACATCTTTTTCAGCTCCGCGGCGATCTTGTACAGCTTTTTGCGCTTTGCGGGATCGAGCATGGGCGCGAGCTGCGCGCAGAATGCGTCAATCTGATCGTTCGTCAGCGTACCCGCCCGCTTGCCCTCCGCCGCGCGGGCATAGATGGAACGCAGGAGTTCGTTTTCGCTCTTGCCGTCGTACGAGGCGGCGATCTTCTGCGCCTCCTCCAACAGCGACGCGGGAACGCCCTCCCCGCCCGTAAAACTTGCAAAATCCTTCATGGGCACCTCCTTTTTCATACTATGAACGGAACGCCGTTTTTGCGCACGGCATACGATGGAGATATGCAACCCATCGCCATACTCGTCATACTCATGCTGATGCAGCAGCCCGACCTCGGGGCTTCCATGCAGAAATTTTTGCAGTTTTACCGCGAGAACCGCGCGCTCATCGCGGCGATCGCGGGCGAAGGAACGGCGCCCGCGCCGCCGCCCGAAGAGAACGCGCAAAAGGACCGCCCCGAAGAGGGCGGCCCCGATAAGAACGTATTGGAAGAGTACCTGAAAAACGCCTGCGTGCGTTAACTGCCGAGCGCGGCGACGACCTGTTCGAGGAAGGTATCCGTCTCGCCGGGGAGCATGGGCGCGGTGACGGCATGCGCGCCGTCCGCGGGCGTGACGCCCGTGCCGTGGATGCTCCTGCCGTTCGGCCAAAAAATTTCGGCGACGGTGAGGCGGAAGGCGTCGCCGTCCGACGAGGCAAACGTCGTCTGCATCACGCCCTTCCCGTAAGTGCGGCACACGCCCGTTTCCGCGTCGCGGCGGATATAGATATCGTCGTAGCCGATGGTGCCGTAGTCCACGAGCGCGCCGATGAGACACTCGGACGCCGAGGCGGAATTTTCATCCGCGAGCACGGTGACGCGGCTGTCCGCGGTGAAATACTCGTTGAAATCGTTGCCCGTCGCGCGGTATGTGCGTTTGGAACCGTCGCGGTAGACGGCGACCGCCACCGCGGGATCGCTGCGTTCCGCGTTGCGGAGGAGATGGGAGGCGATATCCTGAAGATCGGTGAGATATCCGCCGCCGTTGCCGCGGAGATCGATGATGAGGTTGGTCCTGCCGCGCTCCTTCATGAGGGCGAGGCAGGCGGCAAACTCGGTGCGGCAGTTGCCGTCGAACCCGTCGAGGCGGATATACGCCGTATCCCCGTCCAACCCCGCGAGCGCGCCCGCGGTTTCGGTCACGTCGGTGAGCGCGGGCGATGTCTCGCCGCGGAACGCGTACGTCGACTCGCTGTCGCGGTAAACGCAGTACGCCGCGCGGTAATCGCTTTTCCGCACCGTGTAGGCATTGGCGGCGGCGGGCGTTTCGTCCGCCGAAAAGCCCGCGTACAGCACGAAATCTCCGTCCTGCGCGGTGATAAATGCGCTGAGCGCCTCCGTGCCGCCCGTGGAGACGGCGCCGCCGACCTCAGACCAACCGAGAATGTACATGCCCCTTTTCAGTCCCACGAGGCAGGCGGGCGAATTTTCGACGACGGAAAAGAGCTGCACCCTTCCGTCCGTTTCGAACATGCTGATGCCGACGCCCTCGTTCTGCCCCTGACTCTCGGCGATGAGCTGTTCATACTCCGCCGCGGTGTAAAAATAGGAGAACTGATCGGGCACGACGGTACCGTAGAGCGCTTCATACAGCGCGTCGAGATCGACTTCCTGATAGTAATTTTTATCGAGCGTATCGATGAGCCACGAGAGCTTTCTCAGGCGCGCGTCGCGCGAATACCAACTCCCGAGCCACCCCGCGAGAAACCCTACGGCGGCGATGACGACGGCGAGCACGATGGCAATGGCGCGCTTTTTTCCCTTTTTTGGCGCGGCGGGCGCGGCAGCGCCCTCCTCCTGCCAGAAATCCTCCCCCGCGGCGGGCGCGGAAGAGGCGTCTTTATGATCGCGTTTCTTGTTCTGCATACTTTTTCTCCTGATCACGACTGCATGAGTTTATAGAGCACGGACAGAATGCGGAAGGTGACCGCGTCCGAAAATTTGCGGATATTAAGCCCCGTGACGCGCTCGATCTTATCCAGACGGTACATGAGCGTGTTGCGGTGCATGAAGAGGTTGCGGCTCGTCTCCGAAACGTTGAGGCTGCTCTCGAGGAACGCCTCCGCCGTCTCGACCATCTCCTCGTCCTCGAAGATCTCCTCCGCGCTCTCGGCGCGGAACTGTTCCAAGTATTCCTGCATGCGGCTCTTGGGGAGGTCCTCCAAAAGTTTGACGAGCAGATACTCGCGGTAGGAGTGCACCTCGCCCACGTTGTGGAAGATGGCGCTCACTCGCACCGCGGTGACCGCCTGCAGATAGGAGCGGGCGATCTCGGCAAAGGACGCGACCTCGCACCCGATGCCGATGCTTGCACGGACGCCGAGTTCCTCGTACAGCGACCCGCGCAGAAATTCGCCGAATTCGTAGGCGCTCTGTTCGCCGTCGGCAAAGTGTACGACGGCGACGCGGTTATCATCCATGCGCACGACCATATCCTGCGATTCGGAGAGCGTGCGCTCGAGCTGCGTGTACGCCTCGGACAGGCGTTTGTCGGGCACGATATCCAATGCGACGCACGTCCCGTCCGAAAGGTTGAACTTCGTCATGAACCGGAAGGCGTACCAACCGCCCCCCTCCCCGAGGAGGATGGTGCGGAGCGCGTCCTCCCGCGCGGGGATGAGCGTGCGCGAATCGGCGTTTTCGACGAGATATCCGATGAGTTTCGCCTCGCGTTCCGCGCCCTCGCCCGCGCCGTCGATCCATGCGTCGACGCGTTCGCCGCAATATGTAAGGGTAAAGCGCGTTTCATCGCCCCCGCGGGGAGAAAGCCGCACTTCCGCGCCCGTTTTTTCGAGCACCTCGGCAAGAATTTTTTTGAGCTCTGCAAGCGCCGCTTTCATCTGTGTGTTCCCCCTTCCGGCGATATGGATATTTTTACCCGCATCCTGCCATAATTATACCATCTTACATTGGAAATATCAAGGCTTTTTGGAAAAACGCCCCGACCATGTCCGCTTTTTTATCGGATTTTCATACATTGCGCACATAAAAAAGTGCACAAAAATTTCTTTTTTGCCCCATCCGTATTGACACCTCGTACATGGTATGCTATAATGTATTCAAACATAGGAAATGTGCGGCATTCCGCATTTTTTACAAAATCTTTTCCGGAGTGTAAAACTATGAGCCAATCTGTGAACGAACAAGTAAACGCGGGCATGGTCGCCGCGGCGGATGAACGCAAGCCTTCCGCAGGCGGATACCGCGCGCTCGCCGTCATCGCATTTATCATTGCGGTGGGCGGGCTCTTTTTGGGGCTCCTCTCCAAGTGGACGGATATCTTCACCCACTGGATGTACACTGCCTCCGAGGGCGCCGCGCTCAGCGGGTCGCTGATCGATTATCTGATCGAATACACGAAAAACATCTTCGATGTGGGCGTATGGACGTACGTCAAGAGCCTTTTCAGCAACCCCTTCAACGTGGCGGGGCTTTCGCAGCTGCTTTCCGCGCTGATGGTCGCCGTGGCGGTCGTCGTCTCCCTCGTCACGCTCATCGTGAGTTTCTGCTCGCGCAAGGCGGCGAAGAACTGCGCGATGACGAGCCTCGTGTGCGTTTTGCTCGGCTACGGCGGTCTCTTTGCCTATGCGTTCTTTACGGCGCGCGTCCTTTTGGGCGGCAACGGATTTTCGCGCATGATGTTCGACATCCCCACCGCGATCGTGGCGGGCGTGGCGCTCATCTGCCTTGTGATCGCAGCGCTTGCGCGCCGTAAGGGCATGGGGCTTTTGGACCTCATCCTCTTCCTGCTCACCGCGCTGTGCATCTACTCCCTCTGCAACTCGCGCTCCGCGATGGTGCTTCTAATGGCGACGAACATCAAAGAGGAACTCTTCTTTGCGATCTCCGCGATCGCGCTCTTTGCGCTCGTTGCGCTCACCTTCCTCGCGACCTCCATCCGTCTGACCGCGAAAAAGGCGTATGTGTTCGACGCGGTCCGCTACGGGCTTCTGCTCGCCGCGGCGGTCTGCACCGTGATCTCCTACGGGCTCATGCTCGAGTGGAGCAACTTTAAGGACGATCTTCTCAACAGCATCCTGCTGCTTGCGGCGCCTCTTGCGGCGTTCCTGCTCTCCATCGTCATCGCCATCGCGCAGGCGTCGTCTGCCCGCAAGAAGGAAGCGGAAGAGGCGAGCAGCGCCATCGGCGCAGTTGCCGACCGCGCCCCTGCCCCCGCGCCCGTGGCTGCGCTTCCCGCGCCCGCCGCGGCGGCTCCCGCAAACGCAGTCGTTTCGGAAGGGTCGCAGGATGTTGCCAAGAATGTGACGGTAAACGTTCAGCCCAAGCCCGCCGAGGCGCAGACGCCTCAGAACGTGACGGTGAACGTGACGCCTGCGATGTACGGGCAGCAGCCCATGATGCCCTTCTATCCGATGCCTTATTACAGCGCGCCCGCCGCGCAGCAGCCCGCCGCCGCACAGGCGGAACCCGCGCCCGCGCCGGCACCCGCTCCCGCGCCTCAGACGCAGAAGGAATCGCCGATGAGCGAATTCGAGCGCAGCATGGCGGCGCTTGCGAAGGGCATCGAACCCGAACCCGCGCCCGATTCCGCGACGGCTGCCTCGACGACCTATCAGTCCACGCCGGCGCCCGTGTTCGCGCAGCCTCAGCCTGCACCCGCGCCCGTACCGACGTACGACGCTTCGCAGTACACCTACGATTCCTTCATCAACAGCCTTACCCCGCAGGAAAAGAACGAATTCGGCGACCTGTTCATCGCGAACAAGTACGGCGATCTTTCCTACCTGCCCGGCTATGTGATCGGCGGCGATAACCGCGAGTTCTTCTCGAAAGTGTTCATCTACTTCGGAAGATTCCGCGGGCATATCTCCTCTTCCCTTCTCGACAAGCTGTACAATTACGTCTGCCGCAACTGAACAACGGAATAAAAGAAGAGCTCCGCTTTTGCGGAGCTCTTTTCGGGCGTTGGTGAATTATACTATTAAGTGCAACAGATGAGGGAGAAAAAAAGTAGTTCATACAAATCTGTGGTAAAATAGAGTTGCGAAACCAATTTACGTCAAAGGAGATCTGTATGAACTACCACCATTTTACCATAGAAGAGCG